>JAFGGY010000157.1 GCA_016930365.1 Prolixibacteraceae bacterium | reverse complement strand
GTATCGGGACGCTCTATCCAGCTGAGCTACCTCGCCAAAAAATATATTTAAATGTTATTTAGAACAATTGGTGAGACTGAACCGCCGGCCTTCCCGATTTGTATCGGGACGCTCTATCCAGCTGAGCTACCTCGCCATCTATCAATTTTAACGTACTGCCTTTTTTCTTAAGCGGTGCAAATATAGAAGTTTTTATCTTTTTGCCTAAATATTTCAGCAAATTTTATTTTCCGATTTTTTGTTCATATTGGTATTTTAAAACTTAATTGATATATTGCGACAATAACAATTCAACCTTTTAGCCATGGGCAAACAAAAACTCGAAATGGAATACGTTGTTAATTGCTCCCCAAAAGTACTGTATAACAGGCTCAGTACTGCTTCGGGGCTCAGCGAGTGGTTTGCCGACAATGTATCAGTTAATGGCAAAAAATACACATTTACCTGGGATGGAGCAGAACAGGACGCTGAGCTGGCACTCAAAAAAGAAAATCTCATTGTCCGTTTCAACTGGCTCGACGATGATTCGTATTTCGAATTTAGAATTACTCGAGACGAACTCACAGGCGACGTTTCACTTTTGATAACCGATTTTGCCGACGATGACGAGCTTGACGAAATACGTTCGTTGTGGGACTCTCAAATCACGACACTCAAACATCTCATGGGCTCTTAAACCCTTACTTCAATTGTTTAATTATTTGCACCGCCAATACTATTAAGGGCAAATTTTCGTTTTATTTTTCAATCATATCGAAGCATATTCTTAGTTTTGCATGTTTTAATTGAAATAAATGAACAAGCTCAACTCCTATATCATTAAAAGCTTTATCGGGCCATTTCTACTTACATTTTTCGTGAGCATATTTGTGCTGCTCATGCAATTTTTATGGAAATACCTCGACGATTTAGTTGGTAAAGGCCTCGAAACCGGTATTATTATCGAATTGATATCATACGCTTCAATGAGCTTGGTTCCAATGGCACTCCCCCTGGCTGTGCTACTGGCATCCATAATGACTTTTGGAAACCTGGGCGAACGCTTCGAGCTACTGGCCATTAAAGCCAGCGGTGTGTCGCTATTAAAAATAATGCGCCCGCTTATCTTTGTAAGCCTCTTCATCACACTCTTTGCTTACTTCTTGGCCGACCAGGTTATACCGGTTACCAATGCAAAATTTCGAGCCTTGCTGTGGAGCGTAAAAGAACAACGCCCCGAAATGATTATAAAAGAGGGTATTTTCTCGAACGAAATTGATGGATACAGCATTAAAGTAAAAAAACGCGATAACGAAACTAAATTACTAAAAGGCCTGATGATATACGACCACACCGATGGAAGAGGTAACATCAGCGTAATTATTGCCGATTCGGGCTATGTTAACATGTCGGACGACAAACAGTATATGATTCTTGATTTATATAGCGGCATTAGCTATAACGATGTACAAACAGGAAATCGCAGAAGAATAAAAGATACCAAACCATTCAGACAAGAAACTTTTAAACATCAAAAAGTTGTAATAAACGTAAAAGATTTCGACTTAAAACGAGCCGACGAAAGCTATTTTAAAGACAACTACCTCACTTTAAGCAACAAAGCACTTGTGGCATCCATCGACACCCTGTCGATGAAATACTCCGAACGTGAAAAAGTTATGTCGTTCGCTATTCGATACAACGATGTTCTCGATAATGCAGTTAAAAACTCATACAAACCCGACACCCTAAAAATTACAATGCTTATTCCCGATAGCAATCAGGTTCACATTGACACCATTTTTGCTTCGCTTTCACAACCCATGAAAAAGGTAATATTGAATACTGCACAGCGCCTTGCACAACAAAATCAGCGCATTTTATTGCAGTATCAATCCGATTTATACAACCGCATGGTTCAGATCAACAAACACCTGATTGCCTGGCACGAAAGATATTCTTTATCGTTTGCATGCCTGATGTTCTTTTTTATTGGAGCTCCACTTGGGGCAATTATTCGCAAAGGAGGTTTTGGTATGCCGGTTGTTGTTTCAATTTTGCTGTTTATTGCCTACTATTTGTTTACGGTTATTGGCAAAAAAGTAGCCCGCGAAGGTGTTTGGCGCGTCGACACCGTAGTTTGGCTCCCCTCTTTGGTATTTCTGTTCATCGGCGTTATTCTTACTCATCAGGCCGTTACCGACTCATTGCTTTTGAATAAAGAAACCTACAATCGTATCCTAAAATCGTTGAACATTTTCAGGTTTTTGAAACCCTCGAAGAAGAACAATAATGAAGATACTTTTTCTAAATAACAAACCCCCCTACCCACCTAAAGATGGTGGTTCTATCGCATCACTATCAATGATAAAAGCCTTTGCCGACGCGGGACATCACGTTACGGTGCTGGCAATGAATACCTTTAAGCACCACATCTCGCCCTTCGAATTGCCGAATGAACTCACATCAAAAATTATTTTCCACTTGGTCGAAGTTCCGGCTAAAATCTCCCCCGCCGAGGCATTTGTAAACCTTGTAAACTCGCGCCTTCCGTATAATGCTCAACGTTTTATCAATAAAACCTACCGGCATAAGCTCGAAGTACTTTTAAAGGCTACGAATTTCGATGTTGTACAGCTCGAAGGCTTATATCTTTGCCCCTATATCGGCACCATTCGCAAATACTCGAATGCACTGATTGCCTACCGCAGCCATAATATTGAGCACGAAATATGGCAACGTACGCTTGCTCACAGCAAAGGGCTAAAAAAGCTATATCTCAAAATTCTAACATCGCGCTTAAAACAATTTGAAACGGATGCTTTAAATACCTACGATTTGTTGGTGGCCATTACACAACGCGACGAAAAGATGTTAAACCAGATGGGCAACACAAAACCAAGCATAACCATTCCGGCCGGTATCGACACAACAAATACAAGGTTTGAAATAAAAAAGCCACAATCCGACGATTTATTTTTTATCGGAGCACTCGACTGGGCACCAAACCAGGAAGGTTTGTTTTGGTTTTTAGACGGAAGCTGGCAGGTAATTCTTGAAAAAAGACCGAAGTCCAAGCTGAAAATTGCAGGTCGAAATGCACCACAATGGCTGGTTGATAAACTCAACAACTATCCACACATTGATTACGTTGGTGAAGTTGAAAACGCAGCCAGATTTATGCAGGAAAACGGTTTGTTTATAGTACCCCTGCTCTCGGGAAGCGGTATGCGCATAAAAATTATCGAGGGAATGATGCATCAAAAGTGCATTGTTACCACCCTCATAGGCTGTGAAGGAATCGAAGCCATTAACAACGAGCACATCTACATTGCTAAAAATCAGAACGATTTTTCAAAAATTGTTATAGAATTATTATCCAACAAAGAAAAAACTCTTGCAACCGGGCTAAAAGCTTCTAAATTTGTAAAATCGGCTTTCGACAACCAATTACTTATCGAAAAGCTGGCAACATTTTACAAGCAACACATTAAATGATACTATTTCATATACTATTTTGGCTTTCGGTACTGGCTATAGCACACTCGTATGTGCTCTACCCTTTGTTGCTGAAGCTAATTGTGCGGCTTAAGGGAGAAATACAAATAAATACCAACACGCAAGCTACACATCAGCCTAAACTTTCGGTACTTATAGCCGCATACAACGAAAGCCGCATCATCGAACAAAAAATACGGAGCATTTACAAAACCAACTATCCAACACATCGAATTGAAGTACTGATCGGTTCCGACAATTCAAGCGATGGAACGAACGAGATTCTCGAAAAACTATCCAAAGAATTTAACAACCTTCAATTCTTCGTATTCGAAAAACGACAAGGAAAAATCAACATCATTAACCAGCTGGAACAAAAAGCAAGCGGCGTACTACTGATACTTACCGATGCCAACGTTTTAATGCAGGCCGACACACTCACCGAACTGGTAAAATATTTTTCAGACGAACGTATTGGGCTGGTCGATACCCACATGCAAAACTATGGAATTACGCGTCACGGCATCTCCTTTCAGGAGAAATCGTATATATCTCACGAGGTTTATGTAAAATCGCTGGAAAGTAAAACCTTTGGAACTATGATTGGTCCTTTTGGCGGATGCTATGCCATTCGAAAAAATCTATACACCCCGGTACCCTCAAATTATCTTGTTGATGATTTTTTTATTTGCATGAATGTATTGCAAAAAGATAAAATGGCCATAAACAACACAAACGCCATCGTTTACGAAGATGTATCGAACAACCTTGCAATTGAATTTAAACGAAAAATAAGGATTGGAACCGGGAATTTTCAGAATTTATGGCACTTTGCCCCATTGTGGTTAAATGTATTTCAACCTGCAGGCTTTTGTTTCTTCTCACACAAAATACTCCGATGGTTTGGCCCTTTCTTCATTCTTTTAGCCTTCGTTTCAAACATCTTTCTGTGGCCTGTAGCCTTACATTACAAAATTGCATTACTACTGCAAGTAATTGTTACTTTTTCGGTAATTGCTGACATCTTTCTTAAGAAAATTGGATTTCATGTAGTACTTTTGCGGTTCGTAACCCACTTTTATACAATGAATCTGTCGTTGTTAATTGGGTTTTTTAAATCACTAAAAGGGGTAAAATCAAATGTCTGGAAACCAACAGAGCGACTTCAACAATAAGCTAAACACAATAGATGAAGCCATTGACGATATTAAAAATGGCAAAATTGTCATCGTTGTTGACGATGAAGATAGAGAGAACGAAGGCGATTTTATAGCTGCAGCCGAAAAGGTTACACCCGAGATGATCAACTTCATGACCAAAGAAGGACGAGGCCTAATCTGTGCGCCGTTAACCGAGGAACGATGCAACGAGCTTGAACTCGAAATGATGGTGGGCAAGAACACATCGCTTCACGAAACGCCTTTCACCGTGTCGGTTGATGCACTTGGGCATGGCACAAGCACCGGAATTTCGGCCTACGACCGCTCTGTTACTATTAAGTTACTGGCCGATAAAAATACCAAACCCGAAGAGCTGGGACGCCCGGGGCATATTTTCCCACTTAAATCCAAAGATCGTGGTGTATTGCGCCGCTCGGGTCACACCGAAGCAGCCGTTGACCTTGCGCGCATGGCCGGACTCGAACCTGCCGGAATCTTGGTTGAAGTAATGAACGACGACGGCACCATGGCCCGATTGCCTCAACTACTCGACATTGCAAAAAAATTCGACCTTAAAGTGATTTCGATAGCCGACCTTATTACCTATCGCATCGAAAAAGAGAGTCTTATAAAAAGAGGTGAAGCTGCCCGACTTCCAACCAAATACGGCGACTTCAAAATCATCCCTTACCTCCAAAAATCGAACGGGAAAGAACATGTTGCCCTGGTAAAAGGCGACTGGAAACCAGAAGAATCGGTAATGGTACGCATGCATTCATCGTGTGTTACCGGCGATATTTTTGGCTCGTTACGTTGCGAATGCGGAGACCAGCTGCATAAATCGATGGAAATGATTGAAAAAGAAGGCAAAGGCGTTATTGTTTATCTCGACCAGGAAGGCCGCGGAATTGGCCTTTTAAATAAAATTAAAGCTTACAAACTCCAGGAAGAAGGTCTCGATACGGTTGATGCAAACGTACATCTGGGGTTTGCACCCGACGAACGCGACTATGGTGTTGGCGCACAAATTCTAAGAGACTTGGGCGTACGTAAAATGCGACTATTATCGAACAATCCGGTTAAACGTGTTGGCCTCGAAGGTTACGGTTTGAAAGTGGTTGAAAACATTCCAATTGAAATTGAACCCAATATCTACAACGAGTTTTACATGAAAACCAAACGCGACCGCATGGGGCATATTCTGCAAAAATTTACCTACGACAAAGACTAAAATCTTAGGTCGTACTTTTCGAAACAGAAATACAACCGGCAAAAACGATTTATGCATAAAGAACGTTTAAAAAAGTTTTTCTCTAAATTCGCAGAAAAAACTTTTTGCTATGGCCATCAAAATTGCCCTGATATTATCGGTTATTTTGCAGTTTGGTGCTGCAATTATTGCCCTCTCGCTGGTTAAACGAACCCGTACAAACATTGCCTGGTGGCTCATATCGGCCGGTTTTTTACTGATGGCCTTCCGCCGTGTTTTCGAGCTTTTCGAAATTTACAACATCGATTATAAGTTTACTTCGCAAATGCTGAGCAGCTGGACCGGCGTATTTATTTCGGTAATTATGCTGATAAGTCTGGCGTTTGTACGCCGTATTTTCAATCTGCAAAAACGCTTCGACCAGCTACGCAAACAAAACGAAGCCAGGGTTCTTTCGGCCATCATAAAAACCGAAGAAAAGGAACGCCAGCGCTTTGCCAAAGAGCTACACGACGGGCTTGGCCCCCTGCTGTCGTCGGTTAAAATGGCTATCTCGGTCAAACGAAACAGCGACAACAGCAACGATAAAGTGATAATTAATGCCGAAAAGCTTATCGACGAATCGGTTGTTACCTTAAAAGAAATATCGAATAACCTGAGCCCGCATGTCCTCAATAAATTCGGGCTGCACAAAGCAATTAAATCGTTTATTGGCAAGCTGAATATTATCGACAAACCCAAAATCAAATACACAAACAACATCGACAACCAGCGTTTTGCCTATAATATTGAAGTAGTGCTGTACCGCATAGTTTGCGAGCTGATTTCGAACACCTTGCAACACGCCAACGCCAACAATATTTATATCGACATTCTAAAAACCGACCACCACATAAACCTCGAATATATTGACGATGGGAAAGGATTTGACATGGAAAAAGATAACTTTGCTAACAAAGGACAAGGCTTTTCGAATATAAAATCACGTATCAAATCGCTTAACGGGCGTTTTCATTTTTTTACAAGCCCCAACGAGGGTGTGCAGGTAAAAATTAGCATAAACATTGAGTAACATGGATAAAATTTCACTCATTTTGGTCGACGACCACCAGCTTTTTAGAGAAGGCATGCAACTGCTGCTGAGCAACCTCGATTATGTAAACGAGGTAAAACTTGCAGCCAACGCGCATGAATTATTCCAGTTGCTTGAGCAGCGTACACCCGACATCATTTTTATGGATATCGACATGCCCGAAACCGATGGCATTGAAGCATGCAGGCAAGTACTAAAAATGTACCCCGGAACAAACATTATAGCCTTATCGATGTACGGCGAAGAAGACTATTACACCCGAATGATTGAAGCCGGCGCCAAAGGTTTCATATTGAAAAACTCGGGCATCGACGACGTTGAAGCTTCCATTAAAAATGTGATGGCCGGCAAAAATTATTTTTCACAGGAAATTTTAAGCGGATTGCTCAACAGCATCAACCGCAAAAACCAGCCACAAAAGAACACCGACCTCAGCGAGCGCGAAACCGAAGTGCTTTACCAAATTTGCAAAGGCTTATCGAACCAGGAAATTGCCGATGTGCTCAACATAAGCAAACGTACCGTTGACAAACACCGCGAAAACATTCTGTCGAAATCGGGCACAAAAAACACTGCCGGGTTGGTAATGTTTGCCATAAAAAACGGGGTTGTTGAAGTATAAAAACATTCAATACAAAAACCCAAATAACCAAAGTGGAATGTGATTTGCGAAACCGGTTTCGATATTGTCGGAAACATCTTTTATGTAATCCATTACAACTTATTTCATATTTTATTGTATCCCATTACATATTGTTACGTTTTTTTTATGTAATCCATTACACTTTTCCTGTCTGAAAAATAACCACTCCTACGTTTTTATACGTAGAATTTGTCATTAAACACGTATAGGCATTTTACGTTTTTACGCTGTTTTACCCCTGCTTCCAAAACTTCAACTTTGCACCAATCTTAATCTCTTAGTTAACCATAAAAAAGATTTATGAACAAACAAAAACTTCTACTTGCATTGTGCTGCATTATTTGTTTGCAAAACCATAGTCAGGCACAGATAACAATCGATGCCCAGCTTCGTAACCGCTTTGAGCTGCGCGACGGCTATAAAAAACTTGCAGCCGATGGGGCTAATCCAACCGGCATCGTTTCGCAACGAACCCGCATCAGTTTTGCCTACAAAAGCGACTTGCTAACATTGAATATTACGCCGCAGGACGTGCGCCTTTGGGGTGGCGATGCAAGCTGGAGCTCATCGGGAGTGGCCACAAACAATTCGATTGGGCTGTTTGAAGGCTATGCAGAAATTAAAACCAGCGATAAATTAAGCATCAAAGTGGGGCGACAAGCTTTTAAGTACGACAGTCAACGCATATTAGCTGCCCGCAACTGGAATCAAAACGGATTGAGCCACGATGCGCTGTTGTTAAAATTTAAGTTGAAAGATTGGAACTTACACCTTGCCGGCACATGGAACAATCTTTCCGATTTAAAAGCGGAAAATTATTACCCGTCGAACCGGATTAAAACCCTCGATTTTGCATGGCTAAACCGGAATTTTAACAACAATCTTACGCTATCGTTTTTACAATTGGCAGCCGGCATTACCGAAACCGACACAACCAACACACTCAATTTCAGGCATACCACCGGCGTGTATGCCAAATACAACAAGGGCAATTTTTCGTCGTGGGGAAACATATACTACCAATATGGAAAAAACACCAAAACCAAGGCAGTGAATGCCTTCATTGTTGATTTTGAAGCTTGCTATAAAACCGAAAAACTCAGCCCGGGAATTGGATTAAGTTATTTGTCGGGCAACAGCAAAACCGGCAGTGCACAAACTACCGACAAGCTGTTTGATGTACATTACGGAGCCCGCCACAGCAAATTTGGAGCGATGGATTATTTTAGCTCAGTTGCATCGCAAACACAACAAGGCGGACTTGCACATTACTACTTCTTCCTCGATTATCAAATCAACGATAAGGTTAATATCAACAACAAAGCCCAATATTTTCAGCTGGCTCAAAGCAACCCTTTAACACCCCAAGACAAAAATCTGGGTTTCGAAAACGACCTGGTATTAAAATACCAATTTAACGAATGGGGAAATCTCGAAAACGGCTACTGCTTTTTTTTACCCACCGGTTCACTCAGAACCTTGCAGGGCGTGCCCAACAACAAATTTTCGCAATTCGTTTACATTCAACTTACAATAACACCTACACTTTAAAAATAAGAGACTATGAAACGAGCATGTTAAAAATTGACCTCTAAGTTGAAAATAATTCACATCATGCGAGTTCCATACGATACCATAAAAAAACAAACAATTCAATCGTATGAAAACATCTAAAACCATCATTTTAATCCTCATTATGGCATTGCTTAGCTCGTGTGCCTCAAAAGAGAAAAAAGAACAAACCATCAGCATTTCAGGAGCTTTTGCACTGTACCCGTTGGTGGTTAAGTGGGCCGAAGAATACAAGAAAGAAAATCCCGATGTACGTTTCAACATCTCGGGCGGAGGCGCCGGCAAAGGCATGGCCGATGCACTCTCGGGCACGGTTGACCTGGGCATGTTTTCACGCGAGATTGCCCCCGCCGAAATTAACAAAGGTGTATGGTGGGCCGGCCTTACCATCGATGCCGTATTGCCAACCATTAGTGCTGAAAATCCTTATCTCGACGCGCTAAAAACAAGAGGCTTAACCCGCGACGAACTAAAAGCCATTTACATTGATGGAAACATCAAAAACTGGAACCAGTTGCTCGTAAATGAGGCAGCAAACGAAATAGTTGTTTATACCCGCTCCGATGCATGTGGTGCTGCCGGAACTTGGGCAAAATACCTGGGTGGCACACAGGAAGACCTGCAGGGCATTGGCATTTATGGTGACCCCGGGTTAGCCGAAGCTGTTGGGAAAGACCCACTGGGCGTGGCTTTTAACAACACCATTTTTATTTACGATGTTGAAAGCGGCAAAAAACGCCCCGGCATCGAAGTGATACCCATCGACCTGAATGAAAACGGACAGATTGATGCCGACGAAAATTTCTACAATACCTTCGACGAGATACTCGCAGCCATTGCCCAAGGAAAATACCCCTCTCCACCGGCACGTGAATTGTATTTTGTTTCGGACGGCAAACCCGAGAAACAAGCGGCACTCGATTTTATCAAATGGTGCCTTACCACGGGACAGCAATACATCAAAGAAGCCGGGTATGTGCCCATTAGCAAGGCAAAGATTGATAGATACCTTCAAAAGTTATAGCTTTTTTTGAAAGACTGGATTCTTGGAAAAATGGAAGACTGGAATGTTGGGTGTGTGTTTCAGGTTGCAGGTTACAAGTTTCAAGTTTCAGGTTTCAGGTTTCAAGTTTCAAGTTACAGGTTACAACGGACAACCGATTACCGATTACCGATTACTGATTACCGATTACTGATAACCAATGACTAATGACTATTGACTAATGACTTTTTTACTAATGATGGGAGCTCAAGCGACCAGTCCCGATGAGTGAGGCACGAACGACATCGGGAACTAATGACTAAAAAATGTTAAGCAAACGAAAAATAAGCGACCGAATTTCAAATGGGTGGATGATTGCTGCCCTGGTATGCATTTTACTTTTACCGGTAATTATAGGGGTAGCACTTTATTTTAAATCGGCACCATTACTGAGCGAGCACACACTGGGCGAACTCATTACCTCGTCGAACTGGCATCCCAACAAAGGGAATTTTGGTTTTTGGCCATTCATAACCAGTTCGATGTATGTTACCCTATTGTCGTTTGTGTTTGCAGCGCCTGTATGCCTGTTAGCGGGCATTTACTTAACCCAGTTTGCTAGCAAAAAGCTTATCGACATTATGCATCCTGTAATTGATATATTGGCCGGGTTGCCGTCGGTTATTTACGGTGTGTGGGGTGTGCTTATTGTTGTGCCTTTTACCGCCAATGTGCTTGCGCCGCTTTTTAACACCGAATCGTCGGGCTATTCCATTCTTTCGGGTGGTATTGTGCTGGCCATCATGTGCATCCCGTATATGCTCAACATGCTTATTGAGATTTTCAACACCGTACCACGAGGTTTACAAGAAGCCTCATTATCATTGGGGGCTTCGTACTGGGAATCGGTAAAACATGTGGTAATACGTGGCAGCTACCCGGGCATTATCTCGTCGTTTGGGTTGGGACTGGCCAAAGCTTTTGGCGAAACCCTGGCCGTCATGATGGTAGTGGGCAACATGGTACAGGCAACAGCCAATCCATTCAAAGCCGGATATCCGCTTCCTGCACTTATTGCCAATAACTATGGCGAAATGCTTTCGATACCAATGTACGACTCGGCATTAATGTTTGCCGCCCTGTTGCTGTTGGTCATAATATTGTTAATCAACCTTGTATTTCGATACTTTATCCACAAAACCCAACAACGATGAAGCAAGCAAAACTAATTGAAGAAAAAATATTTAAAAGCCTGTCGGGCATAGCCACCTATTCGCTTATTGCCATACTGGCTTTCATTATTGTTGTAATATTTGTGAAAGGATTCAACGCCCTATCGTTCGACATGATTACCAAAACCCCAAAAGGAGGTTATTATTACGGAGGAGAGGGCGGTGTACTCAACGCCATTATTGGCTCACTGTATATTGCACTGGGGGCAACGCTCATAGCAGTACTTATTGGTGTGCCCGCGGCATTATTTATCAACGTGCACCTGGTGCGGCACAAAAAAACCCAGACTACAGTACGTTATTTTCTCGATGCACTGTGGGGTATTCCCTCAATTGTGTATGGTGCTTTTGGATTTACGCTGATGCTTTACCTGGGGATGAATGCCTCGCTGTTGGCCGGAATTATTACCGTAGCTTTACTTATTGCACCAATTGTGGTGCGCACATTCGACGAGGTGCTGAGCAAAATACCCATTGGCATGCAAGAGTCGGTGCTGGCCATGGGCTCAACCAAAACCGAAACAGCCTTTAAAATAATGCTGAAACAAGGATTTCCGGGGCTTATTACTGCCATTCTGCTGGCTTTTGGCCGTGGTATTGGCGATGCAGCATCGGTGCTGTTTACCGCAGGCTACACCGACCTTATCCCCGTAAATCTCGACGAGCCGGCTGCAACACTTCCCCTGGCTATCTTTTTTCAGCTTAGCTCACCCATCCCCGAAGTTCGCGAAAGAGCCTATGCCGCCGCTGCAATTTTAACCATTATCATACTCATCATTAGTCTCTCAGCCCGAGCATTGTCGCGCCGATACTCAAAAACCATCATTAAATAAATCGTTAAATAAGCACCTATGGAACTCGTTCAAGCAAAAGTTATGACACCATCTCCACTAAAAGCAACCCGTCACGAAAAAGCTTCGGTGCCCAGCGCCATAAGCATCAAAAACCTTGATGTACATGCACCGGGCCATCATATTCTGAAAAATATCAACCTCGAAATTCCAAAAAACAAGGTAACGGTGCTGTTAGGCCCCTCGGGCTGCGGTAAAACCACACTGCTAAAAAGCCTCAACCGCCTCACCGACCTGTACAAGGAATTGAATGTTACCGGTACCATCAACATTGATGGCGACGATATACTCAACACGCGGCAAAATGTTGCCGACCTGCGTCAAAAAATGGGATTGCTTTCGCAACGCCCCTACCCGCTGCCCATGTCGATTTACAAAAATGTAGCCTACGGATTACGTCTTAAAGGCATTAAAGACAAAAAACTTATTGCACACAATATTGAGAAAAACCTGCGCGAAGTGGGTTTGTGGGACGAGGTAAAAGACCGTCTGAACACACCTGCCAACAACCTGTCGATTGGCCAGCAACAACGCCTTTGCCTGGCACGCGGTCTGGCCGTTAAACCGCTGATTATACTGGCCGACGAACCCACCTCGGCACTCGACCCCATGTCGAGCAGCACCATCGAAAAACTGTTTCGCGAAATAAAAAGCCACTACACCATTGTGCTGGTAACCCATATTTTACGACAAGCCAAACGCCTGGCCGACAATGTTGTATTTATGTACTATGGCGAAATTATTGAGCAGGGAGCCCCCGACGATATTTTCAAAAACCCAAAAACCGAAAAGCTGCGGCAGTACATGCTCGAAGGGAATTAACTAACAACCTTACCAAAAGAAGAAAGGGGCACGCAGTTACCCACGCACCCCCACATGTTCGGCGTGATCCTGGCGGGGCTCGAACCCACAACCTGCGGCTTAGAAGGCCGCTGCTCTATCCAGTTGAGCTACAGGACCATTTCGCTAACACGAACGCTCAAAAATCAATCATTCATAGTAAATAACCGAGCTAAGCGGCTGCAAATATAAAAAAATGAAGCGATAATAAAGGCAGGTTTTACTATCAATTGTTCATTTTTCGTTGCGATTTACAGCTTACGAGCAATAAACAAAGCATCTTTTTGGCTGTTGTGTTATATTTGCACAAAACAGTCAGTATGGATAAAAGCATCGCAATAATAGGAGCCGGCAACCTGGCAACCAGAGTTTCGCTTGAGTTACAAAATAAGGGTGTAAACATTGCACAGGTATACAGCCGCACAGTTACATCAGCACTCACCTTGGCACGTATGCTGGGTTGTAACTATGTAACCAAACCCGAAAAAATTACTCCCGAAGCCGACATTTACCTAATTTCGGTAAGCGACATGGCCATGGCCGGATTACTCGAACAAGTAAATTTCAACAACAAGCTGGTTGCACACACTGCCGGCAGCATTCCAATGGATGCACTCAAACAATTCTCGAAAAACTATGGCGTTTTTTATCCTTTGCAAACGTTCTCGAAATACCGCGATGTTAATTTTGCCAAAATTCCTTTTTGCATTGAAGCAAACACCCCCGAAAACGAAGATCTATTAATGGAACTGGCTGGCACCATATCAAAGGATGTACGAATCATCAGCTCCGAACAACGAAAGCAGCTGCATCTCTCGGCTGTTTTTGCCTGCAATTTTGTAAACCACATGTATGCCATTGCCGGCGAATTGCTTCAGGAAAAAGACATTCCTTTTGAAATACTTCGTCCTCTCATAAACGAAACCGCTTCGAAAATAAAGAACATGGCTCCACGGGCAGCTCAAACCGGACCTGCCCTGCGAATGGACAAAAACATTATGCAAGAACATTTATCGATGCTAGGCAAAAAATCGAAATTGAAAAAGTTATACACTCAAATAAGCGAAAATATCAACGAGTTTCATAAACTACCTAAATAAATAAAATGGCGTTTTTCAAAGAAGAATTATTAAATGTTAAAGCATTTGTATTTGATGTTGACGGAGTACTTTCGTCCGACACATCGCCCATCGACCCCAACGGAGAGCCCATGCGAACCGCCAATGTAAAAGATGGCTTTGCCATTCGTAATGCCCTGCTCAATGGCTACCCGGTAGCTATTATTTCGGGTGGGCGAAACGAGAACATCAGGAGCCGTTACGCCAAGTTAGGTGTCGAACACATCTACTTATCTGTTGGCAGCAAATCCGATTGTCTGGCCGATTTTATGTCGAAAACCCGGGTTAACCCTGAAGAAATACTGTACATGGGCGACGATCTGCCCGATTACGACATAATGTTAAAAACCGGCATTCCTACTTGCCCGTCCGATGCGGTTACCGAAATAAAATCAATATCGAAATACATTTCAGATCGAAAAGGCGGAGAAGGTTGTGTTCGCGATGTAATTGAACAGGTATTACGAGCCCAGGGAAACTGGCTCAACACCGAAACCATTACTCAGTCATCATTTTAAATTTCGTTATGCTCGATAACTATAAAATTATACTCGCTTCGAATTCGCCCCGCAGAAAAGAACTGCTACAAGGGTTGAATATCAACTTTGAAGTTCAATCGAAAAACGTTGACGAGAAGTACCCCGAATCGCTGGACATCCATCAAGTACCAGAATACCTGGCCAGGTTGAAAGCTGCACCTTTCAAACCCGAAATGGAAGAAAACATGCTGGTTATTACAGCCGACACCATTGTAAGCCTTAACGATGAAATTTTAGGAAAACCGGCAAATGCCGACGAAGCGGTTGCAATGCTTAAAAAATTATCGGGCAAAACGCACCAGGTATTAACCGGTGTTTGCCTGCTAACACAACAGCACGAAACCAGTTTCACATCAACTTCGGATGTTACGTTTAAAACGATTAGCGAAAACGAAATCGATTACTACATAAACCATTTCAACCCATACGACAAAGCAGGGGGATACGGCATCCAGGAGTGGTTTGGATACATTGCAGTGGAACGCATTAATGGTTCGTTTTTCAACGTTATGGGCCTCCCGGTTCACCGACTATACGAAGAACTGATTAAACTTTAACGCGCTCCCCAGTAATAAACCAGGCTAAATTGCTGCTGATGGTCGAGATCGCCATCAACAAAATGAAACGACCACGACAGTTGCCCTTTCAATCTATCGGTATCGAAGGGAGTTAAGTAGATTTTTATCCTGGAATAATTTTTTACATTATTATAAAATCGGTCGCCATGCGAAAAAGCATGTTTGTTGCCATATTTCAACGTGGCATGAAGCCCTAAGCGGTTCTTTTCGGCCTTAATCTCGGCATAAGCCGAACTTTTTATATCGAAATCGTCGCCTTGTCCACGGTTTCGAAATGCAGAAACCAAAGCGCCGGCCTTCACCGTAAAAATATCAAGGGGTAAAAATGATGAGAAATCGTAGCCTGCCAACAACAGCGCCCCGGTGTAATCGTCGATAAAAACACCCGGCTTCGGAATAATATACTTGGCATTATGAAACATATACCAGTATTCTTCAAACAAAAAGTTTCCGACTTGCTGCGTGCCAATAACACCGGCCATAAATTGCTCACGCCTAAGAGTATCCTGCCGGCCAATCCAATCGGCAAAAATGCTAAATACCGACTTTTCGGCTTTATATTTCAAAAATAAACCCTCGACATTGGGCTCGTAATAGCCATATCGCTGCGAAAGCATGGCCTGTGGCAATTCAAAACTTTCATTTCGGGGGAAAGCCCCCATTTTAAAATCCCATTTTTGGCCGTTGTGGGCAAAATACAATACCGGCTGAGGCTTTCGCTCAAACAGCTCGGTGCCATACTCATAAAAATAATGGATGCCGGTATAAATACTGTTTTCGACATTAATGGGAGCAACAAGAACAGCATCGATAGCCGACCCCAAAACGGTTTCAGAAGTATTGTAGCCACTAAAATATTCGCGATTATCGGCAATTCCACGATAAACAATCTCGTACTGAAGCTTTTGAGCCGATGACACTACAACCAGAAACAAAAAAGCACTAACCAAAAAACACTTCATCCTGAGCAACATATTTTACGATTTGAACCAGCAAATTAAACAATAATAGCACATTAGATTTTAGATATGAAACATAAGACTTTGTTTGTAATAAATTAAATGTCAACAATTTAAACAATCAAACCAATACAATACAAACAATTCATTGTCAGCAACTTAAAAATATCAACGAACTATTGAAATAAAAAACAAATATACAATAAAAACAGAACGTTAGATTTTATACCAAAACCGCACTATAATCTATTTTGCCCATACACCCCGCTCCCAAAAATACATAGGCGGTTCACACTCTTCAAAACCGGCTTCCCCATATAATTTTTGTGCACCGTAGTTATCGTTTCGTACTTCGAGGGTTACTTTACAAAAATCGTTTTCGCGGGCATATTCAAATATTTTTTGCATCATAGCACGGCCAATTCCCTTCCTTCTGAAATGGGGCGACACAGCAAAATCATGAATATTAATCAGCTGCTTGGCTTTGAATGTCGAAAAGTTTACAAAACAATTGGCCACACCTGCTACTTCACCCTCGTATTTCGCCAGAAAAAATACATAGTTGTGTTGCTGCTTTAACATTTCGACGTTTTTCGATGCAATATCAGGCTGCAAAGGCCTACCACCGCCCATCTCGTCCTGCATGTACAAATCGAGCATCGTAAGCATTGCTTTTGCATCGTTATCAACATTAATATCACCCTTTACAACTTCAATCTTCTCCATATTTCTTTTCTTTGTATTATTAACCATTGTACGAACCAAGGGTTCATTATTATTAATTGCTCAATTCATAAAGATGAAGAAAATTTGTGTATTTCTGATATTCATTTCACTTTTTATATTTGCTGAACAAACTTCGGGCAAAGCGCCCAAGCGCGAGTTTAGGGCTATGTGGATTGCCACGGTGAACAACATCGACTGGCCATCGAAACCGGGGCTGCCGGTTGAAAAACAGAAGGATGAGCTCTTAGAAATACTCAACACCCTCGAAGCGCTTCATTTTAACGCGGTGATTTTCCAGGTGCGGCCTGCCGGCGATGCTTTTTATAAATCGGCAACCGAGCCCTGGTCGCACTGGTTAACCGGCACACAGGGCAAAGCACCGCAAAAAAGCTGGGACCCACTGCAATTCATTATCGACGAATGCCACAAACGCGGCATGGAACTGCACGCCTGGATGAACCCCTTCAGGCTGAGCCAGAACCTCACAACACCCTACGCCCCGGGTAACATTGCCCGCCGCCATCCCGAATGGGTGCTCACTTACGGCAACAAACAGTACCTCGACCCCGGGATACCGGCCGTGCGCACCTATCTCAACAATGTGGTAAGCGAATTAATACGCAAATACGATGTTGATGCCATCCACTTCGACGATTATTTTTATCCATACCCAATTGCCGGACACGCTTTTCCAGATACACTTTCATTTGAAAATCACAAGCGCGATTTTTCTGAAAACCAGGCAGAAGAATGGCGGCTTAACAATGTCGATTTAATTATTGAGTCCCTTCACACAACCATAAAAAGCACCAAGCCGGGGGTAAAATTCGGCATTAGCCCCTTTGGCGTGTGGAAAAACTACAACGAGGAGGATGAGATTGGTGGTTCGGCAACAACAGCCGGAACAACTAACTACGACAATTTATACGCCGACGTGATAAACTGGCAGCGCAAGGGATGGATTGACTACCTAATTCCACAAATTTATTGGGAAATTGGTCATTCGGCAGTCGATTACATTACACTGGCCAACTGGTGGAGCGAACGCTCGTTTGGCCGCCATGTATATGTTGGCCATGCGCTGTACAAGCTCATCGACGGGCTGGGCGATGCATGGAAAAACCCCCAGGAGCTGCCCGAGCAAATACTGATTGCCCGCAGCAACAACAACATACAGGGCAGTGCTTTTTTCCGAATGGACTACCTTAAACGCAACCCCCATCAAATCCAAAAACGGCTCAGCTCCGATGTTTATCCGCATAAAGCTTTGCTGCCCACCATGCCATGGCTCGATAAACGTTTGCCTGCACAACCAACTAAAGTAAAGATGAAAGGCTTTCTCCGAAAAGATGAGATAAAAGTGAAATACAAACGAAACGATGTAAAATCGCCCGACCACCTGGGCTATGCCATTTACATGTCGGAAACCGATGAGCAGGTTGACGTGTCGGACACCGAGAACCTTGTTCATTTTACACAAAACGATATCATCGACCTGAATAATATTTCCTTTTCTGAAAAAGGGAAAGTATGGTTGTGGCTTACCACAATCGACAAGCATCATAACGAAAGCGCACCACAGGGTCCATTTAAATTCAAAGTAAAATGACACAAATAAATATATACCAACCAGCAGAAAATCAGCAGTTCTTGAGCATTCATATTGAAAATGAAGCACCCGAGTCGCTATCAACTTTAAAGCTTTTAACACAAAAAACACCCAGCGATTATTTTTTCATCAAATTGAGAAGCGGTACGCTGGAGCCCGATTTTACCATGATGAACGAATGGCTAAACACTGCACGCCGTGAGGAAACGATTTTTGGCTATTCCGATTATTTTCAGCTCGAAGCCTCAACAAATACAGAAACCTACATTCCAACCATCGAATATCAAACGGGCAGCATCCGCGACGATTTCAATTTTGGGGCATTGATACTGATAAAAACCGACGAACTTCGGCAATTCATCAATCAGCACGATAACAATTGGAAATATGCAGGTTTTTATGCGTTCAGGTTGTGGGCTTCGCGCAAGCAATTGCCGGTTCACTATCCACAAGCCTGCTACCGTTATGCCGAGCCCGATTTACGCGCTTCGGGACAAAAACAGTTCGATTATGTTGACCCCCGCAACCGTGAGCGGCAAATCGAGATGGAAAATGTAGCCACTCAACACCTCGAGGCCATTGGAGCTAAAGTAACGCCACCTTTCAGAGAAGTTAACTTACAGGAGCAAAATTTCACTACCGAAGCTTCGGTCATCATTCCGGTATTAAACCGCGAAAAAACCATTGCCGATGCCATTGATTCGGTGCTGAAGCAGGAAACCAGTTTCAGCTTCAACCTAATCATCGTTAATAACCACTCGACCGACCGCACCGGCGAAATTATTGAGCAATTCAACGATAAACGCATCGTTCATCATGTTCCGCAAAGCACCAGCCTGGGCATTGGCGGGTGCTGGAACGAAGGCATCAATCACCCCGAATGTGGCCGCTTTGCCATTCAACTCGACAGCGACGACCTTTACCTCAACGAACATACGCTGCAAAAAATTATCGACACGTTTTATGAAGAAAAATGTGCCATGGTTATTGGCAGTTACCGAATGGTTGATTTTGAACTCAACGAGCTTCCCCCGGGCATTATCGACCATCGCGAGTGGACGGCAGAAAACGGCCCCAACAATGCACTGCGCATAAACGGGCTGGGTGCACCCCGGGCATTTTACACGCCTTTAGTGCGCAACATTGGATTTCCAAATGTGAGCTATGGCGAAGATTACGCTGTGGGTCTGGCCATCAGCCGAAGCTACAAAATAGGGCGCATTTACGAGCCCGTTTACCTGTGCCGGCGCTGGACCGACAATACCGATTCGAACCTGTCGATTGAAAAAGTGAACCGGCACAATGCGTATAAAGATACGTTACGAAGCCTTGAAATTGAAAAAAGACAATATTGAAGCAACCCTTTTCCATTTTATTTATCATCCATTCAAAGCTCCTTTATTAGCAACTTAAACACATACAATGTTTCGAAAAACCATTTTTATCATAACCACTGTATTAGCGTTGAAATTGTTGGTAAGCTGCATATTCCGATGCGACTGCGATGACCCCGAAGAAATAGAGTTTGCTCTGAACACCTCACACATCTCGCTAATCGACAACGCAGGGTATTACCCCGATTACCATACAACTTCCGACACTGTTAGCTCAAGAGCTATCGGCTTCGACATAACGCTAAGCGACAGCATCATAACCGGCCAGTATTTTACTGCTCTGCCCACTAAGTGCGAACAAACAGCACCGATTTTTATAAAAGGGGCGTATGCATGGAGCTGCGACTGCGTTTTTTGGGAATTCAAGGCAAAGCAGAAAATAAAAGCCATCCGGATGATTGCCCTAACCGATTTCAACCAGGACTTACCCGCACAAAGCGACATAAGCCATTTATTGGTTGGCCGTGTTGACCAATCGGGCTTTGAAGCGCACGGCATGTATAAAACACTTGAAAAAACCATCGAATATTTGTCGGAAGAACGCATTTACAGTTCGCCCGAATATTCGTTCGAATTGTATCTCACCGAAGCCCCGGTAACCGACAGCATACGTTTTGAACTCACCTTTGAGTTCGACGATAATTCGTTTATCACCGATACCACCCAAATGATTTATCCGCTACCAATGTTCGAACTTTAACGACCGCCCGATGAAAACAAAACTTATCATACTTACAGGTTTTCTATGGATTCTCACAACAGAGGCAACCGAAGCACAGCTCGTTCAACGCTATTCGATCGATGGTTTTCTCGGGGTTAAATCAACTTTCAACAAAAATTCAGATTTTGAAGGCCTCGACTTTATGAATTATTTTGAGAACTACGAAGAATACTACATTGACGAATTCTATCTGAATGCATCGTCGCACCTTTGGATAAAAAACAACTGGGAAGCTGACCTCGAGGTTGGTGTAGGCAGCAGCCTGATACCTAACCGGTTCGATTTACGGGCAATTAAGCGCTTTAACAAGCTGGGCATCAATTTTGGCATTGAAAACCGCCCCTTCTTTGTTTACGAAGCTGAACTTTATTACAGCGAAGCATCCACTTCGTTTTACATAAACCACGGCCCGAACCTATCTTACTCGTACATTCAGTTCGATTTATTTCTTTTGGGACCATACTCGGGCATCAATTACACATTCGAAAACGAAAAATTCATATTCAGGGGAGATATCAACGCCGGACTTTCACTCAACAACCGCGACCATTGCTATGTAACATTAAAAGAAAAGAACAGCAACTATGTATGGTCTGAAGAATATCTTATTAAATCTTCGGCAGCATGGTGGCTGAACCCCGAACTGTATTTCTATGTGAAACTGTTCAGGTTTAACACTTTCGACATTGGCATTCGGGTTGGTGCAGGGTATTATCTCACCCAGAAAAAGCTACCATACGATTACATCGAACGGCACTGGACATACGAAAATGCCGAACAACAACACATTACTCCACCCGCACATCTGTTGCATCAACTTAATGCCGATTTTGGGATTTCGGTACGTATGAAATAGCAATAAATATAAATCCCGAATGTACTGTGTTGTACATCCGGGATTTATACCAAAACAAAACTTCGTTATAAATCTGCTACTGTCCAGCTTTCGGTATAAGGATCGCTTTCTTCAGCATAAATGGCAACAGATCCACTCCCATCGCTGTTCCACACAAAATTGTAGAATAATGCCCCTGCTAAATATATCCGGGCATAACCTGAATTATCTACATTCGATTTAACCTCGTATTTCATTGAATTATCAGCTAAAAGCCAAACAAGTTCTGCGTTACCAGCCGCATCAAACGACCATTCGTATTTAATAAGCCAACTTGATGTTTCACCAGTAAAATCATACACTTGCATACTACCATAATTGCCATCTTTATCCTCTTCGGCAAAGAAATACTTTTGTCGGCCATATCCCATATCAATATCAATCTGCCATGTATATCCATCGGACGTTTCAGTATAAATTTCCCAAATTTCATTTTGACCGTCTGTCCAATAATATTCATCCTGATTTAATGTTGATTTGAGACGCGTATGCTCAGCCCCTTCAGGAATCTCGAAATAATCGAAATAACTTGCTATGTTTTTTACATCCTCAACATAACCTACAGCCTGTTGAGCATATTCGTTATCGCTATTACGCATGGCAAGTGGCACTTCAAGTTTATCAAGTTTCTCCACTATCTTCATCGATGTAGCTTCAGGCGAAACAATCGGATCTTCATCTTCGTTACAGGCTGTTACTGCAAATAATGTAGTAATAAAAGCAAAAAGTAATATTCTTTTCATTTTTTTAATTTTTTGGTTCGTAAAAAATCGGATTACTTATCACAATAATCGACTCTCATATTTTCAATGAAATACATGCAAATTTACACCTATAAAAGTGTAAAAGAATGCAAATCGAATTTGATGTTTAATTGCCGGTTACGTATCTGTAAGTGTTGGATAAACGACAATAATTGCCGGCAATTATCGACAAGAAAGATGAGCTAATGCCATTTTTATTTCGCCATAACTGAACTCATCGCCCAATTTATCTTTAATTTCTGATGCCATAACAATGTCTCCGCCTTTCACCAGTGCTTTAATTTTTTGATATTTCTGTTTATCCATAACATCGAAAACATCCAACTCGCCCATACCAATAAAATGCGCCAGGTGCCCTTCGATGGTCGATGTTGCAAATCCTCTTCGTTTGGCTACATCGGCAATCGAACGGTTTTCGCCAAACATTCTCAGGCTGATTTCCTTGGTATCAAGGCCGGCATATTCAACTTCACGTTTTGCATCGTCCGGAATGGCTTCGCCCCTGTCGGCTTTATACTTTAGAATCAGCGAAAGGATATCGGAGCCAAATTGTTGCATTTTTTTACCTCCCATTCCCTTTACCGCCTTTAACGATTTAGCACTTACCGGCAGTTTTGCCGAAATGGCAGCCATAACCGGGTGCCGGATAATACGCGATTCGTCGAGGCCGGTTTCTTCCGATTTTTTGGCACGCCACCCAACAAGCAGCTTGTAGAACTCCGGATTCTGAACATCGACAAAAGCAACTTTACTTCGGGTACTTTTAGCCGGTTTCTCAATAACCGCACCTGCACGCACCTGTAAATATTTTTGAACCGAAAAACCATCTTTCATCCTCATCAAACAAGCCTTGCGCACTTCCACTTCCTGCTCAATACGATCAAACACATCGCTCAGGCGTTTCCTGATGGCTTTATTATCGGTTCGAAAGCTGGCCTGTTCCAGTGGTTCTTCAATATGCTCTTTAATTTTCTGCATGTAATAATCGACCGCCCTGGCAATACGCTGATTCAGCAACTCGTTATCCTCGGCACCTCCATGTTGATTAATCAAGCCCGACATCTGGATGTAAAATTTCTCGGCCACTTCGATCATTTCGGTTTGAATGGGCGAAAGCATTTTCACCATCACATCGCGCATATTCCCCATAATGTAAGGTGCATTTTCAGCCCAAACACTTAAAAAATATTTCAAATGGCCGCTTAAGGTTTTATAATCGAACAGTTCGGCCACAAGCTGTTTTTCGTAGGCTACACGTGCTTGCGTTAGCTCTTTCTTGCCAGGTTGGTTTTGCTCAACATCGCGTGTAAAATGGGTTACCGTGCGGTCGTTGATTACACTTTCGGTATCGAGCGGCGAGCTTAAAACCAACCCTTCGAAACTGCGACATCGGCTCAAAGCCACATAAACCTGCCCGTGAGCAAACGACTGCTGTGCGTCGATAATGGCTTTATCGAAAGTAAGTCCCTGGCTTTTATGAATGGTTATAGCCCAAGCCAGTTTTAGTGGAAACTGAATAAACTGCCCCAACAATTCCTCTTCAATTTCAGAAGTTTTTTCGTTCAGTGTATATTTGGTGTTATCCCAGGTATCGCGCTCTACCCGAATCGGTTCTGTTTCGTTTTTACACTGAAACTCAATCGCATCGTCGTTAATGGAAATGATTGTGCCAATTTTGCCATTGAAATACCTATGCTCAATCGACGAATCGTTTTTCAGAAACATCACCTGGGCGCCCACTTTCAATTGCAGAAGTTCGTCGGCAGGATACGCCGATTCGGGAAATTCACCTTCGATACGACATTCAAAAGAATGCATTTTAGTGCTTAAACGAGTTAAACGCGAAGCATTCACCTTTTGCGACTGGTAATTATGGGTGGTAAGAATAATGTATCCCTCGTCGTCGTTCGGCGTAAAATTTTTCTTATATCGGCTGTTAAGCATGGCTATCGCATCGGCATCGAGTATATTATCGCGCACTTTATTCAGCAAGTCGATAAAATGCTGGTCGCTTTGTCGGTAAATATGCTTAAGTTCAATGCCTGTAAAATTTGATTTTTTCAGAGCCCGGCTGCTAAAAAAATAGCACGTTTCGTAGTAGTTTTTCAGAATATTCCATTCATCTTCTTTCACTACCGGCGAAAGTTGCTGCAAATCGCCAATCATGAGCAATTGCACCCCCCCAAAAGGTTTATTGCGGTCGCGATAACGGCGTAACACCGCGTCGATAGCATCGAGCATATCGGCACGAACCATGCTTATCTCATCAATTATCAGCAGGTCGAGACTGCGAATAATATTAATTTTCAACTTGCTGAAGCGCTTTGATTTAACCGAATCGCCGGAACTCTCGTAAGCTCCCTGCATCCCAAACTGACCGTCGGGAATCTGCGGGCCAAACGAAAGCTGAAAAAAAGAATGAATGGTTACACCCCCTGCATTAATAGCCGCAACACCCGTTGGCGCTACTATAATTGAGCGCTTTGGCGATTCTTTTTTGAGATTTCGTAAAAAAGTTGTTTTTCCGGTTCCAGCCTTACCGGTTAGAAAGATATTTTGATTGGTGTATTGCAGAAAATCATACGTCAATTGCAACTGAGGGTTGTTTTTATAATTCATAGTTGATGGTAGTTTGATTTTTAGAAAACTAAAATAATAAAAACTAATTTATTAAGAAATTTTAACCCATTTTTACTAACTTGTTTCCTTCGTAAACCTCACAAATACCCTACAACAAATGGTTTCAAAAATCCGATTTTATGCAGGCCTGCTTCTGATTTTATGGCTTACGCTTGAATCAAAAGACATAAAGGCTGCCGAACCCGACAGTATATTTCTTACCAAAGAAATAATCCATGTAAAAGGCGACTATTACTATCCGCCATTCGAATTTATTAACGAGAATGGCGAGCCCGACGGGTTTAACGTTGAGCTTTTCAAGAAACTGGCTGCCGACCTGGGCTTGAATTACACCCTGGAGCTTGAACCATGGCACAAAGTGAGAAAAGAACTCGAAAATAGTGAAATTGATGTGTTATTAGGGTTGATGGTTTCGGAAGAACGTTCAAAGAAAATTAAATTCGGAATTCCACACAGTATTATGACCCACGGGATTTTTACCCGTGTAGGTGTGAAAATCGACCGGATAGATCAGCTAAAAGACAAAGAAATCATCGTTCAGGAAAGCGATTTAATGCACGATTACCTTCTCAAAACAAAACTTACCGATAAAATTATACTAGCAAACAATCAGCACGAAGCTTTAACCCTATTGGCAGCAGGCAAACACGATGCAGCGTTACTTGGAAATTTCCAGGGAGCACACCTTATAAAGCAACTTAACCTGAAAAATATCGTCGTTCAAAATTCAAAAATCGAACCCTTTAAGTACGCCATGGCCGTGAGCCAAAACAACGACGACTTGCTTTGGCTGCTTAACATGGGGCTTTACCAGCTTAAAGCCAGTGGCGAATACGACAAAATTTATGAAAAATGGTTTGGAGTTTATGAAAAACAAAACTTTCTTAAACGCTATAAAATTCCGATACTTATTATTGTAGCCGGACTTGTTCTCCTGGTATTTATGGTCTTTTTTCTGCGTAACCGGGTTCGAAGTGCAAACCGCAGACTACAAAAATCGTATAACGAATTGGTGCAACTCACCAAAAATCTAAAAGAAGAAATAGCACAACGTAAGATAATTGAAAAAGAGCTGGTTGCTGCCAAAGAGAAAGCCGAAGAAAGCGACAGACTCAAATCGGCTTTCCTGGCCAATATGAGTCATGAAATACGTACACCCATGAATTCGATTATGGGCTTTGCCAGTTTGCTGCCCAGCGAAGATTCAAAAGATTTGATGACTCAATACGCACGCATTATTGTGCAAAACTCCGAGCAACTGGTTAACATTATCGACGACATTGTGCTTTACTCTAAGCTTCAAACAAAACTGATTAGCAGGAACAACTCAAGCTTTAAAGTTGCCGATTTATTCTACGATATTTATCACTCGTTTCAATTACCCATCTATCCTAAAAACATAAAGCTGATTGTTAACCACGATGCCAGTTCCGACCTGAATTTCAATACCGATTACGATAAAATAAGGCAAGTATTTACAAACCTGATATCGAACGCTTATAAATACACCGACGAAGGAGAAATTGAATTTGGCTGCCGGCATTGCGAAGATGATGCACTTTTTTATGTTCGTGATACGGGCATTGGAATACCTGAAAAAGATATTGAACGAATTTTCGACCGGTTCTACCGTGCACAAAATGCCGAAAGGAAAAGCCAAAATGGCACCGGACTTGGACTCAGCATTGTGTCGGAATTAATTAACCTGCTAAATGGTAAAATATGGGTTGAAAGCGAGGATGGAAAAGGCAGTACTTTTTATTTCAAAATAAAAACCAACTAATCAACTTCTTCGAAATCGACGTACTCGCCTTCATCTTTGTCAATTATTTTTTCGCCTTTTTGATTAAAGCGAATAGTCGTTTCACCTTCACGTGTATTCGTCGAAGCATCGTTCGACGGTTTACGGCTACGCGGCATCAACAATCGGACAATAAAACGCACTATAAAATAAATAGCCAGAATAAACAGTAAGGTTCTGAAAAAACCTACGATGTACAAAATGGTCAGTATCGTCATCTCTTAACTTTTCTTTTCTATTATTCAAATTTATGTTCCCGGGCATCAAAAACCTCAAGCAGTTTTTGCAGTACATTTTTTTTGGCTTGTCCGAAATCTTGTTTGACGCCCAACTCTTTTTCCAACGACGTTACGCCTTTATCGGTAAAGCCACATGGATTAATATGCTGAAAATAGGTTAAATCGGTATTTACATTAAAAGCGAAACCGTGCATGGTTACAAATCGAGAACTTTTTACTCCAATAGCACATATTTTACGCGCCGAGGGCTTTCCGGCATCGAGCCAAACACCGGTTGCCTTTTCATCGCGCTCGCCCTTCAGTCCGTATTCGGCGAGGGTTTTAATTATGGCTTCTTCCATCAGTTCGATGTATTTTCGAAGCCCGATATTAAAATTTTCGAGATCGAAAATGGGGTAACCAACAATTTGCCCGGGCCCGTGATAAGTGATGTCACCACCCCGGTTGGTTTTCACAAACGAAGCATGGGCTGCTTGCAACTGTATGTAGTTAAGCAAAAGATTTTGCTCATCGCCACTTTTGCCCAGTGTATAAACATGCGGATGCTCAACAAACAACAAGAAATTATCGGACTGGAGTTCGGGATTGGTCTTTTTTGCTTTTTTTTGGTCAATAACCTGCTGCATCAATTTTTCCTGATAGTCCCAAACCGCCTGATACTCGCCTACTCCTAAATCTTCAAAACGTATATTTCTCATTTTAACTCGTTATTATTCGACATGCTTTTCGGCATGATACGATGAACGTACCAGCGGTGCACTTTCAACAAACTTAAACCCCTTTTCAATACCAATTTTGCGATACTCTTCAAACACATCGGGATGAACATACTCCTGCACCGGAAGGTTCATTTTTGTTGATTGCAAATATTGACCGATGGTAAGCACCTTGCATCCTACACCCAACAAGTCGTCCATGGTTTCGAGTATTTCTTCGCGCGTTTCGCCCAAGCCAAGCATAATTCCACTTTTGGGCGTTATCCCCGATTGGGCAATTATACTTAGCACATTTAAACTCACCTCGTACTTTGCACGGCTACGCACCTGTGGGGTTAAACGCCGTACGGTTTCGAGGTTATGTGAAATAATATCGGGTTTTGCATCAATCACTTTCTGAACCAACGCAGGCTCTCCGTCAAAATCGGGAATAAGCACTTCCATGGTTACTGTTGGGTTAACTCGCTTTATCTCGTCGATGGTTTTGGCCCAGTGCCCGGCACCTTTATCAGACAAATCATCACGATCGACCGAAGTAAGCACGGCATGTTTTAAGCCCATAAGCTTAATCGATTCGGCCACATTGGCTGGCTCTTGTTCGTCGGGTGGCAAGGGCTTGCCGGTTTGCGTGGCACAAAATTTACAGCTTCGTGTACAGATATCACCCAAAATCATTAACGTTGCGGTACCGGCTGCCCAGCATTCGCCCATATTCGGACATTTACCGCTTGTGCAGATGGTATGCAAATTATGGTCGTGTACAATCTTTTTTACTTGCTTAAAATTGGTTCCTTTCGGTAATTTTATTTTCAACCATGACGGCTTGCGTTCAATCCCTTCTTTCATTTCTTGAATATTTTAACGCCGCAAGATATAAAATCATACACCAAAAATCGATAACTTTCATCATTGTAATACCACACCGTCAAAAGCAAAACCGGTCGGACACTGCTAAAACAGAACCCGACCGGCAAACCACAATCTATGAATAATACAATAACTAAGAAAATTTTTTACTGAAGCAATTTAATCTTATCTAAACGTTCTTCCAAAAGCTTCATGCGTTTTTCGAATGCCTCGCCAACGGTTGACATAGCAGCAATTTGCTCTTCGTCCATCATTTCTTCAAAATTTTCCATCTTCGTATTCATCTCGGCATAATGCATCGAGAATTCGCCAAAAGCAATAGCCATTTCTCCGGCAACTTTCATCACTTTTAATTTCTCAACCATCGACATTTCTTCAACATCTTTAGTTAACAAATCGGGATTTTCGATGTAGAACGACTCCACTTTGTTGGCAAACTCGTTAATCGACTTTTCTGAGGCACGAATAAATTTTACAATTTCAGGGTTCTCCTGTAGCTCAGCGGGTATTTCAACTGCCAGGGGTGGCATGGTTTCAACCTTGTTGGCTTTTTTATTATTGCACGATGCCATAAAAGCCACAAATACAATCATTACGATGTACGATAATTTTTTCATGATTCTTTTTTTTAATATTGTTTAAGACCTGAAAGCCCTATTGCGCCTAATATAGCGGTGATTAGAAGGCCCAACAAGAAATACACGGCAATAAGCACCAGCAGGCTTACCACAAAATAGCTTGTTTGCTTTTCTTTAGGCACTGAAGTTACCGGCTCAAAACCAATATAAAGTATGTACAAACCATACAAACCGGCTAAACCCGCAATAATCGACAACGATGGCACAAGATAGAATATGCCGGCAACAAAAATGGGGGTATAAGAATAAGCCACCAGTTTTACGGCATTTCCAAAGCTCACATTTGCGTTAAATTTTGGGGCAAGATAACTTATGACCCATCCGGTAATAAGCACACCGGCCACCAAACTCACGTACGATGTAATAGCCTGACTGAGACCCCATTCAAACGAAGCCATTCGTCCCCATAACGGCACTTTAACACCAATAAGCCAGTATCCTATAAACGAGGCAATGGCAGGAATGGCTGCCAGAGGTAAAACATATTGTTTTAAAATTTCCTGAACATTTCCTTCTTCGTTTCGTATATGCTTCCAGGCTTCAGCCGGATTCAACAACACTTCTTTAATTCTTGTAATTATTTTCTCCATAACAAGTAATATTTTATAAATACCTTGCTAAGATATTGAATCTAAAAACAATATCCGGGACTGGTTAAGAACTGACAGAAACTGTTATGAAAGTGTATAATTTCAGGCTGTAAGTGATGTTTTTTCAGAAAAGTGTAAGTTGCTTGATGAAAAAATCATAAAAAGCATCTTCGTCAACCCATTTGGCCTGTTTAACACTAAATCCCTGCGAACTACGAAAGATATTGCCTTTTGAAGTTCCTCGTTGTTCAATGCTGATGGCTTTCGATTCGAGCCGGAACAACTCCGGAGCTTCAAGATAGACCACTGGCAACACATCGTACATATAATACTTTGGTTTCACATCGAAATCGGGCTTGAATAAGTCGTACACCAGACGGCTCAGCTTAAAGTCTTTTTGCTTTTCGATACAAAACATCAGGTAATCGTCAACAGGCAGCATATACGAAATATCGAGCGGAAACATAATTTTTAGAATGTCGGCTTTCAGCAAATCCAGTGCCGACAACGGATCCCAAAAAACATTCCACTCGGCACTCCCGTCGTGATCGGGATAAATAACATTGCCATCGGCCAGAAAAGCACCCCCCATCCACAATACTTTATCTATTTTTGATTCTATGCCGGGATTCTCTTTTAATAAGCGGGCAATATTACTCGATGGCCCGGTTAAAACGATGGTAACCTTTTCGCTTTCATTGTATATTTTTCGAGCCATAAAAGCGACTGCATCCTCATCAACCACCTTCACATCGGTGGTTTTTTGTTCAAGCAACAAGGGCACACGGCTTGTGAAATGATTTTTTTCCTGCCATTCGGGAGGAAATGGGTTTACCGGCATGGCATCGCTGGGGCATACCTCGATATCGTAACGACAAAACAAACTTAAAATCTGAGCGGTAGTTTCAACTGCCGACGATATAATACAATTTCCACCGGTAATTGTAACGCCGGTTAATTTATAGTTGCTAAGGGTTAACAGGGTAATTAAAGCCACAAAATCGTCAACCGAACCATCGTGATCCATCAGTACCGGTTTTTGCAGCGTATTAGTCAAATTAAGTTGCATTATCGTTAGGTGTTAGGTGTTAGGTGCTAATGCAAAAATAACATTATTATTCAAATACAATAAGCCCTGACGGCATTCAATCCATCAGGGCTTAATATATTGTGTAAATTAATTTTACAAACTACACCTCTTTATTTTCAATCAACCATTCGGCAATCTGAACGGCATTCAGAGCGGCTCCTTTTTTTATCTGGTCGCCCACACACCAAAAGGTTAAGCCCTTTGAAGAAATATCCTTACGCAAACGGCCTACATAAACATCGTCCTGCCCCGAAACAAACAATGGCATTGGATATTTCTTTTCGGATGGATTATCGAGCACAGTGAGACCTTTGAAATTTTCCATGGCAGCGCGCACTTCATCTACCGAAAGTTCTTTTTCAGTTTCAACCCAAATGGCTTCGGAATGCGCCCGTGCTACCGGAATACGCACACAGGTAGCCGACACTTCGGTATCGGTATGCATAATTTTCTTTGTCTCCCAGTTCATTTTCATTTCCTCTTTGGTGTAATCGTTATCAAGGAAAACATCGATGTGTGGTATCACGTTCATAGCCAACTGATAGGGAAACTTTTCTGCTTTCACCTCGTCGCCGTTCGCAACCTGCTTAACCTGCTCCTCAAGCTCGGCAATACCCTGTGCACCGGCACCACTGGCAGCTTGATAAGTAGCACAATGTACGCGGGTTATTTTCGATAAATTCTGAATAGGCTTCAATGCAACAACCATTTGTATGGTCGAGCAATTAGGGTTGGCTATAACATTACGCGGGCGGTTCTTTGCATCTTCGGCATTCACCTCAGGCACTACCAATGGCACATCGTCGTCGTAACGAAAAGCACTCGAGTTATCAATCATAATCGCGCCATGCTTCGTAATGGTTTTTTCAAATTCTTTTGAAATACCTGCTCCAGCCGAAGTCAAAGCAATGTCGATATCCTTAAAATCGTCGCCATGTTTGAGCTCCTTCACAACAAGTTTCTTCCCTTTGAATTCGTATTCTTTTCCTGCACTACGCGACGAACCAAACAACACCAGCTCGTCGAGCGGAAAGTTGCGCTCATCAAGCACTTTTAAAAATTCTTGTCCAACGGCACCACTGGCACCAACAATAGCGACTTTCATAATCTTAATAATTTTTAGTAAATTGTTAAACTCTTTTGAATTTTAATAATTTAGAGGAGCAAAATTAAATAATCCCTTTTAAATACAGCACCATGCCCCGATTAATTGTTTTAGCCCCCCTGTTTTTTACTTTAATCTTAAGTAAAACACCTAAGGCGCAAATCGTCTATTCCGAATCGTTTATCGAAACCAACAAAGGATATTGGGCCGACAGCACCGGCAATCTTTGTTCCGATTTCAGCAATGTAAGCTGGAAGGTCGATATCGGAAATGCCTTTCTGGAAGATGCCAACGATTATGCTAAAACCGTAAGTACCTCGGGTGGTCGTTTCGAAGTGCTCGACACCGACAGCGAAATTATATGGTCTTCTCCGCTGATTAACATTTCTGAATTTGAACTGGTAAACATTTCGCTACAGGCAAGCGAAACCGGCAGCAGCACTGTTTCTGAAAAAAAATATATGGCTGCATTTTATCAACTTAATCAAAACATCATTCCTTTTTCGCCTGTTGCTAATGTTTCAGGAAACTGGGGCGAACAATCCCTCCGACAAACCAACATCAAGGGCGATTCGCTTCGTATTATTGTAAAAATGAATTCGGAATATGCCAACGATAAAATAATACTCGATGATGTTGTGGTTGAAGGTATTAACCCGGCTTTGCTTTTGCCATCGAACATTCATATTACGAATGCCCCGGCTTATTCGTTTACCGATTCCGTTTTCACGTTGGAGGCTGTTGTTCGAAATGGGTATAACGAAAAAATGAACGAACCTCAAACCCTCCTCAACGTAAAAATCAACAACAAAACCCATGTTGCAACACCCGACAGTTCAGGTGTTTTCAGATGGGAAATTTCGCTTGGTACTCCGGGCGAATATGCAATGCAATTTACGTCCACCGACTATTCACTTCCAGCCGCCGAGAATACGATTACAGTTTACGCCCCTGAAACCCTAGTCGATTATATTGATTTTGAAGAGAGTCTCCTTCCGGCAACATTCGAAAATACCAACAACTGGGCAATAAGCACAGATTCCCCCATCGAAGGCTTCCAGTCGCTTAAGCATATTGAGTTTTCTACTACTGATGCCGATTCTGCCATTTATCAATTGAATAAACCAATTGGCGCAAACGGCGATGAGCTTCTAATATCATTTACCCTCAAAAACGGCGACTGGAATCCTTCGGCGTCCAATTCGTTTTTCATACTTTTAGAGCCCGCAGACAAAACCAGGCAAACAACACTGGCAATAGGCATAAACGCAAAAGGAGCCAGCGACCGGGTTTCGGTATGGACTTATCGAAATGGCACTGCCGACCTTTTGCTTGCCGAAACCGATTTCACCTGGACAGAGGCACAAACTGCAAGCATAAGCCTATCGCGAAAAGAAGGGCAAAACTGGTTCTTAAATGTTTTGTCGTCGCAAAGCGGCAAACAGGCTGAAGCTTCGTTCAATTTTCAGAATCTGACTGAAATTCTAAAACTCAAACTGGTTTACAACTTCACATCGACCCGAGCCGGGCTGCTTTGGTTCGATAAACTCTTAATCCTGTCGAAAAATGTTCCTCCATCGCTTGTTTCGGCCACCGGAATCAATCCGGGAGAATACGACATAACATTTAGCGAAACAATCGACACAAGCAAACTCCAAACATCAAACTTCCAGATCGAATCGCTTTCGGGCAGGCAATATCAAATTAATTCGCTTGCACCAATGGCGGCAAATCGTATTCGAATAAAAACCGAAGCCATTGAAAACGAAAGTCATCTAAAACTCAGCGCTTACAACATTTGCGACCAGGAATCACTGTGCTCAGCCGTATCGTCCATCACCTTTCTAAATGTATTTGAGGCCGAATATGGCGACGTGGCAATTAACGAAATCATGGCCGACCCGTCTCCACCACAAGCACTGCCCGATGCCGAGTACATCGAATTATACAATCGTTCACAAAAAAACATCTTGCTACACAACTGGCAGTTGAACATACGCAACAACACACGCTCCATAGGCGATTCAATTGTTATGAAACCGGGGCAATACCTCATTCTTTGTAAAACCGACTACATTGAAGCATTTTCACTTTACGGCGAAACTTGTGGCATCGACCGTTTTCCTTCGCTGTTAAATTCGGGAGCCAACATCCGGTTATCCGATTCCAATCAACAGCCGATTGATGAAATTACTTACTCCGACGAATGGTATCAAAGCTCGGATAAAAAAGAAGGCGGCTACAGCCTCGAAAGGATGGATGCAAACCGCTTTTGTGGACAAACCAACAACTGGCTGGCCAGCGATAGCGAAGCAGGGGGCACTCCGGGCATCGATAATTCTGTGGCACGCGACAACACCGACACCAAAGCCCCCGAAATCATTTCGTGCGAACTACTACAAACGAACCGTATAAAAATCACGTTCAACGAACGTATTGATACCGCTTTCTTTTCGAAATCAAACATCGACTTTGCCCCTTTCGAAATAAACCATATCGAATTGTCAAAAACCGGTTTTGAGCTTGAAATAGCACCTGCGCTGACCAACAAAAGAGAATACGAGCTATCGATTTTCGACCTTGCAGACGAATGCGGCAACACGGCACAACCGCTCCATTGCCGAATTTTCATTAACCTTGCCCAAGCCGGTGAGATTCTCATCAATGAGCTGTTATTTAATCCCATTTCCGATGGAGCTGATTTTATTGAAATATACAACCATTCTGAGTTCCCGGTTAACCTGGCATCACTCTATTTGACCACACGCGACGGCCATTATGCCCTGTCGTCACTCAAGCGCTTTGCTGCCAACAGCGACACTTTACACCCGGCAAGTTATGGCCTTATCACTACCGACATTGCCAATATTCAGAATACTTACCCGGTACAAAGCAGCACCTATTTCATTGAAGCCGAAAGCTTACCGGCCATGCACAATACCGAAGGCCGAATCGTACTGCTCAACGATTCGCTCGATGTAATAGACGAAGTATATTACCACGAATCGATGCACAGCGAATGGCTTACCGATTACGATGGTGTATCGCTCGAAAGGGTATCGTTTACCATCCCGACAAACGAAAAAGACAATTGGAAATCAGCGTCGTCGTTAGCAGCTTATGCTACGCCTGGCGCAAAAAATTCGCAAGCCGAAACGGAGGAAGGCCAGTCTGAAATTGATATTGAATTATCGTCAAATGCGCTTTCGCCCAATGGCGACAACTACAACGATGAACTCGAAATAAGCATTAGCGGCAATACTACAGACTACCTAATCAGCTTATTTGTATATGATGTGCAAGGTATTGAAAAGAAGAGAATTCTGAACAATGAACTGGGTGGCACGTCGAACACCATCGGCTATAATCTGCACGACAATCACGATTTGTTACTTCGTCCGGGAACTTACATATTGTTTGCCGAAATGATTCACCCCGACAAGAAAACGGTTGTAAAAAAGAAAGCTTTTCACGTCAGTCCTTAAAAACCAAAAGCCCCACCCGGAAAAAGGTGAGGCCTTCAAAATAATCATAAACAAACATTTTTATCCTAAAAAAGATATCAGCACACCGGCTGCAACTGCCGAACCAATTACACCAGAGATGTTACTGGCCATACAATATTGCAGCACGTGGTTTTTGGTATCATACTTAAGAGCAATTTCGTTGGCAACCCTCGATGCCATTGGCACCGCACTTAATCCGGTTGCACCAATCAACGGGTTAATTTTCTTTTTCGAGAATACATTATAAGCTTTCACAAAAAAGATACCCCCAAATACCGATATGGCAAAGGCAAAAAATCCGCCAACAATAATTCCAAGGGTTTTAAAATCAAGGAAAACTTCGCTGGTCATGGTTGCGCCAACAGTAAGGCCAAGGAATATCGTGGCTGCATTCATAATGGGACCACTGGCTGCATCGGCCAAACGAAACGTATTGGCACCAACCTCTTTTACGAGGTTACCAAACAGCAACATACCGAGCAATGGCACCGACGATGGCACAAAAAAGGCAATTACAATTCCCAGTACAATTGGGAAGGCAATTTTCACCGCTTTCAGGTTTTTAATCTCGTGTTTCGACGGATACAATTTGTCCTGCTCCTTCATGTTAATCATAAGCTCCTTTTTACTACAGGTCAATTTCACCACAAAAGGAATTATCACCGGCACCAACGCCATATACGAATACGCAGCAATGGCAATAGGCCCCAGTAAATGCGGAGCGAGAATAATCGTAGTATAAATAGCTGTTGGGCCATCGGCGCCTCCAATAATTGCAAGCGAACCAGCTTCGTTAGGTGTAAACCCTACGGCTATAGCAATCAGCAATATGGTGAAAATACCCAACTGTGCAGCAGCTCCGAACAAACTAAGTTTAAGGTTACGCAACATTGGTCCAAAATCGGTTAAAGCCCCTACCCCCATAAAAATGATAGGCGGTAGTAATCCGGTTTTTATCAATGAATAATACAGATAGTTCATGATTCCGTATTCGTGTGCAATTTCGAAAAGGTTCATGTACTTGTGGTCGCCCAGCTCGATTAAGTCGCCGGGAACAATACCCATGCCTGCACCCGGAAGGTTAGCCAGTATCACTCCAAAACCAATCGGAATGAGAAGCAATGGTTCGTATTGTTTCTTTATGCCCAGGTATAGCAATACAGCTCCAACAGCCAGCATCAACAGTGGTGCCGGGTTGTCGATCAGATTGCTAAACGCAGTCATATCATATAGTTTTCTAAGTATATCCATAAACGGTTATCTGTTTTTATCCTACCACTACCAATACATCGTCTTCTTCAACATCTTCGCCGACATTTTTGGCAATCTCAATAATTTTACCGCCTTTATCAGCTCTAATTGCATTAAAGGTTTTCATTGCCTCGATGTAGCCAATTAAGTCGCCCTCGTTAATTTGATCGCCAACCTTAATCGCCGTTTCTGATGTATTTTTGGTCAAATAGAATTTTCCTTCGAGCGGGGCGGTAATTTCATGTGCATCGGCCGGTGCAGCTGCAACAGGAGCTGATGCAGGAGTCGGTGCAGCCTCGGCAGCCGCTTGTCCGGCATCGTCGCCATACGACACGCTTACTTTAAAGCTCTCGCCATTTACATTGATGTTCATTGTTGATGGCTGGCCGCTAAACGCAGGAGCCTGTGCATCGGCAGCTACCCCTTTTGGCTGATTTCCTTCAATTAAACCACCACCTTCGGCTTTTTTCTTCTCTAAATCAGCTTCGAATGCTTTTTTAGCTTCGCCCGATTTATACATACGATATTGTTCGGGGTGCATAGCCAGTTCAAACAACTCTTCGTCGTCTTGTCCAAAGTCCCAGTTGTTATCTTTCATTTCTTTACGGAATTCGTCGAGTTTGTCGGGATATTCGTCCTGTGGGTTTCCGGTAAAGAATTCGCGGCCTTGCTCTTGCGCAAGTTTTTTAATTTCGGGAGCAACTTCTCCGGGCAGTTTACCTGATTTGCCCAGTATCATGTCCCAAATGTTATCGGCAATCATGCTCCAACGCTCTTTGCCTTTTTCCATTTGAGTTACATTAAACAGAGCCAGGTTTTTAACGTATTGCGAGAAAGGAGTTACCAACGGTGGGTAACCTACTTTTGGCCATACATAAGCCACTTCGTCGAAAAGTTTAATCATCAGCTCATCCTGAGTAATTTCAGGCTTGTTGCGTTTTCTGAACCATTTGTTCAAGCTCTCCTGGTTATCTTTCAGGTCGTTCATGAGCGAGCCCATCATGCCACCGGGCAATCCGGGAGCAATAAGCAAGGAGTTAAGCTGGCGGTTACGTTGTGGAATGTAATATCCCAGAAAATCGTCCATGAATTCCTGTGTCAGAGCACGGGCATTCATATATGCTTTCATGTTAACATCGGGCACACTAAAGCCTGCATCTTTCAACATTTCTTTTACCATCAGAATATCGGCATGGCCAGTACCCCACGAGAGAGGCTCCATACCCACATCGATAATTTCGCAACCGGCTTTTGCCACTTCGAGAATCGAAGCCGGAGTAAAACCGGGGCCAGTTTGTCCGTGGTACTGAACCAATGTATTTGGATGCTTTTCTTTAATGTATTTTACAATTTTACCCAACCATACAGGGCGGCCAATACCGGCCATATCTTTCAAACAAATTTCGTCGGCACCGTTTGCAATCAGTTCGTCGGCCAGGTCGCAGTAATACTCAACGGTATGAACCGGCGAATACGTTAAACTCAAGGTAGCCTGCGAAATCATACCAGCATCTTTGGCATATTGAATCGAAGCCGAAATGTTTCGAGGATCGTTTAATCCACAGAAGCTACGCGCAATATCGGTTCCCTGTGCTTTTTTCACTTTGTAAAACAATTTACGTACATCGGCTGGAACCGGATTCATACGCAAGCCGTTCAGCGAGCGATCGAGCATGTGTGTCTGAATACCAGCCTCATTAAATGGAGTGGTCCATTCGCGAACACTCTTATTCGGATTTTCTCCAAACAATAAGTTTATTTGCTCGAAACCTCCCCCATTGGTTTCAACTCGTGCAAAACAGCCCATATCAACAATTTCGGGAGCTATTTTTACCAATTGGTCAACACGAGGAACGTATTTTCCGGCACTTTGCCACATATCGCGATACACTAGCGAAAATCGAATATCTTTTCCCATATCATTTTATTTACAAGCAATTAAGATTCGTCTTAATTGTTTATTATACATTATTGTTTTTCTATTGAAGTAATTCTACCCTTACCATTGGTAACTATTTGTACAGCCGATACAATAGCAGCCATTTTCGATGAAGAGATAACGGCCGAACTTGTAGCGCGTGCTTGTTTTACTGGCTTTTGCGCTTCAGGTAAAAACCGGTTTACAAATTTTATAATCCCATCACCAATCAGTATAACAAGGAAAAGAATGGTAAAAACGGTAGCCATTCCAATCCCAAGCAACTGAAGTGCCAATTCAAAATTATCACTCATAATTCTGTGTTTATTTGATGTTAAAACCAAGCATCTATCATATTGATGCCAGATCGATACTTTTTGTTACGATTTGAAAAAAAGTGGGAATTAACTTGAATTATCTAACAGTGCTGAAGTACCCCCGCTTTAAAAAAACTTTTCTCCACAATACAAAAAACAGGCGCAATAATAGCATTAAATGACTAAGAATATAAGCAGCCAGAAATCAAAAAAAGCGATTTATTGATTTCTTAACATTGGTAAAGTACAGAGGAATATTTCGATATAAACATATATTTATACAAAACACACGAAAGATTGAAACAAAAAGAAGAGGGAGATATTCGTTTGTCGAATATCTCCCTCTTTATATATCAAAAACCGTTTATAACAACTATGCCTGTGGAATATTTCCTCCGGAGAAACCGCCCATTGGGGGCATTTTCGGATCACGTCCATGTGGCAGGTTAATCGGCCCATGCTGGGCTTCGAACTTTTTAACATTATCCTGAAGTGCCAAAAGCAAGCGCTTAGCATGTTCAGGAGTTAAAATAATTCGTGATTTGACACCGGCCTTAGGCAAACCAGGCATAACTCTTACAAAATCAACAATAAACTCAGAGGTTGAATGTGTGATAATAGCCAGGTTCGAATAAATTCCCTGTGCTACTTCGTCGTTCAACTCAATGTTTAACTGATTCGGATTTTTTGTGTTATCATCTTCCATCATATGGATTTTTTAATCGTCATCGCCCTCTTCGTAATCGTCTTCAAGGTCGCTTTGTTCCACCAACCGGTCGTACTCTTCTTTGGAGCCTACCACCAGGTTTTTATACTCTTTCAAACCAGTTCCGGCCGGAATTAAGTGACCACAAATAACGTTTTCTTTCAAACCGTTAAGGTCGTCAATTTTACCGTTAATTGCTGCCTCATTCAACACTTTAGTTGTTTCCTGGAACGATGCAGCCGACATCCAGCTTTTGGTTTGAAGTGCTGCACGTGTAATACCCTGCAATACCTGGCTCGATGTAGCTGGTATGGCTTCACGTGCTTCTACGAGTTTCTTGTCTTTACGGCGCAATTGTGAATTTTCGTCACGCAATTTACGTGCAGTAACAATCTGTCCTTCTTTAAAAGTTTCACTTTCGCCCCTATCGGTAATAATCTTCTTATTGTAAATCCAATCATTCTCGCGGTTAAAGTCAAGTTTGTCAACCAATTGTTTTTCAAGGAAACGAGTATCTCCCGGATCAACAATTTCGACTTTACGCATCATTTGGCGAACGATCACTTCGAAGTGCTTATCGTTAATTTTCACCCCTTGCATACGATATACATCCTGTACCTCATCTACAATATACTCTTGAACAGCTGTAGGACCTTTAATATTCAGGATATCGCCTGGAGTAGTTGCTCCGTCTGACAATGAAGTACCTGCACGTATGTAATCGTTTTCCTGAACAAGAATCTGTCGTGACAAAGGCACCAGATATTTTTTCACATCACCGGTACGCGATGTAACAATAATTTCACGATTACCTCGCTTAATTTTGCCTAACGAAATTTCACCATCAATTTCTGAAACAACAGCAGGATTCGATGGATTCCGTGCTTCGAAAAGCTCGGTAACCCTTGGCAAACCACCGGTAATATCGCCGGCTTTTCCGGAGGCTCTTGGTATTTTCACCAAAATATCGCCTTGCGAAATTTTCTGACCATCATCTACCGACATATGGCCTCCCACCGGAAGGTTATACGAGCGAATCATTTCACCTTTTTCGTCGAGCACAATCAATGCTGGATTTTTGGCTTTGTCGCGGGTTTCGGTTATTACTTTTTCTTTGTATCCGGTTTGTTCGTCCGATTCTTCACGATAGGTTACCCCATCAATCATATTTTCGAACTTAACCGTACCGTCGTACTCTGTAATAATAACACCATTGTATGGATCCCACTCACAAAGCAATTGATCCTTTTTGACTTCCTGTCCATTCTTAATAAACAACTTTGCACCATAAGGCAAGCTGTTTGTAGAAACGACAATACCGGTATTCTTATCAACAATTCTCAATTCGGCCAAACGACTTACGACAATGTCCACATCGTCGCCTTCGTTCGATTTGCGGGTAACCGAACGGAGCTCTTCAATTTCGGCAATACCATCGTAACGCGACACCAAGGTCGATTGCGATGAAATGTTACCGGCAATACCTCCCACGTGGAAGGTACGCAAAGTAAGCTGCGTTCCGGGCTCTCCAATCGACTGGGCTGCTATAACACCAACAGCTTCTCCTTTTTGTACCGGACGACCGGTAGCCAGGTTACGTCCGTAGCATTTTGCGCACACACCCACATCCGATTCACAAGTCAATACCGACCGAATTTCTACCCTCTCGATAGGTGAATCTTCAATTTTTTTGGCAATATCTTCGGTAACCTCTTCTCCCGAACGAATAATTAGCTCGCCGGTTAATGGATGGAAAATATCATGCACGGTTGTACGCCCCAGAATACGATCATAAAGAGTTGCTACAACTTCTTCGTTCTTCTTAATGGCCATGGCAACAAGTCCGCGTAATGTTCCGCAATCGTGCTCCTGAATAATTACATCCTGAGCAACGTCCACCAAACGACGAGTAAGATAACCCGCATCAGCTGTTTTAAGCGCCGTATCGGCCAAACCTTTACGAGCTCCGTGGGTTGAAATAAAGTACTCGAGAACTGATAATCCTTCTTTAAAGTTTGAAAGAATAGGGTTTTCAATAATTTGTGCAGAGGTTGAGCCCGATTTTTGGGGTTTAGCCATCAAACCACGCATACCACAAAGCTGACGAATTTGTTCTTTAGAACCACGAGCTCCCGAGTCAAGCATCATGTAAACCGGGTTGAATCCCTGCTTGTCGGTACTTAGCGTATTCATCACCACTTGGGTAAGCTTAGCATTTACGTGAGTCCAGGTATCAATAACCTGGTTATATCGTTCGTTGTTGGTAATGAATCCCATGTTATAGTTCATCATTACTTCATCAACTTCGGCATATCCCTCGGCTACCATTTCGGCTTTATCGGCCGGAATAATAACATCACCAAGGTTAAATGACAAACCACCACGATAAGCCATTTTATAACCCATATTCTTAATATCGTCGAGGAAATCGGCGGTAACAGCGTTGTTGGTCTTTTTCAACACATATGCAATAATATCGCGTAGCGATTTTTTGGTCAACAACTGGTTTATGTAACCGGCTTCGACAGGAACATTTTGATTAAAAAGAATTCGTCCAACGGTGGTCTCAATCATATGGAAAACAGGGTTTCCATTCTCATCCAGGTCGTTCACTTTGCATTTTACAATAGCATGTAAATCAACTTTACGTTCATTGTATGCAATAATGGCTTCTTCGGCTGAGTAAAAACGTAGCCCTTCGCCCATCGCACCTTCGCGATGTTTGGTCATGTAATACAATCCCAAAACCATATCCTGCGAAGGTACAGTAATCGGTGCACCGTTCGATGGATTTAACAGGTTGTGCGATGAAAGCATCAACAACTGAGCCTCAAGAATTGCAGCATTTCCTAAAGGAAGGTGAACCGCCATTTGGTCACCGTCAAAGTCGGCATTAAAACCGGTACATACCAACGGATGCAACTGAATGGCTTTTCCTTCAATCAGCTTTGGCTGAAAAGCCTGGATGGACAACCGGTGCAAGGTTGGAGCCCGGTTAAGCAATACCGGGTGACCTTTCATTACATTTTCGAGAATATCCCAAACCACCGGATCTTTTCGATCGACAATCTTTTTAGCCGATTTAACTGTTTTTACAATTCCTCTTTCAATCAGTTTACGAATGATAAATGGCTTGTAAAGTTCGGCTGCCATGTCTTTTGGAATACCACACTCATGCAGTTTCAGACTTGGACCTACAACGATAACCGAACGTGCTGAATAATCTACACGTTTTCCGAGCAGGTTTTGACGAAAACGACCTTGTTTTCCCTTCAAACTATCGCTTAATGATTTTAAGGCGCGGTTATTTTCAGTTTTTACTGCATTCGATTTTCTTGAATTATCGAATAGTGAATCGACCGATTCCTGAAGCATCCTTTTCTCATTCCGAAGAATTACATCCGGGGCTTTAATTTCAATCAATCGTTTCAAACGGTTATTTCTGATAATTACTCTTCGATACAAATCGTTCAGGTCGGAAGTAGCAAAACGTCCACCGTCCAGGGGCACCAATGGCCTCAAATCGGGTGGAATTACCGGCACCACTTTTACAATCATCCATTCGGGACGATTCAACTTAGTGCTTGCTCTGAAAGCTTCAACTACCTGGAGCCTTTTTAATGCTTCATTTTTACGCTGTTGCGATGTTTCTGTATTGGCTTTATGGCGAAGCGTAAAAGATAAATCATCGAGATCGATACGCTGAAGAAGCATTTCCAATGCTTCGGCACCCATCCCTGCGATAAATTTCTCCGGATCGTCATCTTCTCTCAACTGGTTATCCTTTGGTAAGGTATCCAATATGTCAAGATATTCTTCTTCGGTAAGAAAATCGAGGAATTTCACTCCGTCCTGTGCCTTAATACCAGCATTTATCACGACATAACGCTCGTAATAAATAATAGTATCTAACTTTTTAGTTGGTAATCCAAGCAAATACCCAATTTTGTTGGGCAGCGATTTGAAATACCAAATATGAGCCACAGGTACAACGAGCGAAATGTGCCCCATGCGTTCGCGGCGCACTTTCTTTTCGGTAACTTCTACACCACAGCGGTCACATACAATGCCCCGGTAACGAATGCGCTTGTATTTACCACAATGGCATTCGTAATCTTTTACAGGGCCGAAAATTCGTTCGCAGAACAATCCGTCGCGTTCGGGTTTGTAAGTCCTGTAGTTTATTGTTTCAGGCTTTAGTACCTCACCATGAGAACGTTCAAGTATCTCTTCGGGTGATGCTAAGCTGATAGAGATTTTGTTAAAGCTACTCTTTACTTTATTGTCTCTTCTAAAAGCCATTTATTATAGTATTATCGTTTACAAATAAAAAAACTATAAATCCGGAATTAATCCATATTAACACTTAATCCCAAACCTCGCAATTCGTGCAACAACACGTTAAGCGATTCGGGTATTCCGGGCTGAGGCATTGGATCGCCTTTTACGATTGACTCGTATGCTTTAGCTCTTCCAATTACATCGTCAGATTTAACGGTCAAAATTTCCTGCAAAATATGAGAAGCTCCAAATGCTTCGAGCGCCCATACTTCCATTTCCCCAAAACGCTGACCACCAAACTGAGCTTTACCACCCAATGGTTGCTGCGTAATTAATGAGTAAGGACCGATTGAGCGGGCATGCATTTTATCTTCAATCATATGACCCAGTTTAAGCATATATATAATACCCACGGTTGCAGGTTGATCGAATGGTTCACCGGTCTCTCCGTCGAATAAGGATGTTTTTCCATAACGTGGTAAACCAGCATTATCGGTATATTCGTTAATCTGGTCGAGAGTTGCACCGTCAAAAATAGGAGTTGAAAACATCAATCCCAATTCTTTTCCAGCCCAGGCCAATACGGTTTCGTAAATCTGCCCCAGGTTCATACGCGAAGGCACACCCAGTGGGTTCAAAACGATGTCAACCGGAGTTCCATCGGCTAAGAAAGGCATATCTTCATCGCGAACAATACGCGACACAATACCTTTGTTACCATGACGTCCGGCCATTTTATCGCCAATTTGAATTTTTCGTTTCTTCGCTATATATATTTTAGCAAGTTGAATAATTCCGGTTGGAAGTTCATCGCCAATGGTTACATTATAACGTTCGCGACGGGCTGCAGCTTCGTATTCTTTATGTTTCAATACGTAGTTGTTTACCAAATCGCGAATCATGTCGTTTTTCTCATTGTCGGTTGTCCATTTATTCGGATCAACACTAATATAATCGATTTCCTGCAATTGCTTCAGGGTGAATTTCACTCCCTTGCTAATCAATTCAGCACCGTAATAATCACGAACACCCTGTGAAGTCTTACCATTTATCAACTGAAAGATCCGGTCTTCAAGATCGGTTTTTAAAGCTGCTACCTGGCGATCAAATTTTTCATCGATCTCTTCCAGCATTGGCTTGGTATTGCTACGCCCTTTTTTGTCTTTAACCACACGCGAAAAAAGCTTCTTATCAATAACTACTCCGTTTAATGACGGGCTTGCTTTCAATGAAGCATCTTTCACATCGCCGGCTTTATCGCCAAAGATTGCACGAAGCAGTTTTTCTTCCGGTGAAGGATCGGATTCGCCTTTTGGCGTAATTTTACCGATAAGAATATCGCCAGGTTTAACGTTTGCACCAATACGAATTAAACCGTTTTCATCAAGGTTACGGGTAGCCTCTTCGCTAACATTCGGAATATCTGAAGTAAACTCTTCCATTCCGCGTTTGGTTTCACGTACTTCGAGCGAATGTTCGTCGATATGCACCGAAGTAAACACATCTTCGCGAACAATACGTTCCGAAATTACAATCGCATCCTCATAGTTGTATCCCTGCCAAGGCATAAATGCAACTTTCAGATTTCGTCCCAGTGCTAAATCGCCTCCCTGTGTTGCGTAACCTTCGGTAAGGATTTCTTTTTCTTCAACCCGTTGTCCTTTTTTAACTATAGGTCGTAAAGTTATGCTGGTTCCCTGATTGGTTTTCTGGTATTTTGGCAGTCTGTAAGATTTTAGCTCCGACTCGAAACTTACATATTTCTCATTGTCCGTACGGTCGTATCGAATCACTATTTCGTTAGCATCAACAAACTCCACAACACCAACTCCTTCGGCTCGTATATGTACTCTGGAATCGGTTACTACACGTTTTTCCAAACCGGTACCTACAATTGGTGCTTCGGGTTTGATTACGGGAACAGCCTGACGCATCATGTTCGACCCCATGAGGGCACGGTTTGCGTCGTCGTGTTCAAGGAAAGTAATCAACGAAGCAGCAATAGAGGCTATCTGGTTAGGACCAACGTCCATCAGGTGAATCTCCGATGGTTCAACAACCGGGTAATCGCCTTCTAATCGTGCTTTTACTTTACTATTTATAAAGTTCCCCTTTTCGTCGATGGGAGCATTAGCCTGTGCAATCACCTCTCCTTCTTCCTCTTCGGCAGTCAGATATACAACGCCTTCATCAGATAAATCGACCACTCCGTCTTTAACTTTTCGGTATGGAGTAGAAATAAAGCCTAAATCGGTAACCTTAGCAAATACACACAACGACGAGATAAGACCAATATTCGGCCCTTCAGGTGTTTCAATAGGACAAAGGCGTCCGTAGTGAGTAAAGTGTACGTCACGAACCTCAAAGCCAGCACGCTCGCGCGATAATCCACCTGGTCCCAGTGCCGACATACGACGCTTATGCGTCATTTCGGCCAATGGGTTGGTTTGATCCATAAATTGCGACAGCGCATTGGTTCCAAAGAATGAATTAATAACCGATGAAATGGTTTTAGAATTAATAAGGTCAATTGGTGTAAACACTTCATTGTCTCTTACATTCATTCTTTCTCGGATAGTACGCGCCATACGTGCTAATCCGACACCAAATTGGTTATACATTTGTTCACCAACTGTTCGAACACGACGGTTTGAAAGGTGGTCAATATCATCAACGTCGGTTTTTGAATTCACCAACTTAATTAAGTACTTAATAATCGCAATGATATCCTCATTGGTCAGTACCCGGTTATCCACATCAACATCGAGATTTAACTTTTTGTTGATACGGTAACGGCCTACATTCCCAAGGTCGTAACGTTTTTCTGAAAAAAACAGGTTTTCGATAACATCGCGTGCTGTTGACTCATCTGGCGGCTCACTGTTCCGCAACTGACGGTATATATGCAACACCGCTTCTTTTTCCGAATTACACGGATCCTTTTGAAGGGTATTGTATATTATAGCGTAATCCTGCAGGTTTGTATCTTCTTTATGCAACAAGATTGCTTTCGAACCTGAATCGAGTATCATTTCAATATGATCGTTTTCCAAAACAGTTTCCCGATCGATAATCACTTCATTACGTTCGATTGATACAACTTCGCCGGTATCCTCATCAACAAAATCTTCAACCCATGATTTAAGTACACGGGCTGCTAATTTACGTCCAACAACTTTTTTCAGAGCTGTTTTCGACACTTTTATTTCATCAGCCAGGCCGAAAATTTCGAGAATATCTTTGTCGCCTTCGTAACCAATTGCGCGAAGCAGTGTTGTTACGGGCAATTTCTTTTTACGGTCGATATACGCATACATCACACTATTGATGTCGGTTGCGAATTCAATCCACGATCCTTTAAAAGGAATGATACGGGCTGAATATAACTTTGTGCCGTTAGCATGTACGCTTTGCCCGAAGAAAACACCGGGAGATCGGTGTAATTGGGAAACAATAACCCGCTCGGCACCATTAATTACAAAAGTACCGCGCTCAGTCATATAAGGGATAGTTCCCAGATAAACGTCCTGAACAACAGTATCAAAATCTTCGTGCTCAGGGTCGGTACAATACAGCTTCATTTTTGCTTTCAGCGGCACACTGAAAGTTAACCCTCTTTCAATACATTCATCGATTGAATAACGTGGGGGATCGATGTAATAATCGATAAATTCGAGTACAAAGTTGTTGCGCGTATCGGTAATTGGGAAGTTCTCGGCAAACACCTCGTACAACTTTTCATTTTTCCTTATTTCAGGAGTTGACCCCAGTTGAAAAAAATCAATGAATGACTTGATTTGAATCTCAAGAAAGTCGGGATAGTCGAAGACGTTTTTCGTTGTTGAAAAACTAATCCTTTGATTTACAGTATTCAAAGACATTTATATGATTTATTTATTGAACTTAAAACATAAAACACAAAAAGGCTTAATCCCGACGTTCGTCGGGACTAAACCATTGTAACCCTTTTATATGGGTTTAAAGACCTTATTTAAGTTCAACTTCGGCTCCGGCTTCAGTTAATTGCTGTTTCAGAGCTTCAGCTTCTTCTTTCGAAACTTTTTCTTTGACTGCTTTTGGAGCGCCATCAACTACTTCTTTAGCTTCTTTAAGGCCAAGGCCTGTTAACTCTTTAACCAGCTTCACTACAGCCAGTTTTGATGCACCAGCTGATTTCAGGATGACATCGAACTCGGTTTGAGCTTCTTCGGCAGCGTCTTCGCCACCAGCAGCAGGACCAGCTACAGCTACGGCAGCAGCTGCGGGTTCAATACCATATTCTTCTTTCAATATTTCAGCTAGTTCGTTTACTTCTTTTACAGTAAGGTTAACTAATTCTTCTGCAAGTTTCTTTAAATCTGCCATTTTAACTTCGATTAAAATGTTATAAATAATTTATTACTCTTTCTCTGATAATGTTTTTAATATACCGGTAATGGTCTGACCGCCACTTTGCAGCGCGGAAATAACATTTTTTGCCGGTGATTGAAGGAGTGAAATCACATCTCCAATGAGTTCTTCTTTCGACTTGATGTTGGAAAGCATTTCCAGGTTGTTTTCGCCTATATAAACAGACTCCTCAACATAAGCCGCCTTAAGAACCGGTTTTTCCAGTTTTGCGTTCTTCTTACGAAACTCTTGAATGAGTTTTGCAGGAACATTTCCTGTATTACAGAACATCAAAGCTGTGTTACCCTTCAGTGCGTCAAAAAGCTCTTCTGTATTCTTTTCAGAACCTTCGAGAGCTCTTTTTAAGAGCGTATTCTTAACTACAATCAGTTTTACTTCCTTTTGGAAACAGATGCGTCGTAACGAACTGGTTTTTTCTGCATCCAATTCAGCGATATCTGTAAGGTAAAAATGATTGTATGAATTGATTTCCTGTATCAGGTTATCGATGATAGCTTGTTTTTCAGATCTCTTCATAATTCAATTTTTACTCCTGTACAGATTTTGGGTCAATATGAACACCCGGGCTCATTGTACTCGACAATGAAATGCTTTTCATGTAAGTACCTTTAGCAGCCGTAGGCTTCAATTTTAGAATCGTATTGATAAACTCACGGGCATTTTCCATAATCTTTTCGGGAGTAAACGATACTTTACCGATTGAAGTGTGGACTATTCCGTATTTATCAACTTTAAAATCAATCTTACCTTGCTTTATTTCCTTAACAGCATTACCAACCTCCATGGTTACAGTGCCGCTTTTGGGGTTCGGCATTAAACCACGAGGACCGAGAATTCTACCTAATGGGCCTAATTTACCCATTACCGGAGGCATAGTGATAATTACATCAACATCTGTCCATCCGCCTTTAATTTTCTCGAGGTATTCGTCCAGGCCAACAAAATCAGCACCGGCATCTTTAGCTTCCTGTTCTTTATCAGGAGTTACCAAAGCCAGAACTTTTACTTCTTTGCCAGTACCATTTGGCAGGGTTACAACCCCACGAACCATTTGGTTTGCTTTACGAGGATCAACACCTAAACGAATGTCGATATCGACTGAGGCATCAAATTTCGTGGAAGAAACCTCTTTCACGAGTTTAGAAGCCTCTTCGAGGGTGTATGCTTTTCCCTTTTCAAGCTTTTCTAAAGCAAGTTTTTTATTCTTAGTAATTCTAGCCATTATTAACAATTGTTAAATGTTCAATTAAATGGAGAATCACCTTTAATAGTAATCCCCATACTTCGGGCAGTACCAGCAACCATTCTCATTGCAGATTCAATAGTGAAACAGTTCAAGTCGGCCATTTTGCTCTCGCCAATTGTCCGCACCTGATCCCATGTTATGGAAGCTACTTTTTTAACATGAGGCTCAGCAGAACCACTCTTCACTTTTGCTGCTTCAAGAACTTGTACAGCCACAGGGGGTTGTTTAATGATGAAATCAAACGACTTATCAGCAAATACTGTAATGATAACAGGTAGTACTTTACCTGCCTGATCCTGAGTTCGTCCATTGAACTGCTTACAGAACTGCATGATGTTTACCCCTTTGGCACCCAATGCTGGCCCAACCGGTGGTGACGGGTTTGCCGCGCCACCCTTAATTTGGAGTTTGATAATTCCAGCAACTTCTTTAGCCATAACAAAATATTGATTTGTTTTTACTCCTTCTCGACTTGCATAAATCCAAGCTCCAAAGGTGTTTTACGACCGAATATTTTAACCATTACTTTCAACTTTTTCTTTTCGTCGTTAACTTCTTCGATAACGCCGTTGAATCCATTGAATGGTCCATCGATCACTTTAATTGTTTCTCCTACCACGTAGGGTACGGTAATTTCTTCTTCGTTTTCGGTTAATTCATCCACTTTCCCTAATATGCGGTTTACTTCGCTTTGACGCATCGGAACGGGATCTCCGCCCTTAACATCACTTAAGAAACCAATCACATTCGTAACATTTCTGAGAATATGAGGAACTTCACCAACCAACGCAGCTTCTACCAACAAGTAACCGGGGAAAAAATTTCGCTCCTTGCTGATTTTCTTACCATTGCGTATTTGATAGACTTTTTCCGTAGGTATTAAAACCTGCGAAACATAGTCCTGGAGACCAGCAGATGCAATTTCGCCTTCGATATATTCCTTCGCTTTCTTTTCTTTTCCCCCTATCGTGCGTAGGACATACCATTTTCTTTGGATATCGCTCATTTTGACCTCCGGTTATTAATAAAATAGACTGTACACAAATTCCATCACGTTTTCAAATACTGTATCGATCAGGAAAATAACCAGTGCGATTATTATGGAAGCAACCATTACTACTATTGCGCTACTTTGTAATTCTCTCCAGGTTGGCCAGGTTACCTTATGTACCAACTCGTTATAAGATTCTTTTACGTATGTGCCAACTTTCATTGTTCTTTAATTTTTTAAATGGCAACTTAAATAGTTGTGCGGATGGTAAGAGTCGAACTTACTGGTTCTCCCACTTTGAGTTCATCCGCAAATACAGTCTCACCCTTAAAAAGGATGAGACTGTGCTTTATATTTAGAATGATATTATTCTAAAATTTCGGTTACCTGACCTGCGCCAACGGTACGTCCACCTTCGCGGATAGCGAACTGAAGACCTACGTTAACTGCTACAGGGTAGATAAGCTCTACAGTAATGGTTACGTTATCGCCTGGCATTACCATTTCGCGTCCTTCAGGAAGTGTAATCTCACCTGTTACGTCAAGCGTACGAATATAGAATTGAGGACGATATTTGTTGTGGAATGGAGTGTGACGTCCACCTTCTTCTTTTTTCAATACGTAAACCTCTGCCTTGATTTTAGTATGAGGTGTAATGGTTCCGGGCTTACACAAAATTTGACCACGTTTGATCTCTTTTTTGTCAACACCACGAAGCAACAAACCTACGTTGTCACCAGCTTGTCCATCATCCAAAATTTTACGGAACATTTCTACACCGGTACATACAGTTTTACGACCTTCAGCACCTAAACCAATCAACTGCAATTCGTCGCCAGTATGAACAACACCAGTTTCGATACGACCTGTAGCTACAGTACCACGACCAGTAATCGAGAATACGTCTTCAACAGGCATCAGGAATGGTTTATCAACATCACGTGGAGGTAGTGGAATCCAGCTGTCGCATGCATCCATCAGTTCCATTACTTTTTCTTCCCATTTTTCTTCGCCGTTCAAAGCTCCAAGAGCAGAACCTTGAATTACAGGTGTATCGTCGCCTTCGTATTTGTAGAAGTCTAACAATTCACGCAATTCCATTTCAACGAGTTCCAGCAATTCAGGATCGTCAACCATATCGACTTTGTTCATGAAAACAACAATCTTAGGTACGTTTACCTGACGGGCTAACAGAATATGCTCACGAGTTTGAGGCATCGGACCGTCGGTAGCAGCACATACCAAAATTGCACCGTCCATCTGGGCAGCACCAGTTACCATGTTTTTAACATAGTCGGCGTGTCCCGGACAGTCAACGTGTGCGTAGTGACGTGTCTCTGTTTGATACTCAACGTGTGCGGTGTTAATTGTAATACCCCGTTCTTTTTCTTCAGGAGCATTATCAATTGAATCAAACGCTTTAATTTCTGATAAACCTTTTTTTGCTAATACCATTGTAATAGCAGCTGTAAGGGTGGTTTTACCATGGTCAACGTGGCCAATAGTACCAATGTTGACATGGTCTTTATCCCTATTAAATTTTTCTTTAGCCATAACTTAAGATATTAGATAACGTTAACTAATTTTTATTATCTTGTTTTATTTATCAATCTCTAACTTTCTGAGCCGATGACGAGAATTGAACTCGTGACCTCTTCCTTACCAAGGAAGCGCTCTACCCCTGAGCTACATCGGCAAGGTGCGGGAAAGCTACCCGCTAAATACTACTTGCTTTTTTTGCGTGGGAAGAGCAGGATTCGAACCTACGAAGGCTGAGCCAACAGATTTACAGTCTGCCCCGTTTGACCGCTTCGGTATCTTCCCTTTTAATTTTTATTGAACGACTATCAGTCTTTTCTACAGTACACGGACGATTTTGTTGCACCAAAACCGTCCTGAATATCATTGTAGTAATAGGCTCAAAAAACAAACCCTTCACAGTTATTTTTGCCTCTGAAAAGGGTTTGCAAATGTATAAATATTTTTAAATAATACACAAAAAATAGTCTTTTTTTATTTATTATTTCTCTTTGAGCTTTTCCTTGAATTTTGTCAACTGCTTTTTCATTGCATCGATTGCAAGTGTTGTAGCTTCTTCGAAACTGTCGGCCTGTTTTTTAGTAAAAAGATAATCATTAGCGGGTATCGATAATTTAAGCTCCACTTCTTTATTCTTTGCTGTTTCGGGCTTAATTACCTTCAAAATAACTTCGGCACTGATGATACCATCGAAAAAGGTGTCAAGCTTACTCACTTTTTTGTTTAAAAATTCAACCAGCTTCTGATCAGCTGTGAAATGCACATCATTAATTTTAATGTTCATGGTCGTTCCTCCTTTTTAGCTCCTTGGGTGAGCCTGGTTATAAACTTTCTTCAATTGTTCAAACGTTGTATGCGTATAAATCTGAGTGGCGGACAAATTAGCATGCCCCAGAAGTTCCTTCACTGCATTCAGGTCGGCACCGTTGTTCAATAAATGTGTAGCAAAACTGTGGCGCAACACATGTGGACTTTTTTTTCGAACTGTAGTTACCATCGATAAATGCTTTTTAACAACCCGATATATTAACTTATCGTAAACTTGTTCTCCCTTGGAAGTTAAGAAAAGAAAATTAGTATTTCCACCTATCTCGGCTCTTCTTGCCAAATAATCTTCTAAAAAAACTTTAATCTCTTTGGGAAACGGTATGATGCGCTCCTTTTGGCGCTTACCGATAACTTTAACTGTAAAGCTCGCAATATCGATGCTCGACTCGGTAATATTTTTCAATTCGGACAGGCGAACACCAGTACCATATAATAAAGCAATAATAAGTTTATCTCTGCATCCCTCAAAATCGGCAGAAAACAAACCTAAATCGAGCAGTTGATTTAAATTTTCTTCGCGCACATAAGTTGGCAGCTTTTTGGCTTGCTTGGGCGAATTAACAAGTTGTGCGGGGTTTTGTTCGATTTCACCTTCACGCATCAGGTATTTATAGAACGATTTCAGCGTTGATATTTTTCGGGCAACCGACCGGGCATTCATGCCGTGATCCATCATTGACATTATCCAACGCCGGATATCTTTTGACGATACTTTTTTAATATCAAAATCCCCGATCGAATCATTCATAAATTGAATAAATTGATCGAGGTCATTTTTATATGCTACATACGTATGCTTCGAACAGCGTTTTTCGTATTGCAAATATTTTATGTAATCGTCAAGCAGTAGCATCTCGAAAAAACAGGGTTTTATCTTAAACAAAACACAATGAAACTATGTTCTGGCAAAACCCTAATTTTTAATCTTCCTTGCTCTGCAATTGCTCAATATAAATGGCCTTTTTAATTTCGGCACGACGAACAACCGAAGGTTTTGTGAAAGCCTGACGGCCACGCAACTCTTTAATTACTCCGGTTTTTTCGAATTTACGCTTAAATCTTTTTAGCGCTCTTTCAATATTTTCGCCTTCTTTAACAGGAACTACAATCATGATAAATATTGTTAATTTGTTGTTTGAATTCTTAAAATGGAGCGCAAATTTAGTAATGATTTGAATATTTTCAAATTTATTTATTCTTTTTTGCGGTTCTTTTATTCTATTGAGCCGTAAGTTCAACATCAATGGTTAAATATGGGGCAATTTTCTTAAAACTGGCACTGTCGATCACTTCATCGTTCAGCAACTGTTCGACAGAATGTAAACTTCCGGAATGAGCCCGGTAATCGATAATTGCGCGAGCCTGTTTGTATGTGCAGTAAGGGTGTTTTTTTAGTTCGTTAAGATCGCAGAAGTTTATGTTTATTGTTTTCACCAACGACGTATCGATTAATAATAAATGCTTTATTGAATGATAAGTCTCTTCAGAAAAATTATATACTTCGAGCAATTGACTGGTAGAATGAAATCCACCCAGGTAATTTCGGAATTTACATATCCGCGATGCAAAAACCGGCCCTATACCGGGTAGGGTAGTTAGAAGTGCCGAATCGGCCATATTAATTTCAACAGGCGAAACCGGTTTCGGGCTGAAGGCTTTTTCTTTCTCATTGTACGAGATAGCCTTATTATTTTTCACCGAAGGACTGCGGGATTCATATTTCGGATAATCGGAATGGACAACTGTTTTTGATTTCTCCCGTGGACTTATTTGAATATAAGGCTTAAGCTTTCGATATAGCGTACTATCGATTCCATAAACCCTTAAAATATCTTGTGGCTGCCCAAAAAAGGCTCCACTTTTACGATAATTCAGGAATGTTCTGGTGGTTTTTGCGCTAATACCGAGTTTTCTGAGTCCATCTTCAGTAATAGTATTCGGATCGAAGACAAAAAATTCGGCTTTATCTATTGTAGTTCTGCTTGTCTTTGCTGAGTTCTGTTGTCCATAAATACTATCAATCATTCGCATATTCTGAGCCATAATTTGGGAATAATCTGTACGATCTTTAAATATTACAGGAATCAACATTCTAAATATCAATACCAAAACCATGATAATAATAAGCACAACTGAGCCGTTTCGTTGCGCTTTGGTCATATACAATAAATCATCGAGGAATTGGTTCAACTTCATCTAAAAGTGCTTTTATCGCTAATTTCAGATTATAATAAAACAGAATCCATATTTTGCCAAAAAAAGTGAAAACTATTTTACGAACCCTCAGTTTGAGCCGATAAACCTGCTATTTAAAATTTTATTAATCCCACGCTGTTCATCAACACCAATGCAATAGCCAGGGGAGCAATGTAACGCACAATAAACATAAAAATATTAAAAT
>JAFGGY010000156.1 GCA_016930365.1 Prolixibacteraceae bacterium | reverse complement strand
CTTTTGAAAAATGGAAATATGAGATCTCATTGTCAATGAGTTAAAGTAGAAAATAAACTATTTTCCGGCTTTACCGGACAACAATGACCAATTACATGTTTTTAACCAATTACACGACACGATGATGAATTTTACAATGAAGACAAAAATGGTTGTTTTGACTGTTTTTGTTATGTTTGCGGCTATGAATACATATAGCCAGAAAGAAAGAGCAGCTATTGCCGATAAATACAAATGGGACCTGACCGACATTTACAAAACCGAAGATGCATGGCAGGCCGATAAAGAACGCATTGCCGCGGAAATGCAGAAAATTACCCGGTTTAAAGGCATTATAACACAAAGTGCCCAAAACCTGCTTGAGTGCCTTGAGTTTAACAGCAAGGTATCGAAAGAGGCTACAAAACTCTACATCTACGCCAGTATGAAATCCGACCTCGACACCCGCGTGATGAAGTACAACGGGATGCAGCAGCAGTTACAGCAAATGTTTTCTGATTTTGGTGCCAATGCCGCGTTTATCGAACCCGAAATTCTTTCGGTTGAATGGGAAACCATTGAAGGCTTTATCAAAGAAGAACCCAAGCTGGAAGTCTACCGCATGGGGCTCGAAAACATGTTCCGCACCAAAAAGCATACGCTAAGTGAAGCCGAAGAGCGGATTATGGCACTCTCGGGAATGGTTTCGGGCGTACCACAATCAGTGTTTGGCACTTTCTCGAATGCCGAAATGCCTGAGCCGGAAGTTACCCTCTCGGATGGGGAAAAAGTAAAGCTGAACAGCGCCACATACAGTAAGTACAGGGCATCGGGCAACCGTGCCGACCGCGAAATTGTTTTCGAAAACTACTGGAACAACTTTGCAAAATTCAAAGGCACTTATGGCGAAATGCTTTACGGAAATGTTAAAAAAGATGTTTTTTATGCCCGGGCTCGTCATTACGAATCGGCTCTCGAATCGGCTCTTTATCCAAACAATATCCAGGTTGAGGTATATCATTCGCTGGTTGACAATGTAAACAAGAACCTGCCGGCATTTCACCGCTACCTCGATATAAAAAAACGTATGTTAGGTGTTGACACACTTAAATACCTCGACCTGTATGCTCCGGTTGTTGAAGATTTAGACCTGAAATACACTTATGACGAAGCTGTAAAAATTACACTCGAAGCACTCAAGCCCCTGGGCGATGATTATATGAGCGTAGTGAAAAAAGCCACCGAAGAGCGCTGGATTGATGTTTACCCAACACCCGGGAAACGCTCGGGCGCTTATTCAAACGGCGCTTTTTACGATGGGCATCCTTTTATCCTTCTCAACTATACCGAGCTATACAACGATGTAAGCACACTGGTACACGAACTGGGGCACACCATGCACAGCTATTATTCGAACAAAAACCAGCCTTACCCGCTGTCGGATTACCAGATTTTTGTTGCCGAAGTAGCCTCAACCCTTAACGAGGTACTGCTTTTTAACTACATGCTCGAAAAAGTAGAAGACGACGATGTACGCCTGGTGTTACTCATGAACTGGCTCGACAGTTTTAAAGGTACACTGTTCCGTCAGACCCAATTTGCCGAGTACGAGCTTAAAATACACGAAGAAGTTGAAAAAGGTAAGCCCCTTACCGGCGATGAATTTTCGGCTTTATATACCAATATTGTGAACCGTTACTATGGGCACGACAAAGGCGTTTGCCACGTAGATGATTACATTGGCATGGAATGGGCTTTTATTCCCCATTTCTACTATAACTTCTATGTTTACCAATACAGCACATCGTTCACCGCATCAATTTCACTGGCCGAAAAAGTGATGGAAGGCGATAAAAAAGCCCTGAAAAGCTATTTGGCTTTTCTCTCGTCGGGAGGCTCTGACTACCCAATTGAGCTGCTGAAAAAAGCGGGCGTTGACATGACCACCTCTGCACCTTTCGACAAGGCCATTGAATCGATGAACAAGGTGATGGACGAAATTGAAAAGATACTGGATAAGAAACAGAAATAAGATATTACTTTTAAAATATTTAGTTTGATACTGTTTTTTATGTCGTTGACAATGAGCTGCTTGTGCCTTGCTGGCTAAATTATCTATGTTGCTAATATTTAATTTGTTACGAACAAAGTCTCATGTCTAAAATCTTACGTACTGTTGAATATATAACGGCTGCAATGATTATTATTGCAGCCGTTTTTTATGTTTCGCACTTCTTTTTGCAGGTTCTCTTTTCCAAAAAATAATAATACCGATTACTAAAAACATGAGCCAATTTTTCATAAACTCAAAAATGACTTTGTTTTTATGTGTCGGCATTTCACCATTATAAAAAAGAATTCAAAATAGCCTATTCTTTTTTATAATAGGGTATAATTCGTATTTTCGCAGTGTCAAATCATAACGAAAACAGAGAAAATGGCAACAAAAAAGAAGAGCTCTGCTTTTTGGTGGGGACTTATACTGGGTTTCATAATTGGTGCAGGTGGCGTTTACTACTACCACAATTATTACAACAAATCGGATTTTGAAAAAGAAGCCCGTAAAATTGAAAAAAAGGCCAAAAAGGAAATCGACAAGGCCGAAGACAATGTAAAAAAACTATTTGATTAAATAAGATGAAGATAAGCAACATCATAAATAATTCGGATAAAACACACTTTTCGTTTGAGCTTTTACCCCCCTTAAAAGGCAGCGATGGTTCAAAACTGTACAACACCATTGAGCAGTTGCTCGAATTCGACCCAAAGTACATCAACCTAACCACTCATCGCGATGAGTACGAATTCAGGCAACGTCCCGACGGGCTTCTCGAAAAGAAAATAGTGCGGAAACGCCCGGGTACAGTGGCTATTGCCGCTTCGATACAGCACAAATACGGAATCCCGGTTGTGCCGCACATTCTTTGTGGTGGGTTTACCCGCAGCGAAACCGAGCATGTGCTCATCGATTTGCATTTTTTGGGCATCGAAAACGTGCTGGCACTTCGTGGCGACGGGCTTAAAAGCGAACCTGCGTTCAAACCCGAACCCGATGGCAATGCGCACGCTTCGGAGCTTGTTGAGCAAATTGTAGGGCTTCGAAACGGTAAATATCTCGACACAGAATTAAAAAACAAAGCACCACTCGATTTTTGTATTGGCGTGGCCGGGTATCCCGAAAAGCATTTCGAAGCACCCAACCTGGAAACCGACCTCGAGCACCTAAAAATGAAAGTTGATGCCGGTGCCAATTACATTGTAACCCAAATGTTTTTCGACAACCAAAAATATTATCAATTTGTTGACAAATGCCGGGCTGCAGGTATTACGGTTCCAATTATTCCGGGCATTAAGCCTATTGCGGTGCAAAACCAATTAACCGTTCTTCCAAAAATATTCAGCATCGATTTACCCGATGACTTGGCCAAAGCACTCGCCGCCTGTAAAAACAACGACGAAGCCAAAAAAGTTGGAACAGAGTGGGCCATTTACCAGGCCAAAGATTTAGTGAAAAACGGGGCGCCAAGTCTGCACGTTTACACTTATGGCTTAACTGATAATGTAAAAGAAATAATGAAGGCCGTATTTTAAGACCATTTATAGGATAACACCTCAAAGGGCAGTCGCATGGCTGCCCTTTTTTTTGCGACCGTTCAGCTTTTCCTCCGTGATATTTAGACGACGATGGAAAAATGACCCTTGGCGATGATTTCCTCTCGAACTACTCTGGTGAGCAAAAAATGGTGAACGGCCTTATTCTGGGGCTTGAAGGGTATAGCAAAACCGACTGCTATGTGGCACTTTTTAACACCACAGCTACTTACGAAAATAATAACGATGATGATTACGGTGAATACTTGCAGGGCGAAATGCCCATAGGCAAACAATTTGCTTATCTTTACAATGTTAATGGAGATATTGACGCACGTTTATTGGCACACGAGTTGGGGCATGTTCAGTGAGACACCCTTTACAGGAGTGTGCGATCTGAAAAGGGCTTG
>JAFGGY010000155.1 GCA_016930365.1 Prolixibacteraceae bacterium | reverse complement strand
GGTTGGACACACAATTGCTGTCCACAACGGTAACAAATTCATACCGGTTTATATCACAGAAAACATGGTAGGTCATAAATTGGGTGAATTTGCACCAACCCGTATATTCAGGGGACACGCAGGAAACAAACGATAATGCGTGAATTGTTTAAAATCATATTAAAGTAGAAACAATGGGTGCAAGAAAAAGAAATACAGCAAATCAGCGCAAGGAAGAACGAAAACAACAGTACTTTGCCGTTTTGCGTAATTGTCCTACTTCTCCTCGAAAGATGAGACTGGTAGCTGACATGATTCGCGGAATGGAAGTGAATAAAGCACTTGATGTACTGAAATTTTCGTCGAAAGAAGCCTCTCGCAGAGTCGAAAAATTATTGCTCTCGGCTATTGCAAACTGGCAGGCTAAAAACGAAGACGAACGTCTGGAAGATAACAATTTAATTGTATCAAGAATATTTGTCGATTCAGGCCGTATGCTTAAACGAATACAACCTGCTCCGCAAGGACGGGCACATCGTATCCGCAAACGTTCGAATCATGTAACAATTTATTTGGATAGCAAAAATCCTGTAACCGAAAACCTTTAAATAGTAATAGATGGGACAGAAAACTAATCCGATTGCAAATCGCTTAGGAATCATCCGAGGTTGGGATTCCAACTGGTTCGGAGGGAACGATTACGGCGATAAGCTTGTAGAAGATTATAAATTACGTAAATACCTTAACGCACGTTTGGCCAAAGCCAGTGTGTCGAGGATTATTATCGAGCGTACCCTAAAGCTTATCACGATTACTGTTCACACTTCGCGACCCGGTATTATTATTGGAAAAGGTGGACAGGAAGTTGATAAGCTTAAAGAAGAGTTGAAAAAAATTACTTCGAAGGAAGTACAAATCAACATCTTCGAGATTAAGCGACCCGAGATGGATGCACAAATTGTTGCCAATAATATCGCTCGTCAGATCGAAGGCAAAATTGCATACCGTCGTGCTGTGAAAATGTCTATAGCCTCAACCATGAGGATGGGAGCCGAAGGAATAAAAGTATTGTGTTCCGGACGTTTAAATGGTGCTGAAATGGCACGTTCAGAAATGTATAAAGATGGACGTACCCCACTGCATACCCTTAGGGCAGATATTGATTATGCCCTGGCCGAAGCTTTAACAAAAACCGGTTTAATTGGGGTAAAAGTTTGGATTTGCAAAGGCGAAGTGTACGGAAAACGCGACTTATCGCCTAACGTAGGTGTCAAAAACAATGCAGGTGGACGTGGTGGTGCAGCCCCACGTGGAGGCCGTAGAAAGAAAAAGTAAATAACCTTAAATTCGATTAAGGATGTTACAACCAAAGAAAACAAAATTTAGAAGAGTACAAAAGGGACGAATGAAAGGGAATGCCCAACGTGGTAATCAACTCTCATTTGGTTCATTCGGAATAAAGTCACTCGAAGAGGCCTGGATCACTGGCCGTCAAATCGAGGCCGCTCGTGTAGCAGTTACCAGGCACATGAAACGGCAAGGCCAAATCTGGATACGTATATTCCCTGACAAACCCATCACTAAAAAACCTGCAGAGGTTCGAATGGGTAAGGGTAAAGGTGCACCAGAAGCATTTGTTGCATGCGTTTCTCCGGGACGCATCTTAATAGAAGCCGATGGAGTTCCTTTCGAAACAGCTAAAGAAGCTCTTCGTTTGGCAGCCCAAAAACTGCCCGTAACTACAAAGTTTGTATTACGACGCGATTATGTTGAGTCTTCTGTAGGCGAATAAGTGTAAACATCAGATCTTTAAAAATTATTACTGATGAAAAATTCAGAAATTATAGAGTTAACAACAAAAGAGATCGCCGAACGCATCGATGCGGAGAAGGACAAGCTCAATCGTATGAGGTTAAACCATGCTGTTTCTCCACTTGATAATCCAATGGATTTGAAAGAGGTAAAAAAGAATATTGCAAGGTTAAAAACCGAAATGCACAAACGTCAGTTAACTGAGAACAAGTAATTATTCAATCACAATGGAAAATACAAGAAACCTCAGGAAAGAACGTATCGGTGTTGTAGTTAGCAGCAAAATGGATAAAACCATAATTGTTGCCGAAAAGCGTAAAGAGAAACATCCTATTTATGGCAAATTCGTAAATAAGACGTCGAAATTCTATGCTCAAGACGACAAAAATGAATGCAACGAAGGCGATACTGTGAGAATTATGGAAACCCGTCCTTTAAGTAAAACCAAAGGATGGCGATTGGTAGAAATAATAGAAAGAGCTAAGTAACCATGATACAGCAAGAAACAAGATGTACTGTGGCAGACAATAGTGGAGCCAAAGAAGTATTAGTAATCCGCGTACTGGGAGGTACAAAGAGACGATACGCTTCGATTGGCGATACAGTTGTTGTAACCGTAAAAAGCGCTCTGCCATCAGGCGGTATTAAAAAAGGTACCGTTTCGAAAGCAGTGGTGGTTCGTACCAGTAAAGAGATACGACGCACCGATGGTTCTTACATACGCTTCGACGACAACGCTGTTGTCCTGTTAAATAATGCAGGAGAAATTCGTGGAACACGTATCTTCGGCCCTGTGCCGCGCGAGCTACGTGAAGGATACATGAAGATCGTTTCTCTTGCTCCTGAAGTATTATAATTGAAAATCAGAAGCAATGCAGAAAAAGTTACATATTAAAAAAGGCGATAACGTTGTGGTTGTCACTGGCAACTCAAGAGGCCAAAAAGGTAAGGTGCTCGAAGTTATTCGAAAAACCGACCGTGCTATTGTGGAAGGTGTTAACATGGTGAAAAAACACACCAAGCCAAATGCCGCAAATCCCCAAGGTGGGATAATCGAGCAGGAAGCACCTGTCCACATCTCCAACCTCATGTTGGTTGATCCTAAAACCGGCGAAGCTACACGCATCGGACGGAAAAAAGATGCCAACGGAAAGTTAGTTCGTTATTCTAAAAAATCAGGAGAGGAGATTAAGTAATGGAAATAGTACCTGTACTTCAAAAGAAATACAAAGAAGATGTGGTACCGGCTCTGATGAAAGAGTTTGGATACAAAAGTATCATGGAGGTACCAAGACTTCAGAAAATTGTACTCAACCAAGGGGTTGGTGCTGCTACTGCCGATAAAAAAATTGTCGAACTGGCCACCGAAGAAATGACAAACATTTCAGGTCAGAAAGCAATGCAGACACTTTCCCGTAAGGATATATCTAATTTTAAACTCAGGAAAAAAATGCCTATCGGTGTTCGTGTAACATTACGGCGTCGTAAAATGTACGAGTTTCTCGAGCGTTTAATCGTAGTGGCATTGCCACGTATTCGCGATTTTAACGGTATCGATAATAAGCTCGATGGACGTGGTAATTATACCTTAGGAATTACCGAACAAATTATTTTCCCTGAGATCGTTCTCGACAAAGTAAGCCACATTTCGGGTATGAACATCACATTTGTTACTACCGCTAAAACCGATGAAGAAGGTTACGCTTTGTTAAGAGAATTTGGTTTGCCGTTTAAAAAAGATAAAAAATAAAAAGATATGGCTAAAGAATCAATGAAAGCCCGCGAAATAAAACGCGCAAAACTCGTACAAAAGTACGCAGCTAAAAGGGCCGAACTTAAAGCTAAAGGTGATTACGAAGGATTGCAAAAATTACCCAAAAACGCATCTCCTGTGCGTTTGCATAACCGATGCAAACTAACAGGCCGGCCAAAAGGGTATATGAGGCAATTCGGCATAAGCCGTATCAATTTTAGAGAAATGGCAGCCTCTGGACTAATTCCGGGAGTTAAAAAAGCAAGTTGGTAAATTTTAAAATTTGAGAAAATGACTGATCCAATTTCAGATTATTTAACCCGATTGAGGAATGCCATTAAAGCAGGTCACAAGGTGGTTGACATCCCTGCTTCGAATGTAAAAAAAGAAATGACCAAAATTCTGAAGGAAAAAGGTTACATACTGAATTACAAATTCGAAGACGATGTAAACTACCAGGGCAACATCAAAATTGCCTTGAAATACAATCCTGAAAGTGGAATTGCCGCAATCAAATCGCTTAAACGCATTAGTAAACCCGGGCTTCGCAGATATTGCGATTCAACAACAATCCCCAGGGTGCTTAATGGTTTAGGTGTTGCAATTATATCAACATCAAAAGGCGTTATCACCGACAAAGAAGCGCGTGATTTAGGCATTGGTGGTGAAGTTTTATGTTACGTATATTAATCTAAGGAGGAATTAAACGATGTCAAGGATAGGAAAATTACCCATTGAGATACCTGCAGGCGTAACTGTAAAATACGAAGACAACGTAGTTACAGTTAATGGCCAATTAGGTGAACTTTCTCAGAAGGTGGATCCTGAAATCGGTATGGAAATCGAAGATAACCAGCTGACGGTTCAACGCCCCAGCGATTCAAAAAAACACAAATCAATGCACGGATTATATCGTTCGTTGATTAACAACATGGTCGAAGGTGTGTCGAAAGGCTACGAAATTAAGCTCGAACTTGTTGGTGTTGGTTATCGTGCCGAAAACCAGGGACAATTATTGGACCTTGTTTTAGGTTATTCGCACCATATTTATTTACAGCTCCCTCCTGAGGTTAAAGTTGAAGCTCATACCGATAAGCGAAGCAATCCTACTGTAACGCTGAAAAGCCACGACAAGCAATTGTTGGGACAGGTTGCCGCTAAAATCAGATCGTTCCGTGCACCAGAACCGTACAAAGGAAAAGGTGTTAAGTTCGATGGTGAAATTATAAGACGTAAAGCTGGTAAATCAGCTTCTGCTAAATAACGTTTAATAGTATATAATCATGGCTTTAACAAAGCAAGCAAGAAGATACAGAATTAAAAAGAGGATTCGGAAAGTCGTAAACGGAACGCCCGATGTTCCCCGTTTGAGCGTATTCCGAAGCAATAAGCAAATTTATGCTCAAATTATCGACGACCTGTCAGGGAAAACCCTGGTTAGCGCTTCCTCTTTAGATAAAGAAATTGATGCCAAAAATGTTAACAAAACAGAACAGGCAGCAATGGTAGGTAAGCTTATTGCCGAAAAGGCAAAAAATGCAAATGTTGAACAAGTAGTATTCGACCGTAACGGGTATTTATACCACGGACGAGTAAAATCAATTGCTGAAGCAGCCCGCGAGGGAGGACTTAAATTCTAAAAATTATGTCAGGAAATATTAAAAAAGTTAGAACCAGCGATTTGGAATTAAAAGACCGGTTAGTAGCAATTAACCGTGTAACCAAAGTAACAAAAGGTGGACGTACCTTCAGCTTTTCTGCTATTGTTGTTGTTGGCAACGAAGATGGTATTGTAGGTTGGGGACTTGGCAAAGCAAGCGAAGTTACCACAGCAATAGCCAAGGGCATTGAAGCTGCAAAAAAGAACCTGGTGAAAATTCCTGTGATAAATGGAACTATACCACACGAGCAACTCGCTAAATTTGGCGGAGCACGTGTGTTTTTGAAACCAGCATCTCATGGTACCGGTGTAGTGGCAGGTGGTGCGATGCGTGCCGTTCTCGAAAGTGTTGGGGTAAAAGATATTTTGGCTAAGTCAAAAGGATCATCCAACCCACACAACCTAGTAAAAGCAACATTTAACGCTTTACTCGAACTGCGCGACGCTTATACCGTAGCCGAACATCGTGGAGTTTCACTTGATAAAGTATTTAAAGGATAATTATGGCTAAAATCAAGATCACTCTGGTAAAAAGTAGCATTGGCTCTACCAAACGTCAGAAAAGCATACTCGAAGCCCTTGGCTTGCGTAAGCTAAATGGAACAGTTGAGCACGAAGCTACCCCACAAATCGTGGGAATGGTTAATAAAATGAAACATTTGGTTAAAGTTGAAGAACTCTAATCTTATTAAAACGAAAGATAATGGATCTCAGCAAGTTGAAACCCGCAAATGGGTCTACACATAAACGTAAAAGAATAGCACGCGGTCAGGGTTCTGGCCATGGCGGTACAGCTACTCGTGGCCATAAAGGTCAGAAATCAAGATCTGGATATTCTAAAAAGATTGGTTTCGAAGGAGGACAAATGCCTATACAGCGTGTTGTTCCTAAATTTGGTTTTAAAAATTTCAACCGAGTTGAATATAAAGCCATCAACCTTAAAACACTTCAGGATCTTGCCGATAAGTTCAATGTAACTGCCATCGATTTTCAATTTATGGCCGATCATGGACTTGCAAGTAAAAACGACAAGGTGAAAATTTTGGGTGTTGGCGAATTAAAATCCAAATTGGATGTGAAAGCACACGCTTTCTCAAAAACAGCTAAAGAAGCAATCGAAAAATTAGAAGGTACAACCGAAATCATCTAAATCCTTAACCGGTAACTGATGACTAAAAAATAATTAACTCATGAAGAAGTTAATCGAAACCTTAAAGAACATTTATAAAATCGAAGACCTGAGATCAAGGATTGGGATAACCCTATTTTTTATCCTTATATATCGGGTAGGATCATTTGTAGTGTTGCCGGGGTTAGATCCGGCAAAGTTAGAAGCCTTAGAAGCGCAAACCCAGGACGGACTGTTAGGTTTGCTTGATATGTTTTCGGGTGGCGCCTTTTCAAATGCATCCGTTTTCGCTTTAGGTATTATGCCTTATATCACGGCTTCTATTGTTATTCAGTTGCTGACCATAGCTGTACCCTATTTTCAACGCCTCCAAAAAGAAGGCGAATCAGGTAGAAAACGGATGAATCAAATTACCCGTTATTTAACGGTGATAATTTTAATTTTCCAGGGTCCTGCATTCCTTACTAACCTTCACATGACACTCGCAAACACACCCGAAGCTTTTATCCTTACCGGACGGTTCTTCGACATCAGCTCAACCATTATTATGCTGGCTGGTTCGATGTTTGTTTTATGGTTAGGTGAAAAAATTACCGACAGAGGAATCGGAAATGGTATCTCATTAATTATTATGATTGGTATCATTGCCCGTTTGCCTCAATCTATAGCACAAGAATTTATATCCCGATTTGAAGCTCAAAGCGGTGGTGGTCTTGTTTTGCTGTTGATTGAATTTGCTATTCTGTTTGTAATTTTTATGTTGGTTATTTTATTGGTTCAGGGAACTCGAAGAATACCAGTTCAATACGCAAAACGTATTGTTGGAAACAAACAATATGGCGGAGTACGTCAGTACATACCGTTAAAAGTTAATGCTGCGGGTGTTATGCCCATCATTTTTGCCCAGGCTATTATGTTTGTGCCAATGGCCTTTGCTGGCTTTGGCGGGGGCGATTCGGTGAGCGGATTTGCCACAGCATTTTCAAATCCCACCGGTTTTTGGTATAACTTTACCATGTTTGTTATGGTAATTGCTTTTACCTATTTTTATACAGCCATCACCGTTAACCCGGTACAAATGGCCGAAGATATGAAGAAAAATGGAGGCTTTATTCCGGGTGTTAAACCTGGAAAGAGAACGGTTGAATTTCTCGATACCGTAATGTCTCGTATTACATTACCCGGATCAATTTTCCTTGGTTTTGTTACCATTCTTCCTGCTTTTGCTATGATGGTTGGAGTTAACTCATCTTTCGCCCAGTTTTATGGCGGAACTTCGTTACTCATCCTCGTCGGTGTGATACTGGATACATTACAACAAATTGAAAGTCACCTGCTGATGCGGCATTACGACGGACTGATGAAATCGGGACGTATCAAAGGTCGTACTGGTGGTGCCTCTGCAATTTAGCACAGGATATTGAAAGAATCTGAAGATTTAATTGTATTTCGAGTTTTCGTGTGCAGTTAAATCTTTCGGTTTTGCATTTATGCAAATCTTAGCTTTTTGAAGCGGCTGATGGATTATGCTCTTATATCAAAACGGAACATCATCCATTTTTTGAAATGCTAAGCGCAAATTATCTTTACGAACTGCATGGGAGGTGTGTCCCGGGTAGTTACTAAGAAAAAGCGACGTCAGGTTATTTTAATCTTTTAATTTGTTGTAATAAAAGTTAGATATCAAAAATTATAAATTTATGGCAAAACAGCCTTCAATTGAACAAGATGGTACAATAGTAGAAGCATTGTCGAATGCAATGTTTCGCGTGGAATTGGAAAACGGCCACGTAATTACAGCACACATCTCCGGTAAAATGCGCATGCATTACATTAAAATATTACCGGGCGATAAAGTGAAAGTAGAAATGTCGCCGTATGACTTAACCAAAGGTCGTATCATTTTCAGGTACAAGTAAATGTTTGATTGACTGGATTTTTTCGTGAAAATTGAATTATTTAATTACTTTTGTGCCAATTTTGATGAAAAATTCCAAAATAAGGATGGTTTTTAACCAATTAATACTTTGATAAAATGAAAGTACGTGTATCGATTAAAAAGCGTAGCTCTGACTGTAAGATAGTCCGTAGAAAAGGACGTTTATATGTGATTAGTAAAAAAAATCCCAAGTTTAAACAACGTCAGGGTTAATTTGTAAATTTAATAACAGAAAATTCTATGGCTCGATTAGTTGGTGTAGATATTCCAGATAACAAACGTGGCGAAATCGCGTTAACCTATATTTTTGGAATAGGACGTAGCAGCGCAAAAAAAATTCTTGAAGAAGCTGGCGTTGACGTAAATGCAAAAGTTAAAGAATGGGATGATGACAGTTTCGCATCAATACGTAATATAATCTCCGAGAAGTATAAAATCGAAGGTGAACTACGTTCGGAAACGCAGCTTAATATTAAACGATTGATGGATATTGGTTGCTACCGTGGAATTCGTCATCGTATTGGATTACCGGTTCGTGGTCAAAGCACTAAAAACAATGCACGTACCCGTAAAGGTAAACGTAAAACTGTTGCAAATAAAAAGAAAGCGACTAAATAATTTAGGTGAAAGATTATGGCAAAAAAGTCAGGAACTTCAAAAAAGAGGGTCGTTAAAGTGGAAGCCACTGGCCAGGCCCACGTTCATTCGTCATTCAATAATATTATTGTATCGTTGACAAATGACAATGGCGAGGTGATATCATGGTCGTCGGCCGGTAAAAAAGGCTTCAGAGGGTCGAAGAAAAATACACCCTATGCAGCTCAAACTGCTGCCGAAGAATGTGCTAAAACAGCATACGATTTAGGTTTACGTAAAGTAAAAGCTTATGTCAAAGGGCCAGGTAATGGTCGCGAATCTGCTATCAGGGCAATTGCCGGTGCAGGTATTCAGGTAACCGAAATTGTTGACGTTACTCCATTGCCGCACAACGGATGCCGCCCAGCAAAAAGAAGAAGAGTTTAATTTTATTGACATTAAAAAAGTAAACAATGGCAAGATATATTGGACCAAAGTCGAAAATAGCGCGCAAGTTTGGCGAACCCATTTATGGACCCGATAAAGCGTTGGAAAAGAAAAATTATCCACCAGGGTTCCACGGACAAGCCCGTAGGCGCAGAAAAATATCGGAATATGGTGTTCAGTTAAAAGAAAAACAAAAGGCTAAATTTACATACGGTCTTCTGGAACGTCAATTCCGTAAAATGTTCGAAAAAGCAACACGTTCAAAAGGTATTACCGGTGAAGTTTTGCTTAAACTGCTTGAATCGAGACTCGACAATGTGGTATTTCGTTTGGGTGTTGCACCAACCCGTGCTGCTGCACGTCAGTTGGTTACGCACAAACATATTACAGTAAACGGATCAGTTTGTAATATACCATCTTATATTCTCCGTCCGGGTGATATTGTAGCAGTACGCGAAAAGTCTAAATCACTCGAAGTAGTTACCGACTCGTTAAACTCACGACGCTATACAAAAAGCGCCTGGTTAGAATGGGATGATGCTTCATTTTCCGGCAAATTCCTGAACGTTCCTGAACGCGAAGAGATTCCGGAAAACATTAAAGAACAACTAATTGTTGAGTTGTACTCGAAATAATAACATATACGAAAACTATGGCAATATTAGCTTTTCAAAAACCCGACAAAGTGATAATGCTCGACTCGGACGAAATGAATGGAAAATTCGAATTTCGTCCATTAGAGCCTGGTTATGGTATTACAATTGGTAATGCTTTACGCCGAATACTGTTATCATCTTTGGAAGGTTATGCAATAACTACTATCAAAATCGAAGGTGTAGAGCATGAATTTGCCACGATAAAGGGCGTAATCGAAGACGTTACCGAGATAATCCTTAACCTGAAACAAATTCGTTTTAAAAATGAGGTCGAGGATTTTGATGGTGAGAAAGTATCGGTTACCATTACCGGACAAGACAAATTTACAGCCGGCGACCTGAACAAGTTTATGTCGGGTTTTAGTGTGCTAAATCCCGATTTGGTAATTTGCGAAATGGAGCCTTCTGTAAAGCTCCAAATGGAAATTACTATCGGAAAAGGCCGTGGTTATGTTCCTGCTGTTGAAAATAAACCGGTTGAAGAAGAATACGGTTTAATCCCAATAGATTCGATCTACACTCCGATTAAGAATGTTAAATATTCCGTTGAAAATTATCGTGTTGAACAAAAAACCGACTACGAAAAGTTAGTATTCGAAGTTCAAACCGACGGATCTATTCATCCTAAAGATGCTTTAAAAGAAGCGGCTAAAATTCTTATTTATCATTTTATGTTATTCTCCGACGAGAAAATAACACTTGATACCGACGAAAAATTTGCCAACGAAGAATTTGATGAAGAAGTGCTTCATATG
>JAFGGY010000154.1 GCA_016930365.1 Prolixibacteraceae bacterium | reverse complement strand
TTCCTTTTCTCTTTAAACCATCATCTATTTTCTGATCTAACTAAACTATGAACAGCCGGGTTATCATTACGATAACCCGCTTTTTTTTGCACGTGTTTATAACTCATACCATAAAAACAAGAAACCAACATAGCTCTCATTAACAGCACATTAAGACACTACGGATAAAACGAAAAACTCAGTACAACACGACCACTAACACCGGGAAAGAACCGATTATTATAAGAGGATAAAAAATATTTTAGTTGATAAAAGTCAAACCAACATTTAACTATATCGCCATGAAAGAATTTTCTGAAAACTCTTTCATGAATTCTTTTCCAAGCTCAACCTTACGAGCAATGTAATTCCGCACCCCCAGTACAATTTTTAGTACATTGTTTATTTCGTCGTCATACAGAAAAAAAGCTTCCGGATCCTTTTTTGCCTCATCCGAGAAACACTTTACCTCGTAAATTTTTTCGGTAAATTGCTTAAATTCCGGATCTTTCTGCTCAATGGTGTGCAGTACAACATGATAATTTTTTGAAGGCTCAAGATGATTAAACAGAGCCAATTCATAAGCATCGATATACCTTTTAACAGCTTCGCAACAGTTACAGGCAGCTCTTCCTTGCTTTTCGTCCTGCGCATAAAACATACCCTTCGCTTCTTTCAGGTAGGTATCGCCGGCGCTAAACAGACTTTCGATTTTTGAGTTCATAGCACATTCCTTTTATGGTTAGTAGCACTTCTAAATTTAAGAAAAAGCCTTGAGAAACAAAAGCTTTCTACTAAATCTGTTGGTAGTTCTGCAACATATTACAAGGTATCAAAAATGGTAATCTCAAGATTTAAGTCTTAATAATTCCCTTGCCCGCATCTTTTTTCTATTTTTGCAGATTCATTTGTTAAACCCTACTTATTTACAATAAAGATGGATTTTAATTTTTCAGAATTTGAGAAAAAGTGGCAAGAACACTGGCTGGCAAACAAAGTTTTTTCCAGTGAAGCCGACACAAGCAAGCCAAAGTTTTATTGTCTTGATATGTTTCCTTATCCTTCGGGAGCAGGGCTCCACGTAGGACACCCCGAGGGGTACACCGCTACCGATATTATTTGCCGGTACAAACGTGCAAAAGGGTTTAACGTACTTCACCCCATGGGCTGGGACGCCTTCGGACTGCCTGCCGAGCAGTATGCTATTCAAACCGGCACGCACCCGGCTGTTACCACACAAAAAAACTGTGACAATTTTCGCAGACAAATACAATCGCTGGGACTGAGCTACGACTGGGATCGTGAAATCAACACAACCGACCCGGCTTATTTTAAATGGACACAATGGATTTTTATCCGCTTATATAATACATGGTTCGATAAGGAACTTCAAAAAGGAAGGCCAATTAACGAGCTGCCCATACCCGAAAACGTAAGTGCCCGGGGCAGTCAGGCTGTTCGCGAATACATCGAATCGAAACGACTGGCGTATTACGATAATGCCCAGGTATGGTGGTGCAATACCTGCAAAACCGTTTGCGCAAACGAAGAGGTCCTGAACGACGGTTCGCACGAAAAATGTGGCACCAAAGAAGTTGAACGTCGTTTTCTGAAACAATGGATGCTGCGTATTCCACACTATGCCGAACGCTTGCTTAACGGGCTCAACCAGCTCGACTGGCCCGAAGGCGTAAAAGATATGCAGCGCAACTGGATTGGAAAATCGACAGGTGCCGAAGTGGATTTCAATGTTGAAGGCATTGACGAAAAGCTTCGAGTTTATACAACACGCCCCGATACACTTTTTGGAGCCACATACATGGTTATTGCGCCCGAACACGCATTAATAAATAGCATTGTAACAGCCGATAAAAAATCGGAAGTTGACAACTATGTAAGAGCAGCCGCTTTAAAAAGTGACCTCGACCGCACCGAGCTTTCGAAAGAAAAAACCGGCGTATTCACCGGTCGCTACGCCATTAACCCGCTTAATGGACAGCAAATACCCATTTGGATTGCCGACTACGTACTTATGGGCTACGGAACCGGTGCCATAATGGCTGTACCGGCACACGACACCCGCGACTTCGAATTTGCTAAAACTTTCGACATACCGGTGGTTTGCATTCTCGACCCCAAAGACCAGGCCGATGTCGAACTTCGTGAAAAGATATTAAAAGGAGAAGCCTGCTGGACAGACGATGGCGAATACATTAACTCGTCCAACCCCGAACTGGGTCTCGACATCAACGGGAAAAGCAAAAGCGAGGGAATTGCCACGGTTATTAAATGGCTCGACGAACGCAATTTGGGACAAGCCACTGTAAATTATAAAATTCGCGACTGGCTTTTTAGCCGTCAACGATACTGGGGCGAACCATTCCCGATTATTCACTGGGAAGATGGCGAAATTTCGGTGGTTGAAGACGAAAACCTGCCGGTTGAGCTTCCTAAAACCGACAAATACCAGCCAAGCGAAAGTGGCGAATCGCCCCTGGCCAATGCCACCGATTGGCTGCAAGTAACCGACAAAAACGGTCGTAAAGGTCGCCGTGAAACCAACACCATGCCTCAATGGGCTGGTTCGTGTTGGTACTACCTGCGCTACATCGATCCCAAAAACGACAAAGAACCGTTCAGCAAAGCCAAAGAAAACTACTGGATGCCGGTTGACCTGTACATTGGTGGTGCCGAACATGCCGTACTACACCTGCTTTACAGTCGTTTCTGGCATAAGGTATTGTTCGATTTAGGTATTGTATCGACCGATGAACCCTATAAAAAACTTTACAACCAGGGCATGATTCTGGCTTTTGCCTACGAAACAGCATCCGGTTCAAAAGTACCATCGGACAAGGTGGAAGAAAAAGACGGAAAGTATTTTCACATCGAGACTGGCGAAGAACTGAAGCAGATTGTAGCCAAAATGTCGAAATCGCTTAAAAATGTGGTTAACCCCGACGATGTGGTAGACAACTATGGAGCCGACTCGTTGCGCTTGTACGAAATGTTTATGGGGCCACTCGATGCCACTAAACCATGGACTGACACCGGCGTAAAAGGTGTTTTCAACTTTCTGAAACGCGTATTTTATTTCTTTGCCGACAAAAACAATATTACCGATGAGGCCGAAAATACCGAAACGCTGAAAGCACTGCATCAAACCATTAAGAAAGTAGGGCAAGACATCGAAGACATGAAATTCAATACGGCCATTTCGCAAATGATGATTTTCACCAATCACTGCTACAAAGTGAAGAAAGTGAGCCGCGAAACAGCCGAAACTTTTGCCAAAGTGCTGGCACCTTATGCTCCACACCTTGCCGAAGAACTTTGGTCGATTTACGGAAACGACCCCGCAATTTGTCAACAGCCATGGCCCGAAGTAAACGAAAGCTACCTGGTTGAAAACACCTTTGAATACCCGGTTTCGTTTAACGGAAAAATGCGTTTCAAACTCGAACTACCGGTTGACATGCCAAAGGAAGAAGTTGAAAAAGCTGCTACGGAGCACGAAAATGCCCAAAAATGGCTTGAGGGAAAACAGATTACAAAAATTATTGTTGTCCCGAAAAAAATCATCAATGTAGTAGTACGATAAGGCAGACATTCTTGTCTGCGAATAATATTCAAAACCCGGACAGGAATGTCCGGGTTACAGTTCGGGTTACCCCATCAAAAATGACATGTCGCCACCGGGTTCAATTTCAAACGGTTCTTTTCCTTTAAAAAATATGCGTGCCGGATGTGCACCTATTAACGACAACTTGTGGCCTTCGAGTCGTAACATCGTACCTTCACGCAAGCCAAGCACATACGTTCCACTATTCAGTTCAATAAATTCTTCGATACGCTGCTCGCGGGTTTCACCGGCATGGCCGTCGGGGTTTGCATCGATGTAATGAGGATTGATTTGAAAAGGAACAAGATTAAACACATCGAAACCTTTGGGGTCAACTACAGGCATATCGTTGGTTGTACGAATCGTTGGACAAGCCACATTGGAACCGGCGCTCCATCCAACATAAGGTGTTCCGCTTTTCACTTTTGCCGCAATAGCATCAATCAGCTTATTGTCGCGCATTGCACGCACCAGATGCCAGGTATTACCACCTCCAACCACTATCGCATCGGCTTCCCTAACGGCTTCCAATGGGTCGATAAAATGATGAATGCCGGTTACTTTTTGCCCAAACTCAGCAAAACGTTCGTTCACTTTTTTTTCATACTCATCGTACGAAAAAGTTACTGCAGCGTACGGAATAAACAGGATGTCCATCGAAGCATCGCCCAAAAAGTCAGCAATTTCATTTTTGGGATATTCAAGATAGGGCTCTCCAGCCATGGTTGAGTTACTAATCAATAATAAACGCATACTTTCTGTTTTTAAAGACGAGCCAAATATACAATTTTGCCAGGCAGCATAAAATGAAGATTGTTATATATAATAGTTACAATGCACAAAAAAAACCGGAAAAATCGGTTTTTTTTGTGCATTGTAACTATCAGAAAGCCAGACTAAGGCCTATTGTTACCGGAGTAGCAGCCGGACCAACACCATCTTCAAACAGCCGGGTATTGTAGTAAGTTCCGTAAATTCCAAAATCGTCGAATCCGATACGGGCAGTGTATCCCCATCGTACAGGAGCAATTCCGTAATCGCCTTTATCTTTCCATTTCTCATTGCCAATTTTATATTTCGTATGTTCGCCCAGTTTCAACCCACCAATAACACCAACAGCTACATACAAACGATCTTCGTGCCGGTTATCGGGTATTTGAAACTCGAACAGCAACGGAGCAGTAAGATACGACGTTGACAATTTACTTTTTTTGAAATCGCCTTCGGGCAACTCGATGGGCTGTATAAGACCCGCGTCATCTTTACGAATCGAATAACGGTTTTTGAACTTATAATCGTTAAAATTGAACCCAAGGCCGGTTACCAACCCCACATACTGGCCAAAACCAAAGCTATATTCAAAAATATTAATGTTGAATTCAAACGATTTTTCGAGTCGAACATCCATAAACGCAGGTGTGCCTTCGGGATATGCCGAATAATCAACATCACGCAGCATATTCACGCCAAAGTCGATGCCATCCCAATGCCCGTCAAACTTTCGTCTTCTCTTTTTTATACTGATTTTGTTTGAGGATACATCAACCCCATCCTCAATTTTAATTTTTGTATTGTTGTCGCTGGTAACAATTTCAATATTCTGATTGCCAATGCGTACATGCATGGTATCTTTTTTCGTTTCAGACTTACCGCCCAAAACAGCTTCCGTTTTGGCCGTTTCCGACTCCGATTCAATCATTACCGTGTCAACTCCTGATTCTTCCTCGTCGATCAGTTGCTGAAACGAATTGTTGGTTGCCTGAACGGTATCAACCTGTGCATAAACAAAAAATGCAAGCAATAAGAATAAAATGGATAAAGTAAGTGTTTTCATGACTATCTTTTTAAATGTGTTTCAAAATGTGTTTTCAAATTTTACTTGTGAGACGAACACTTTCACAAAAAGTTACTTTCTTTATAGCTCCAAAATCTACTTTTTGCTTATTTCACTGAAAATGAAACCTGAAGAAATAAAAAAATTTCTAAACGAAGCCTATCGCAAAGCCGATTATGAGTTAATGTTTCAAAAAGCTGCTCACGATTTTGAGCTGTTTAGCACCCTCTGGAGTATGGTTAAAGAAAACCCATCGGGGAAAACATGGCGTTTATTCTGGATTATGGATCATGCCACCGAGAAAAACAACTCCCATCTCATTCGCATTTTAGACGAGCTGTACCCCTTTTTAATGCAAAACGAAACCGACAGCTACCTGCGCATGGGCATAAAAATGATTTTACGATGCCCGATAAACGAAGAGTATGCCGGAGCCTTGCTCGATAAGTGCATCGAATGGATTAACCATTCAAAAATAAAGGTAGGCACACGAGCTATGGCATTCGAGTTTTTTTACTCGACATGTAAGCTATACCCTGAAATGGCGCCCGAGCTATTGGCCATTATCGACGAACAAATGGAGCGTTCGCCATCGGCAGGAATGAAATCGAGAATGAAGCAAATCAGGAAAAATCTAAGCTAAAAAAACCTGCCTTGAAAATACAAGGCAGGTTTCGGTTTTTGGGTTTACAAGTATTACAATTGATATTCTTTATGCCAGGGTCGATTTGAGCATCCATAGTTTCTTTTCGGTCGATGAAATCAAATCGCTGAACAAGGCGTTCGTACCTTCGTCGTTGTTCTCGCCAGCGAGCTCCAAAACCTCCCGGTACGATGCAAGCAGGGCTTCATAGTCGTTTACGGCCAGCTTCAGGCTTTCTTTACCTTTGGGCACTTCGACAACTGGCTTTACTTGTGCATTTTCGATGTATTCGCTAAACTGGTGATACGGAACACCACCCAACATCAGTATTCTTTCGGCAACCTCATCAACTTCTTCGGCTGTTTCGGTGTAATATTTTTCGTAAAGATTATGCAACATGTAAAAATCGCCACCTTTAACCAGCCAGTGCAAGGTGCGCTGATTTTGATACACTACCTGTAAATCGGATAATACCTTGTTCAATTTTTCTACTACTTGATTACTTGCTTTCATGATTGTTTATTTTTTAAGTTTATAACTATTATTTCTTTGTTTTGATGATTCAAAAGTAATATTAGTTATATTTATACTCGCTTATATACCTATAATCTTTTGATAATACCATGACACTTTTACAACTCACTTATGCGGTAAAACTGAGCTACTACCATTCGTTTTCGGAAACCGCACGCCGGCTAAACATTACGCAACCGGCACTAAGCCTTCAGATTAGCAAGCTGGAAGAAGAAATTGGGCTCTTACTTTTTAAACGTTCGAGCACAAAGGTTACGCCCACGCACGAAGGAGAATTATTTATCGAAAAGGCGCAAGAGCTATTGCAAATGAGTGAAAAATTGAAAGATTTACCTTTTGAGCTTGAAAACAAGCCGTCGGGCACTATAAAACTGGGCATAATTCCAACATTAGCTCCCTACTGGGTATCTATGTTTCTGACTTCATTTTCGAAACAATACCCCGACATAAAACTCACCATAACAGAGCTCAAAACCGAAGCGATTATTCGAAGTCTAAAAAACGGGCAGCTTGATGCCGGATTTATTTCAACACCAATTAAAGCCGACGGAATAAAATTCAAACCCTTGTTTTACGAAAAATTCTTCCTTTACATTTCCGAGAGTCACAAACTCGCTAAACACGAAAGTATCGATTTAAATAAAGTTGATTTAAAAGAAATGTGGTATTTGCGCGAAGGAAACTGTTTTCAAAACCAGGTCGATTCGGTTTGCATTTACGCCAAAGAACCCGGCGAGTTTCAAAATATAGTGTATCTGTCAGACTCAATTGAGTCGCTTTGCCGCATTGTAGAAAACGTGGGCGGAATGACTTTTATCCCCGAACTGGCCACTTTATCAATAAGTTCGGACAAAGAAAGCTTAATCAAAGAAATATCGGGCACAACTCCTGTTCGGGAAATAAGCCTGGTTACGACTAAAATTTCGAAAAGCGACCGAATAATTGACTTGCTTACCAGCGAAGCACTAAAGTCAATCCCAAAAAGGATGCACCAAAAGCCAACACATAAAACGCTTGACACACAACTAAAAATATAGGATTATTGCTGATACTTGTAGCAAAAAAAAACCGTCCGATGGGGTCGGACGGTGGAATTGGGATTATTATGAAAAGGGGGTGGGAGAACTTTTCATTGACAAATTTGCAGCATTAAACCGAGTACGCCAAAACTTTCTGTCAAATCTTTCATTTCATCTAACGAACCCCCTTTTTTTGACGATAAACCGTATTTTTGATTCAGCAAACAAAATTATATGATGACAAAAAAAAATTGTTATTTTGTCATCAACTTTAAAAAGCAACAAATTGGAATTTTACACAAACATACAAAACCCATTTTGGGCAATCACAATTGTAATTGCACTGGTTATTGCAACCGTTTACACGGTATATTTCTACCGGAGAAAACAAACCATTTACAGCAAAATTCAACGTCTTACATTGAGCATTACAAAGTTTATTTACGCACTACTACTAAGCATCTTAGTTCTTTCACCATTAGTTGAAATAATTAAAAACCTACTTGAGAAACCCATGTTGGTACTCGCTGTCGATAACTCGTCGTCGATAGCAAACGACGAAGAAAACGCCCGTTTTGTTCGTGCTTTTATTTCGGACATCAAAAACGAAGCCGGACAGAAATTCGACATAGAAACCATTCTTTTTGGCGAACAAACGTTAAAATCAGACTCAGTTGATTTTTCATTCTTACGATCAAACTACACTTCATTTTTCCGCGATGCTGAAAAGCGGTACTACAACCGAAACGTTGGCGCTTATGTAATGATAGGCGACGGTATTTACAACGAGGGACCTAATCCGGCACAGGTACTCAAAGGACTTAACGCTCCGGTTTTCACACTGGCCATTGGCGATACCATTCCCAAAACCGACCAAAGTATAATTAATGTAGCACATAATCCGAACGTATTTCTGGGAAACAGTTTTCCGGTTGAAGTTGAAGCCGGCTTTACAGAGTTTCCATATCAATCTACCCAGATTTCGGTTTATTTAGCCGGCAAACTGATCAAATCGGAGCAAGTTAGCATTCCACAACCCGATTTCTACTACCGCAATACGTATTACATCGACGCCGACAAAGCCGGGCTGCAAAATGTAACTGTGGTCATCAGCCCGGTACATGAAGAAGAAAACACCGACAACAACCGACATTCGTTTACCATTGAAGTACACGACAATAAAAAAAAGGTGCTTATGCTCTCCGAAGGGCCTCACCCTGATATAGGAGCAATAACCGAGACCCTCGAAAAACAAGCCAACTACCAGGTATCCACGGCGCATATTGCACAGTTTAACAAAAATATTAACGACTACGATCTGCTTGTATTAAATCAGCTTCCCGCCAGGTCAAATCAAAATATGGCAATTTTCGACACAATAAAAAACAGCAGTATTCCTCTGCTAATTATTGTTGGGCAAAGAACTTCGCTGGCTGCGTTAAACAATTTAAACCGTGGCATAACTATGACTCCCGGACTTCAAACCGAAGAATCGTCGGCCTGGTTTAACGAAAATTTCGCACTATTTTCGTTGCCTTCCAAAATCAAAAACGTAGAAGAAATATACCCACCTTTAATTAGCCGTTACACCGGCTACGAACTTGACGGCAACTATTCGGTTATTGCACATCAAAAAATTAAAGATATTGAAATGAACTACCCCCTTATTGCAGCCGGTGAAAACGACCAAAGGAAAACAGCCATCATTTTTGGCGAAGGAATATGGAGATGGCGTCTAAGGGAATTTCAATACTTCGACCACCAGGATGCCTTTAATCATCTGTTTGTGAATATCTTCAACTACTTGAGCCTCGAAGAAAAACAAGAACAATTTAAAATAAGCTACGAACGAATTGTATCTGAAACAAACCGCGTTGAAATACGGGCACAGGTTTTTAATGAAGTTTTCGAAGCCGTTACAAACGCCGAAGTGAATTTCACACTATCCGACTCAACCGGCAACGAACTAAACTATGTATTCGACAGTCAATCAACCGGCTACCGTTTAAATTTAGGTCTTCTACCTCCCGGACATTACGATTTCGAAGCATCGGTTACACTGGGCGACAAAGATTTTCTGAAACAAGGCCGTTTTAGCGTGCAGGAAGTAAACATCGAGAATCAGAATATCCTGGCCAATTTTAATGTATTAAACAACATTGCCGGCACCACCGGTGGACAGTTTTTTACATCAAACAACTATCAACAACTAATTGAATTGGTTAAAAACAGCTCGAAAATCAAACCTCGCGTGTACCAGGAAAAAAGCATCAACGAACTAATCGACTGGAAAATATATGCTCTGATTATCCTAACGCTCATGTCTTTGGAATGGTTTTTGAGAAAATTTTGGGGCGGTTATTAATACGAAAAATTGCCTTCAAATCACAAATAAGCCTTCAATACTATGATACGAAACGCTATATTCTTTATCATATTCATAAACATGGCAACAACATCCGTGTTTGCCCAGTTGAAAGAATTCACTATTGAAGTGCCTATTCCCCCAATATTTGAAATTCCTGATTCGATTCAAAGCTTTACGATTATGAACCGCAGCATGACTTCGGAATTTCAAAACTATGATGAGCGGGAACTCCAAGTTGATTTCTACAAAAAGAACTTCAATACAAACTATGTATTGCTCGACAGTTTAGCTGCCGACACAACCATAAAAGTGCTCGGCGATGTACTTTTCAACTCACAACGTTTCGATGTTGTAATTCCACTCGATCGAAACATTTACCGTCTGCTGCCATACAACAAAACCCCTCAAGCGCTTGATTGGGAATACGTTGCCAATATTTGCGAAACTTACAACACCGATGCTCTTGTGGTATTAGAAAACTTAGCCATACGAACGGTTACCAACTATATGACTGGAGAAGAAAGAGACTTAACGCTAATTTACAAATATCATTATGCGACAATGGATTTTTACAGTATGGCACACTGGCGTATTTATGAACCAAACTCGCAAAAAATACTGGTTGACGCCATCATGAACCAGGATACACTTTACTGGGCAGCCTTCGATTACGACATAAAAAATCTTTTCAAACAAATACCTACTGTTAAAGGAGCAAGCACCGAAACAGCCATCAAAATAGCACTCGATTTCAGCGATGTTATTGCCCCAAAATGGGAAAGAGCTATACGTTTCTATTACATTCTAAAAGATAAACAAATTGACCAGTCGGTTGAACTGGCTGCCGAAGGAAAATGGGACGAAGCTCTCGAAAACTGGCTGAAATTCGCCGAATCGGGAAATCGTTCCAATCAAAGTAAACTCATGCTAAATATCGCCTTGGGTAACGAAATGACCGGTAACATCGAAGATGCCATTCTTTGGGCAAAAAAATCACAACAACTATACTACCGAGAGGTTACCAACCACTACCTGAAAGAACTGCTCAAACGCCAGGCAATTCTAAATAATTAAGTCCTTCCCTGTTTAAAAAGCTACATTTTCTTATTTTTACATGCTCGTTAATAAATTGCCATTTTGCATCAATTTTATTTGCTGCGAAGTGGCTGTTCACGAACAATGTATTGACACCAAAACATTACAGATATGAAACGCATCTTCGTACTATTACTCACCCTCGCTATGCTTTCGGGTTGTTCGATTTTTAACAAGATGTCGAAAAAGCCTATGTTTCAGATTGATGGAAATGACATGGAAAAAACGGTTCAAAAAACCATCAATGAACTTTTATCGTCCGAATGGCTATCAGCCTTTATGGCAAATCAAAACGAGCGCCCCATTGTGATGACCTCACTCATTACCAATAACTCGAACGGGATTATTGACGCAAACACCATATACGACACCATTGACATGCAGCTAATTAAGTCGGGACAAGTGCGTGTTGTTAAAACCAACGAGGCTCAGCGCATTCTATCCCCATACGAGTTAGCCAAAGGCGAAAGTGTCGATTTTGTCATTTCGTCGCTTATTTACAATAATCCGAACAAAAGCGAATCAGTGGTTTACAAACTCACCCTGTGGGGTGACCAATCGCGTGAACCCGTTATCGAATTTGAAAACATCGTAGAATAAAAGACATAAACACATAAAGAATGAAGAAATTTAAACCTACTGTATATAAGCTGCAATCGTTATGCTGCGATACAATATTTGACGATACCGACTGGGAGTTGAACTGTCCCCACAACGAAAAGCCGGCTTTAGTAAGAGCAATTTACGACAAGAAGCAAATTGAAATAAATAACAACCTGCCCGGATTGTATAAATTTGCCGACTGGCTGCCAATAAACCGCATTTTAGAAGGATCGGGTGCCCCAATTACATACAAAAGTAAGGGGCTGGCCAAAGAACTTGGCCTCACGAACCTGTTTATTACCTTTAATGGTTACTGGCCCGAAAAAGGCGCACACATGCAAACCGGCACCTTTAAAGAATGCGAAGCCTACTCGGTATGTGCCCGAAAAAATCAACGACACGACAAAGTAATGGTAGTTGCCTCAGCCGGTAATACCTCGCGCGCTTTTGCCAAAGTTTGTTCCGACAACAAAATTCCACTCTTGCTTTGTGTGCCCGAAGACAATCTCTCGTCGATGTGGTTCGAAACCGAACTCGACCCGTGTGTTAAGTTGGTATCAACCGCTTCGGGCAGCGACTATTTCGATGCCATCCATCTATCGAACATTGCAGCCGAAATGGATTTGTTCTACCCCGAAGGCGGCGCCAAAAACGTTGCCCGACGCGACGGCATGGGACTAACCGTAGTATCGGCAGTAACAACTATTGGCCGAATACCCGATTATTACTTCCAGGCTATTGGCAGTGGCACCGGCGCTATTGCTGCATGGGAAGCCAACCTGCGCTTTCTGGAAGACGGACGTTTTGGAAACCGTAAAATGAAGCTGATGGTATCGCAAAACGAACCTTTTGTTCCTATTAAAGATGCCTGGGAAGCCCAGTCGCGCAATTTGTTGCCCTTTGACGACAACGATGCCCGAAAACAAGTTGAAATTGTAAACGCAAAGGTACTCACCAACCGCCGGCCTCCCTACTCGCTTATTGGTGGCCTTTACGATGCACTGAGCGACACCAACGGCGAAGTTCTGTCGGCAAGCAACGAAGAAGCTGAAAAAGCAGCCCAATTATTTCTTGAAACCGAAGGCAACGATGTAACATCGGCAGCCGCGGTTGCTGTTGCTTCTCTCATCGACTCAGTAAAAAAAGGAAAAGTTGAAAAAAATGCCACCATAGTGCTGAACATAACCGGCGGAGGCACCGAAAAATTCAAAAGCGAACACCAGCTGCACTATCTCAAGCCATCGATTATTTTCCCGATTGACCCCGACCCGGAAGATGTAAAAACGAAACTGGCGAAATTGTTTGAAGAATAAAGACATTATTTATCGAACAGAAAATTAAATATAAAAAATACACCAAATAAAAAGAGCCCGTAATCGGGCTCTTTTTATTTTTTTCTAAATACAACGTTAGCTATTATCATTCTTAACCAATCAATTCCACAAATAAACCTTCGGTGGTGTTACTCACCTTGGTCAACTTGTATTTGGTGAGACCCTTAATGGCCTTGTCCCACTTTTTATTGCTTAAGCCCGATTGTAGCTTTAGCTCGTCGAGCTCAACAGGCGATTGCTTTTTAAGCAATTCCAGTACTACTTTCTCATCATCGCTTAGCTCTACCGCTTTTTTCTCGGGTTTCATTTGCGGAAAGAATAATACATCCTGAATCGACACCTGGTTGGTCATTAACATTACCAGCCGATCGATTCCAATCCCCATGCCCGATGTTGGAGGCATTCCGTATTCGAGTGCCCGAACAAAATCCATATCGATAAACATGGCTTCGTCGTCGCCTTTTTCCGATAATTTCAACTGATCCTGAAAGCGTTCAAGCTGATCGATGGGATCGTTCAACTCGGAATATGCATTGCAAAGCTCTTTCCCGTTTACCATTAATTCGAACCGTTCGGTCAGCTCAGGATTATCGCGATGCTTTTTACACAAAGGCGACATTTCTTTCGGATAATCGGTAATAAACGTAGGTTGTATATAGCTTGACTCGCATTTCTCGCCAAATATTTCATCAATCAGCTTGCCTTTACCCATTGTTTCGTCAACTTCAACATCGAGTTTTTTACATACTTCGCGCAATTCAGCTTCATCCATGCCATTGATGTCGAAACCGGTATGTTCTTTAATTGAATCGAGCATGCTGATGCGCTTAAACGGACGTTTGAAATCAATCTCTTTATCGCCTACCTGCACCTTGGTGGTGCCATGAAGCGCCAAAGCCACGCGTTCAATCATTTCTTCGGTAAAGTTCATCATCCAGTGGTAGTCTTTGTAGGCTACATAAATTTCCATAACCGTAAACTCGGGATTATGCGTACGATCCATCCCTTCGTTTCTGAAATCTTTGGCAAACTCGTAAACCCCTTCGTAACCACCTACAATTAACCTTTTCAGGTAAAGCTCGTTGGCAATACGCATGTACAGCGGAATATCGAGTGCATTGTGATGCGTAATGAACGGGCGGGCAGCTGCCCCTCCCGGAATGGGTTGCAAAATGGGTGTTTCAACTTCGAGATAACCGTTTTCGTTAAACATCTGGCGCATGGTATTCATAATAACCGTACGTTTTCTGAAATGATCGCGCACCTTAGGGTTCACAATCAAATCGACGTAACGCTGACGGTAACGCATTTCGGCATCGGTAAACGCATCGTAAGCTTTTCCGTCCTTTTCTTTTACCACCGGAAGCGGACGCAAGGATTTACTTAAAAGGGTAAATTCTTTAACGTGGATGGTTATTTCGCCCATCTGTGTTCTGAAAACAAAGCCTTTAACGCCAATGATATCTCCAATATCCAACAGTTTCTTAAACACATCGTTGTATAGGGTTTTATCGTCGTCGGTACAAATTTCATCGCGGTTAAAATAAACCTGGATACGACCGGTTTCGTCCTGGAGTTCAACAAACGAAGCTTTTCCCATAATACGCCGGCTCATAATACGTCCGGCCAGCGAAATATCATTCAGCGACTCTTCTTCGTCCGTTTCAAATTGCTGTTTTATAAGTTCGGTATGGTGGGTAATTTTATACTCGGCAGCCGGATAGGGCTCGATGCCCATTTCACGCAACTTATTTAACGAATTTCTACGAATGAGCTCCTGCTCACTTAATTCTCTGATACTCATAATCTGTTGGCTTTTGAAAAATTTGTGCAAAGATAAAAGAAATCTGATACATTCTTTAGGAATCACGCTTAATGCTGCGCCATAATTCACAGGTGTAATGTGCCCTTTATCACACAAAAATCTACGATACAAAACCATTATATCATTCATTTGTTTTGATATTGTAAGTTTATTTATCTCGCGTTTTAAAAATTTTATAATTATAAAAACCCATGCTTAACCGAATCATTCAATTCAGCATTAACAACAAGCTAATTGCCTTTTTGCTAACATTTACCATTGCTGCTTTTGGCATTTTTGCATTAAGTAAGATTCCACTGGGTGCAGTGCCCGATATAACCAATAACCAAGTTCAGGTAATTACCACAAGCAAAAACCTCTCGACCCAGGATGTGGAGCAATTCATAACGTATCCGGTAGAGCTCGAAATGTCGAATCTGCCCGGCGTTAAAGAAATTCGTTCCATTTCAAAATTTGGATTATCGGTTGTAACCATTGTTTTTGACGAAAGCATGGGCGCATATCTTCCGCGACAGTTGATAGCCGAAAAAATAAAATCGGCAAGCGAAAATATACCCGAAGGTTTTGGAGCGCCCGAAATGGGTCCCATATCGACCGGGCTTGGCGAAATATACCAGTATGTACTTGATACAAAGCCTGAATACAAGGATAAATACACCACCATGGAACTCAGAACCATACAGGACTGGGTTGTAAAACGGCAACTATCGGGAATTCCCGGGGTAGTTGAGGTAAACACCTGGGGTGGCTTTTTAAAACAATACGAAGTAGCTGTTGACCCCGAAAAGCTTAAAGGATTCGACATTACCCTTATCGATGTATATAATGCACTATCGAAAAACAACAGCGTGGCAGGTGGCGCTTATATAGAAAAGCAAAACGAAACGTTTTTTATTCGTGGCGACGGTCTTGTTAACAACCTCGAAGATATACGTTCGGTGGTTATTCGAAACATAAACGACGTGCCTCTGCTCATTAAAGATGTTGCACTTGTTGAATTTGGGAGCGCTAACCGCTTTGGAGCAATCACCGCAAATGGCGAAGGCGAAAAAGTAATGGGGCAGATTATGATGCTCAAAGATGCCAATTCAAACAAGGTAATCCAGGCAGTTAAAGAACGGGTTGATGAAATTCAAAAAAACCTGCCCGAAGGCGTTTTCATTAACCCAATTGTTGACCGCAGCGAGTTAATTGGCAGAACATCGTTCACCGTTTTCGAAAATCTTGCCATCGGGTTCGTTATCATATTTCTGGTAGTTCTGCTTATACTGGGGAATCTACGTTCAGCACTGGTTATCTCGTCAATAATCCCCTTATCGATGCTTTTCACCATTTCGCTCATGTATTTGTTCAACATCGATGTTAACCTTATGAGCCTTGGAGCACTCGACTTTGGGATTATTATCGACGGGGCGGTTATAATTGTTGAATTTATTGCAGTAAGCCTAACAATAAAAACGACTGAAATAGCTAAGAAAACCGGTTCGGGACGGCAAAAAATAATGGACAGGATTACTTTTACCGGTGCATCTAAAATGATGAATTCAGCCATCTTCGGGCAACTAATTATTCTAATTGTATTCATCCCTATACTTTCGCTGGGCGATGTTGAAGGAAAAATGTTCCGACCCATGGCTTTATCCTTCAGTTTTGCCCTGCTTGGAGCAATGTTTTTTGGCCTAACCTGGCTTCCAGCCATCTCCTCGCTGGCATTAAAACCAGTTCCTGAAGAAAAAACCTATAAAGTAACACGGTGGATAATGAAATGGATATATCGTTCGTTCGACCCTGTTATCCGCTGGTCTTACCAATACAAAAAATGGGTATTATCGATGGGGCTTGCCTCACTTATGCTTACCGGGATTGTTTTTTTACGTATGGGCGGTGAGTTTGTGCCTACCCTCGACGAAGGCGATTTTGTGATTCAACCGGTATTAAAAACAGGCACTTCGCTATCAAAAACCATCGAGCTTACCACACAAATGGAGCAGATACTTATCGACAAGTTTCCGGAAGTTGAAATGATTGTAAGCCGGATTGGAGCAGCCGAAGTACCAACCGAT
>JAFGGY010000018.1 GCA_016930365.1 Prolixibacteraceae bacterium | reverse complement strand
CTATTTCGACCACGAAAAAATTGCCGGCCGCCTCGATGGTACATTACCCCGTACCGGCGAGTTAAATCCCGACCACCTGGCCAAAGCCCTTGGCATTGAAATTAATACTAACACGACATTACCCGAAGCAATTGCCAACAGGCCACCGGCATTGTGCAACGGCTGCGGCCATCGCGATGTTTACGAAGCCCTGAATTCGATACTCGACCCCAACAACAAACACGTATTCTCCGATATCGGTTGCTACACGCTGGGAGCACTTCCCCCATTCAACGCGATTTCGTCGTGTGTTGACATGGGCGCCTCGGTTACCATGGCCAAAGGTGCGGCTGATGCCGGGTTAAGGCCTGCCGTTGCCGTTATTGGCGATTCAACGTTTACCCACTCGGGAATTACCGGTTTATTGGATGCCGTTAACGACAAAACCCCTATGACCCTCATTATATCGGACAACGATACTACGGCCATGACCGGAGGACAAGACTCGGCCGGAACGGGCAAAATGGAGCAGATATGCATTGGTATAGGTGTTGAAAAAGAGCATATTCGAACCATCATTCCAATTAAAAAGAATTTAGAAGAAAACATCAAAATAATGAAAGAAGAGTTTGATTACGAAGGTGTTTCGGTTATTATTGCCAACCGCGAATGTATTCAAACCGCTATTCGTCATAAAAAATTGAAAAAGTAAACCGACATTCTGCCTTCGGCAGAAAAAACCCACAAAGAACACTAAGAACATTTAAATTTTCTTCGTGTCTTGGCGTCTTTGCGGTTTTATAAAATGTATCATTTAAAAACAACAATTGTGGAATCAATGAACAAGAACATCATATTAGCCGGGGTAGGCGGCCAGGGAATTTTAAGTATTGCAGCTATTATCGATTGGGCTGCATTAAAAATGGGGTTGAACATTAAGCAGGCTGAAGTACACGGAATGAGCCAACGCGGTGGCGCCGTTCAATCGCACCTGCGTATTTCAAGCGAGGAGATTTTCTCAGACCTCATTCCGCTCAAAGGAGCCGACCTCATTCTTTCGGTTGAACCAATGGAAGCACTACGGTATTTACCCTTCTTATCCGATACCGGAAGAATTGTAACCTCGACCGATACATTCGAGAACATACCCAACTACCCTGAATTCGAATCGATTATAGCGGAAATTAAAAAAACCAATCGCCCTATTTTTGTCGATTCAAAAGCCATTGCCAAAGAAATATGCAACAACAAAGCAGTAAACATCATTATGCTGGGAGCTGCCGTAGCTTATACCGGAATTGAGCCCTCGCTTATCGAAGAAGGAATAAAAACACTCTTTGCACGAAAGGGCGACGAAGTTGTAAATTCGAACATCGAAGCTTTCAGACGCGGGATGGCCCGTGGTGCAGAGCAACACTAAATATCTGTAAAACCAAAAACCACAAGTACCATGTTTACCTTGAAAGAAAAAATCGCAACTTTACTCCTGGTATCACTTTTTGCCGGCTTAACACTTAACGCACAAGACGAGCAGAAGCCCAAAGTTGACCTATACGGATTTTTACGCAACGAGTTTTATTACGATACATACAAAGGGGTTGATGCAGCCATGGACCAATTTTACCTGGTTCCGTTATATGTAGGCAAAGATGCCAATGGAGCACACATAAACCAACAAGGCTCGGCACACTTAACCGCCATTGCCACCCGGGTAGGCGCAAACATTACCGGCTCCAATATACTGGGAGCCAAACCCATGGGAAACATCGAGATTGATTTTGCCGGGGTTACCTCAGTTGACCCGGTTTTAATCCGGATTCGAAAAGCCTACCTAAAACTCAGTTGGGAAAAATCGGCCATACTGGTCGGGCAAAACTGGCATCCCTTTTGGGGTGGCGCCTGCTTTCCCTCGGTAGCCGGACTGAACACCGGGGCTCCTTTTCAGCCTTTTAACCGTTCGCCACAGGTAAATTTTGATTACAAACTCGGGAAAACAACCTTGTCGGCTACGGCTTTATACGAAAACCAATATGTTTCGAAAGGATTTTATACCACCACCAACTCGAACAATGCTACGCTGCCTAAACGCAATGCCGGCATTCCCGAATTGGTGCTAAGTGCCACCTACCAGGGCGAAAACATCACGCTGGGAGCTGCCGGGCAACACAATACCATTCAGCCCATCGACAAAACTACGGCCAACGATAAAACCTACATAACAAACGAGGTGAACAACAGTATGGCAGCCATGGTTTACGGCCAGTATAAAACCAAAAAGTTCAAATTACTGGTAAAAAGCATTTACGGACAAAACCTGGCCAACCTCACCATGCTGGGCGGTTATGGAGTAAAATCGGTCGATGGAAATACCGGGGCTTACACCTACACCAACTACAATCACATAATGACTTACACAAATGCTGTATATGGACAAACCCACCAGTTGGGGCTTTTTGCCGGAATGACTAAAAACCTGGGCACCAGCGATGCATTGGTTGAAAATACACCCACTGCAGGATTGCTCACCAATATTCAGAACCTATACCGGTTGTCGGTTCACTACGCCTACAACGTAAAAAACTTCCGTTTTGTGGCCGAATACGAAAACACTACAGCCGCATACGGAACAGGAACCATGAATACAAGCGACGGTTTATATACCTCGTCGGAGAGCGTTACCAACAACCGACTCATTTTTGTTGTGATGTATATGTTTTAACAATCGTACCAACCAAACAAACCATTAAACAAACCGAAAATTTACACGAAATAATGAAACGATACTGGGAAGAAGAACTCGAAACATTACCCCGGAAAAAACTGGAAGAACTTCAGGCCGAGAGATTGAAAAAAACCATTGCACAGGCCATGCAATCGGAACATTACAAAAAATTGTACGCCGAAAAAGGCTTGTCGCCCGATTCCATTAAGCACATCGAAGATATTCGCAAGCTGCCCTTTACCACAAAGCAGGACTTGCGCGACAATTTTCCTTATGGATTACTGTCCACACCGAAGAAAGATTGCGTAAGACTTCACTCTTCGAGCGGCACAACCGGCACTCCTACGGTAATTTTTCACAACCAGCACGACCTCAACTCGTGGGCTAACCTGGTAGCACGTTCGTTATTCAGCACCGGGATACGCGACACCGATGTTTTTCAGAACATGAGTGGCTACGGCCTCTTCACCGGCGGTTTGGGTTTTCAGTACGGCATTGAACGCCTGGGCGCTCTAAGCATACCAGCCGCAGCTGGAAACAGCATCCGACAAATTAAACTTATGCGCGACTACGGCACAACGGCTGCCCATGCAATCCCCAGCTACCTGGGCTACCTGTACGAAGTGTTCGAGAGCGAAGGCCTCGACCCCAAAAAAGACACGTTGCTAAAACGCATGATTATTGGCGCCGAACCACATACCGACGACACCCGTAAACGCATCGAAGAGCTATTTGGCATCAAAGCATTCAACTCGTACGGCCTATCCGAAATGAACGGCCCCGGTGTAGCTTTCGAATGCGAACACCAAACCGGCCTGCACATGTGGGAAGACGCCTTTGTAGCCGAAATTGTAAACCCACAAACCCTCGAACCGGTTCCCGATGGCGAAATTGGCGAGTTGGTCATGACCACCCTCGACCGCCAGTCGATGCCCATTATCCGATACCGTACCCGCGACCTGACCCGTTTTTTACCTGTTGAATGCCCCTGCGGACGCACCCACCGGATGATAGACCGCATTGCCGGCCGCAGCGACGATATGTTCATCATTAAAGGGTGCAATGTTTTCCCAATGCAAATTGAAGGCGTACTAATGAAAATACCCGAAGTAGGCAACGATTATCGCATTACACTCGAAACCGAGAACAACAACGACACCATCACCGTTGAAGTTGAAATGAGAAAAGGAGCTTTTAAAGGCGACCTCGAAGAACTTAACCGACTTGCCCGCCGAATAACACACGACATACGCGATGAAATTCTGGTTAAACCGGAAGTAAAACTGGTTGAAAACAACTCGCTACCAAAAAGCGAAGGCAAGGCTGTAAGGGTTTTCGATAATCGAATAATACATTAACGAAGCTAAACTAAACGATATGATTTACCAGGTATCAACATTTTTGGAAAACAAACCAGGCTATTTAAGACGCATTACCACCCTGTTTAAGCGCGAAAACATTAACATACGAGCGATGACCTTAAGCGCTACCAACACGAGCTGGGGAATACTCAGCCTCATTGTTCCCGACCCCGAAAAAGCCTGCAAAACACTGAACGACAATGGACACTCGAGCGTACTGCGTCAAATTGCAGCACTCGAAATTGAAGACAAACCGGGAGGCCTCGATGCCATGCTCGAAAAACTCGAAAGCCTGGGCATTAACATCGAAAATGCCTACGCACGTGTCGTTAACGATGGCGAAACCGCCTTTTTGGTCGTTGATACACACGACATCGACAATGCCGCTCAACGAATTCAGGAAGCAGGCATCACAATGGTTTCAAAAGAAATTGTATACGGAATAAAATAACACTAAACCGACTTAACTATGAACACCTTTGTATTGGGGCTTATTGTACTGGCCTATCTGATTTCGTTAACATACCTCGGGTTTAAAGGATACCGAAAATCGAGCACCGACAAGGATTACCTTCTTGCCGGAGGCGAAATCCATCCTTTTGTAATGGCTATATCGTATGGAGCCACCTTCATATCGTCATCGGCTATTATCGGCTTTGGAGGCGTATCGGCTAATTTTGGAATGGGGCTCATCTGGCTTACCTTCCTGAATATGTTCGTGGGGGTGGTAGTAGCTTTTCTTTTCTTTGGCCGAAAAACACGGAGAATAGGGCACCGTTTAAATGCCCACACCTTTCCCGAATTTTTAGGCAAAAGCTACAACAGCAAGGCCATACAAGTATTTGCCGGAGCTATCATATTCATAGCCATGCCTTTATATGCAGCCGTGGTACTTAAAGGCGGTGCTGTTTTTATCGAAAAAATATTCGAAATCGACTACAACATTGCCCTGCTTTTGTTTGCGCTGGTCATTGCAGCCTATGTTATAGCCGGAGGTCTGCGAGGCGTAATGTACACCGATGCCCTCCAGGGAACCATTATGTTTGCCAGTATGATTTTCCTGTTAATTTGGACTTATAAAAGCATTGGAATGGGCTTTGTTGAAGCCAACCGTCATTTATCGGAAATGGCCTCGGCTGTTCCCGACAAGCTGCAAGCCATTGGCCACATGGGATGGACGGCTATGCCCAAAAGCGGTTCGCCCTGGTGGTACACCCTGGTAACATCGCTCGTTTTGGGTGTTGGAATCGGTGTGCTGGCTCAACCACAATTGGTTGTACGTTTTATGACGGTTAAAAGCACCAAAGAGCTAAACCGTGCAGTATTAATAGGCTGTGTATTCATTTTAGCTACCACAGGTATCATTTTTACCGTAGGTGCTGTATCCAACATCTTTTTTATGCAAACCGAAGGGCAAATTGCCATTAATGTGGTGAAAGATGTGGATAAAATCATTCCTGAATACATAAAAGCATCAATGCCCGGATGGTTCTCGGCCGTGTTCATGCTCACCATTCTTTCGGCCAGCATGTCAACCCTAAGCTCACAATTTCATGCTATGGGAACATCTATTGGTCGCGATGTAGTTTCAACCCTATCGAAAAAACAACGCAACAATACACGCATTACCCGCAGTGGCATTGCCTTTGCAATAATTATCAGTTACGTTATTTGCTATACCCTAAGCATTGGGGTAATTGCACGCGGCACAGCCATATTTTTTGGTATTTGCGCAGCCACTTTTCTGCCGGCCTATTTTTGTTCGTTGTACTGGAAACGCACCACGGCCAAAGCAGCACTCTGGAGCATGATTTCGGGTTTTGCTGCCAGCCTTTTTGCCCTGCTGTTTATGCACGCCAAAGAGTCGGAAGCACTGGGTATTTCGCAACTTATTTTCGGCAAACCCGTTTTGTTTGCGAAAATACCATGGCCGGTTTTAGACCCCATGATTATTTCGCTGCCCGTATCAATTATAGTAATTGTGGCCATAACCCTGCTATCAAATCAAAAAGAAATAAAAACGGTTTCGGCTTAAGAGAAACCATCTGAATAATACAAACCATTAAAATCAAAACATCATGTTTGGAATAAGCGACCCCGGAATTTATCTTGCCTACCTGTTGGTTTTTCTGTGTGTAATATTTGCTGTAGTATATGGCATTGTCAACTGGAATAAAGGTGGAACAGATAACACCCTTCCGCTTGAAGAAGACATCAAGTGGGAAGAAGAAGAGTTGAAAATAAAAGAAGACGAAGCATAATCCAAAAATTACAAAACAATTTACCATGAATACTTTTACGCTTGGATTAATCGTACTTATTTACCTTTTATCGCTTACTTATTTAGGAATTAAAGGATACCGGCAAACTAAAACGAGCAGCGACTATCTGCTGGCCGGACGACAAATACATCCGTTTGTAATGGCCGTTTCGTACGGAGCAACCTTTATTTCCTCGTCGGCAATCATTGGATTTGGAGGTATTGCGGCTAATTTTGGCATGGGGCTAATCTGGCTCACCTTCCTGAATATGTTTGTGGGCGTGGTTATTGCCTTCATCTTTTTTGGGCGAAAAACCCGCGAAATGGGGCATAAGCTCGATGCTCACACCTTTCCCGAATTTATTGGGAAGAGTTTCAACAGCAAATCGATACAAATATTTGCCGGAGCACTTATTTTCGTTTCCATGCCCTTGTACGCTGCCGTAGTGCTTAAAGGCGGTGCTGTATTTATTGAAAAAATATTTGAAATTGACTACAACATTGCCCTTTTTGTATTCACGCTGATTATAGCGGCCTATGTGGTTGCCGGCGGAATAAAAGGCGTAATGTACACCGATGCGCTGCAAGGGAGCATCATGTTTATAAGCATGTTTTTCTTGCTGTTCTGGACCTATAAAACCATTGGCATGAACTTTTCGGAAGCCAACCGCAACCTTACCGAAATGGCACAACTGGTACCCGAAAAACTTCAATCGATGGGACACCTGGGCTGGACGTCCATGCCGGCCTTTGGCTCGTCGTGGTGGTACACCCTGGTAACATCGCTCATCATGGGCGTAGGCATTGGGGTGCTGGCACAGCCTCAGTTGGTTGTGCGGTTTATGACCGTTAGAAGCAACAAAGAACTGAACCGTGCCGTCCTTATCGGAACCGTATTCATTGCAGTTACAACCGGTATTATTTACACGGTAGGTGCAGTTTCTAACATTTTCTTTATGCAAACCGAGGGTAAAATTGCCATCGAGGTATTAAAAGACGTCGATAAAATTATTCCCGAATTTATAAAACTGGCCATGCCCAGTTGGTTTGCAGCCGTATTTATGCTCACCATTTTGTCGGCCAGCATGTCAACACTCAGCTCGCAATTTCATGCCATGGGTTCGTCAATTGGCCGCGATGTAGTATCGACACTAATGAAAAGGCCACACAATAACACGCTGATTACGCGTTTGGGCGTAGTGGTTTCTATTATTGTAAGTTACATCATTTGCTACACCCTGAGTATGGGCGTTATTGCCCGTGGAACAGCCATATTTTTCGGGATATGTGCTGCATCGTTTTTGCCCGCTTATTTTTGCGCCATCTACTGGAAGCGGGCAACACGCAAAGCGGCCTTTGCCAGCATGGTTTCGGGCTTTGGCATAAGCCTGCTGATGTTGCTTTTTACACATCAAAAAGAATCGGCGGCGTTAGGTATTTCGCAGGCAATATTTGGCAAACCTGCCCTGTTCGACCAAATGCCGTGGCCCGTGCTCGACCCCATTATGATTGCGCTTCCGATATCGATTGTTGTAATTGTAGCCGTATCGCTTTTAACCCCAAAACAAAAAGCAGTAACCGTTGCGGCATAAAATACTTGCCTATCAAAACACCAAAACGGGTGGCGATAATATTTCGCCACCCGTTTTTTTCTTTAAACATACTTTAACTGTGCAACACTTGTTTGTTATCAAATTATTACTAATTTTGGTATTCGCTCAATAAAAACCCAAACACCAAAGCTCTAAAACACACGCCATACAGGCAATTCCGACGTTTTTTTGACACCAAAGAACCAACAAAAAGAATCAAAATATAAGAACCAATAAAATTTTGACAAATGAAGACTTATAAAACAGAACAAATCAGAAATGTAGCGCTAATTGGTAACGCTGGCGCCGGGAAAACCACCCTCGCCGAAGCAATGCTTTACGAGGGTGGTATTCTAAACCGAAGAGGTGAGGTAAACTCAAAAAATACCGCATCCGACTACACCGACATTGAACACGACTACGAGAACTCCGTTTTTTCAACTCTCCTTTACACCGAATTCAACGACAAAAAAATCAACATTATCGACACCCCGGGAATGAAAGCATTTACCGGGGCGGTTACTTCGTCGTTAAATATGGCTGAAACTGCCTTATGCGTCATCAACAGTGGCGACGGCATTGGAGCAGGCACCGAAAGCGCCATGCGTATTGCCGACAAACTTTCGAAGCCGGTTATTGCCGTTGCCAATGGTCTTGACCACGAAAACGCCAACTTCGAAAAAATCATGGAGGAAGGAAAAGCCCGTTTTGGTGGCCGCTTAACGGTGGTTCAGTATCCCGTAAACCCGGGTCCTGAATTCAACCAGGTGGTTGATGTGCTTAAAATGAAAATGTACCAATGGGGTCCCGATGGTGGAAAACCAGAAATAATTGATATACCCGACTCGGAAAAAGAAAAAGCCGATGCACTGCACAACGAGTTGGTTGAAAAAGCGGCCGAAAACGACGAAGCTTTAATGGAAATGTACTTCGACAAAGGCACCTTAACCGAAGACGAAATGCGCCAGGGTATGAAATTAGGCATGAAAGACGGAACCCTGATGCCGGTATTTTGCGTATGTGCTAAGAAAGACATGGGCGTTCGGCGTCTCATCGAATTCATTATCAACATTGTACCTACACCCAACGAAGTGCCTGTGCGCGAAGAGATGAAGGGCAAAGAAGTAAAAATGGACGAAAGTGCACCGGCCTCAATGTTTGTATTCAAAACCAGCATGGAATCGCACATTGGCGAAGTAACCTACTTCAAAGTGATGAGTGGTAAAATAGCAGAAGGCATCGATTTGATAAACACTACAAAATCGAACAAGGAACGTCTGTCGCAAATATTTTCCGTAGCCGGGAAAAACCGCACCAAGGTTACCGAAATGGCCGCCGGCGACCTGGGCGCAACCGTAAAACTGAAAGAAACCAAGGTAAACCACACGCTTAGTGTAAAAGAAGCCGACTATAAATTTGCCCCCATCGAATTTCCTAAACCACTTACCATGGTGGCTGTAAAAGCAGTAAACGAATCGGACGACGAAAAAGTGGGCGAAGTACTACACCGCCTGCGCGACGAAGACCCATCGTATATTGTGAATTTTTCGAAAGAGCTGAAACAGCTTATTGTGGAAGCCCAGAGCGAATACCACATCAACGTACTAAAATGGTTCTTCGATAATGAATACAAAATCGAAATTGAATTCAAAACGCCGAAAGTACCTTACCGCGAAACCATTACCAAAGCTGCGCAATCGGACTATCGACACAAGAAACAATCGGGAGGTGCCGGCCAGTTTGGCGAGGTACACATGATAATTGAACCTTACGAAGAGGGAATGCCCGACCCAAAAGCGTTCAAAATTGATGGCAAAGAATGGGTTGTTTCGTTACGCGGAACCGAAGAACACAAACTGCCATGGGGCGGTAAACTTGTATTCTGCAACTGTATTGTTGGAGGTTCCATCGATGCACGTTTCCATCCGGCCATTCTGAAAGGAATTATGGAGAAAATGGAAGAAGGACCGCTTACCGGATCGTATGCCCGCGACATTCGCGTGTGTATTTACGATGGTAAAATGCACCCGGTTGACTCAAACGAAATTTCGTTTAAGCTTGCCGGTCGCCAGGCCTTTAGCGCAGCGTTTAAAAAAGCCGGCCCAAAAATTTTGGAGCCCGTTTACAACCTCGACGTTTATACCCCGAGCGACCGCATGGGTGATGTAATGAGCGACCTCCAGGGACGACGTACCATCATTATGGGAATGGGAAGTGAAAAGGGTTACGAGAAAATTTCGGCCAAAGTACCACTAAAAGAAATGAGCAACTACACTACGTCGCTTAACTCGCTCACCGGTGGCCGCGGATGGTTCACGTTCGAATTCGATGCATACGATAAAGTTCCATCCGATGTTCAGGATGACCTGCTCAAAGCATACGAAGCTGAACAAAGCGAAGAATAAATAAGTATTTTAATAAACCAATCAAAATAACCAATACAAAAAAAAGGGCTGCCACGTTTGGCAACCCTTTTTGTTTGGTATTTGTTAGCTTGTTATCTACTCATCAATAATATCCTTATATTCCGCAGCGTCGAGCAAAGTATTTAGTTGCGATACATCGCTCATTTTTATTTTAATCATCCAGCCCTTTCCGTAAGGATCTTTATTAACAAACTCAGGCTCATCATCAAGCGCTTCGTTTTTCTCAATAATTTCACCGTCAACGGGCATAAACAAATCCGATACAGTTTTAACTGCCTCAACCGTTCCAAATGTTTCGTCCTGCTCGAGGGTTTCGCCTTCGGTTTCAATTTCAACAAAAACAATATCACCAAGCTCGGTCTGAGCATAATCGGTAATTCCAACAATAGCGATATCGCCTTCAACCTTAACCCACTCGTGCTCTTTGGTGTACTTTAAATTATCCGGTATATTCATGGTTCAAAAGTTTAAAAAATTTCGTTCAAATGTAACAGAATTATTGTAGTGTGTGCAAATAATCCCCAAAAATTATTGAGGCATAAATATAGTCAAATGCAAACAATTGAAACAAGATAGAAGTCATTCCTTTTGATAATACGCTGCGATTGCAATATCTTTACCCGACTAAAAACTGAGCATTATGAAGCTTATTCAAATCGAAAGCCTTGAAACGATTCGGCAGGCAGCCCGCGAGTTTATCGAAGCCGCTGATGCACCGGGTGTTTTTGCATTTTACGGGGCTATGGGTGCAGGCAAAACTACATTTATAAAAGCCATTTGCCGCGAGTTGGGTGTAAGCGACAACATTACCAGCCCAAGCTTTTCGTTAATTAACGAATATGTTGCCAACGATGGCTCTGTTATTTATCATTTCGATTGTTACCGGCTTAAAAATCCGGCCGAAGCCTACGACATAGGAGCCGAAGAGTATTTCTATTCGGGGCATTGGTGTTTTGTTGAATGGCCCGAACGAATTGAAGATTTACTGCCCGATAATACAAAAATTGTACGACTGACGGTCGCCAACGACGGTGTACGTACGGTAGAACTTGTATAATACACCGGAATAACTTAACTTCATTCGCTGAAAATAAAGCATTCAAATGTGAAACGAGCATGTAAAAAAAATTGACATCCAAGAGGATAATTAAAACACATGCGAGTTCTATACGATACCTTTGAAAATAAATAATTTAATCGTATGAAATAAACATCATGGCCGACCAATCAAATTCAAACCTGTATCACTTTGAAGAACAGCAACTAATGCCTGCCGAAGAGATGCTCGAAATTAAACGCAAGGGAAAAAAAATACGAATTGGTATTCCTGCTAACTCCAACAACGACGAACAATGCCTGCCTTTTACTCCGCAAGCTGTCGAGATATTGGTTAATGCCGGCCACGAAATTTTAATCGAAACAAACGCCGGAAACAAAGCGCGTTATACCGATTTGGAATACTCCGAGGCCGGAGCCATCATTTCAAAAAACAAAGCCGATATTTATCAGTGCGACTATATTTTCAAAGTTGCTCCTTACAACAGCAACGAAATTGACTTGATGCGTGGACATCAAATTATTTTTTCGATGTTGCAAATTGACGCTCAAAACAAGGAATGCATTAACAAATTAATGCAAAAGAAGATTACGGCCATTGCTTTTGAATACCAAAAAGATGAAACCGGAAATTTGCCGGTTGTACAATCGATTAGCGAAATATCGGGCATCGTTTCGATGACTGTGGCCAGCGAATTGTTGAGCATGAGCTCAAACGGCAAAGGTGTTCTTTTAGGTGGAGTAACCGGTATTTCGCCGGCATCGGTAATGATTCTGGGTGCCGAAACTGCTGCCGAATCAGCAGCCCGGGCAGCTATCGGGCTGGGTGCCGAAGTGAAAATATTCGACAACTCGGTAAGCAAATTGCGCGAATTTGAACGAAAATTCAACCAAAAAATATTTACCTCGCTTTACTATCCACGGGTTATCGAAAAAGCCATAACATCGGCCGATGTGGTGCTGGGCGCTCAACCGTTTAACGAAGTACCTAAATATATTGTTCCGCGCGAAATGATTGAGCAAATGAAAGAAGGTTCGGTAATTATCGACCTGAACACTCCGCAGGGAGGTTGTTTCGAAACCACCAGATGCACTTCGATGGATCAACCCACTTACATCGAACATGGAATCATTCATTATTGTGTGCCCAATATTTCGGCACGGGTATCGCGAACCACAACCATTGCCCTGAGCAATATTTTTGCTGCTGCCCTGCTCGATATTGCCGAATGTGGGGGCATTACCAACTACATTAAATCGCACAAGGGCTTTCGCGAAGGTGTTTACCTGTACAACGGCATTTTAACCAACAACGATTTGGGCAACAAATTTATCATCCCAAGTAAGGACATCGATTTGCTGCTTGCTGCATTTTAATCATTTCAGTCTGCCGCAATCGTACAAACGTAAAGCATTGCCTGCCCGAAGCTTTTTTTTAAACGGAAAACATTAATTTTGCGGAATGAGCTTAGATATTCAATCCATCCGAAAAGATTTCCCGATACTGGAACAAAAGGTTTATGGTAAACCGTATGCCTATTTCGATAATGCAGCCACCGCCCTGCGTCCGTTGCAGGTGCTCGATGCCATGTCGAAAATTTACTACCAATTTAATGGCAATCCTCACCGCGGTGCGCACTACATGAGCAATCAAACGACCCTGGCCTACGAGCATGTTCGCGACCAGGTGCACGCATTTATTAATGCGCCCCTGCGCGAAGAAATCATTTTCACCAGGGGAGCTACCGAAAGCATTAACCTGGTAGCCTACTCGTTTGGCGATGCTTTTATTAACGAAGGCGATGAAATTATTGTTTCCGAAATGGAACATCATGCCAATATTGTACCCTGGCAATTGCTGGTTCAACGCAAAAAAGCAGTACTTAAAGTACTGCCCATTACCGACCGGGGTGAACTGATGCTTGAAAAACTGGATGAGCTTATTACCTCCAAAACCAAACTAATTGCAATTTGCCTGGTATCGAACGTACTGGGAACGGTTAACCCGGTAAAAGAAATTATTGAAAAAGCACATGCCCGAAATGTGCGGGTGCTGATTGATGCCACACAAAGCATACAGCACTTAAAAACCGATGTGCAGCAACTCGATTGCGATTTTTTGGTTTTTTCGGGGCACAAAATGTATGGCCCAACCGGGGTGGGCTGCCTGTATGGCAAAAAAGAACTGCTCGATGCTATGCCGCCCTTTATGGCTGGTGGCGAAATGATTGACAAAGTTTCGTTTAAAGGCACCACCTTTAACGAGCTTCCCTATAAATTTGAAGCCGGAACACCCAACTTTACCGAAGTAGTTGGACTGGGGGCAGCCATCGATTACATAAATAACCTGGGGCTCGACAAAGTGGCCGGCTATGAACACGAATTGCTTGAATACACCACTTCGAAGCTGAAAGAAATTGATGGGATGCGCATTATTGGCGAAGCCCGGAATAAGACCAGTGTTATTTCGTTTTTGGTGGGTAAAATTCACCCTTACGATATAGGAATGTTTCTCGATAAAATGGGTTTTGCTGTTCGCACCGGCCATCATTGCGCCGAACCGTTAATGGACTGGTACGGGATACCCGGCACGGTACGAGTTTCGCTGGCTGTTTACAACACCTTCGACGAAGCCGACCGGCTGGTTGAGGCAATAAAGAAAACCATTCAAATGCTTTCGTAAACGTTTAAAGAATCGAACAATGGCAAAGATTTTATGTATCGAAACATCGACCGAAGTTTGTTCGGTTGCCCTTTCGGAAAATGGCGTTGTAACATCAATTAAAGAAGATACAGCGGGCATGAATCATTCGAAAATGCTTACCGTATTTATCGATGAACTATTAAAAGAGAACAAGCTCAGCGTATCGTCGTTCGATGCTATAGCCGTAAGCGAAGGCCCCGGCTCTTATACCGGTTTACGTATTGGCGTATCGGCAGCTAAAGGCTTGTGTTTTGGCGCCGGCATTCCGCTTATTGCTATAAACCCGCTGCAAGCCATGACCTACCCCGTACGCCAAAAGCTTAACGAAAATTTGAATAGCGACGAT
>JAFGGY010000153.1 GCA_016930365.1 Prolixibacteraceae bacterium | reverse complement strand
GACAGTTGTAGAAACGCATTTTTGGGTATTCATGGTACGCACAATCTCTCTCCAGTCATGGTTATACCCTTTTTGCTTCAATTGGTACCTGATAGTAGCCACAAGCCAGTATGCCAAAATCCCTAAATGCAGGTGGGACATAGAGGCATCATCGGTCTTATGGTATATGGGGCGCAGATCCAGGTCGGTCTTTAGTACCCTGAAGGTATATTCAATCTCCCTGATAATGTTGTAAATTACCCACAATGTTTGCTCATCGTTTTCATCCAGGGTTGTCCGCAAAAAATAAATGCCTGCGCTTTTATCGGGATCTTCCCCTTTTTTATGCTTATACGATATTGCAGTGGCAGTACCCTTTCCATCATCCTCTATACTAATGTCGTAGTACCTGTGGACGGATGGGTATTTTTGTTTTAACCTCCCAATCCTTTCATATACCTTGTCAATTCTTTTTGTGCCCCCTTTTTTATTTATCCCCTGGCCGATGCTTTGTATGCCTTCTTCGAAACGCTGTGAAAGCAGGCCGTTCATGCTGTTCTCTTTTAAAGCCTTGGCCTTGCTTTTTACCCATAAGTATTTATCATCATCACCTTCTACTTTAACTTTCATCAATTCAATTGGCTGGTTGCGTTGGTCTTTAATTTCAACTGGGGTGCTATTGGTATCGGCATGGTATTCTTTAATGTTCGACCGTGTTACACACATGTAATGGTATTGTTTGCTTTTGAGCATTTTCAGGTTCTCATCGGTTGCTATTCCCGCGTCTATTACCACTATCGGCTTCCTGCTTGAGAATGAGGTTTGTTTACTGAGTGCATTTACGATGGTCTCCAATGTTTTGCTGTCGGCCATGTTGCCTTCAAAAATATTTGAGTATTTTAAAAAACCTTCAGGGTTTATTACAACGGCCAAAACAATCAACCTCGCATCCTTCCTTTTTTCTTTGCTCCTGCCAAACTTAGCTATTTTGCTGCCTTTCATCCTGCCTTCAAAGTAGGTATTGGTAAGATCGTAAAGTATTATTTTATCGTCAAGGTCGAACAATTCATTGGTCTTGTATGACAGGTAGTTTTCCAGTCCGTCTTTTACTGAATATAAATCATGCGACACTTTGTATAGTTTATCTTTTGTGACACCATCCTTGTCGGTACCTGTGATTTCGCATATGGCAGAGTTTTCTTTCATAAACGATACCGTTTTCAGTTCCGATGCGGGATAAACGGCCCGGCTTATTATATGGGTGGTTGCCAATGATACAGTAGCTTCATCCCAACCTTTACTTTGTAAAAATGCAGCTATCCCCAACTGGTCAAAAGCTTGTTTACAGAGCCATTCTGCACCTATTTCCCGGCCATCTTTGTTTTTTAGTGTCGATAAATCAACGGTTTGCCAATCACTGTCAACTTTTCCAAAGTCATAACGCCCCTTCTTTTTTATCTCGGACAAATAGTAATGTGCAAGTTTTTCAACAGCTTCATCGGTCTCGAATAACGAGAGACTGTTGCCCTGTCCTGTCAAAAGTTCTTCGACCCTTTTACCTAAAAGCTTCTTTTGTGCTTCTGTGGGTAAATCGTCCAGTTTGCCCAAGCCAACAATTACCCGGTGTCTTATCCTGCCGTCAAGCCGAAAGCTTTCACACAACTGGTAAATATTATACCGTTGCTTTGTGCTTTTATTATATTTTACCAATGGCTTAACAAACATAGGTGTAAAATACACTTTAACTTCCTGTTTGTCAATATCCCAGGTAGGTGCACAATTGAAATTCGAAAAATCACAAAAATCTATCGTATTGATATTGTGCGCCTTATGGATTACGGAAATTGTAATTGTTAATAACTCAATGGGGTATTAACCGATTTTTCTGTTTTTTGGGTGTAAAACCTGCAATGTGGGTTAAACCAAAAAAGGCTGCCTGTATAAACAAGCAACCTTTTTTGTGTATTGTAGCCTAATTGTATTACAATAAGAAACTGAGCAAAATACCGGCGCCCACTGCCGAACCAATTACACCCGAAACGTTGGGTGCCATAGCGTGCATAAGCAAGTGGTTGCTGGTGTCGTTTTTCTGACCTTCGACCTGAACCACGCGGGCACTATCGGGTACGGCCGAAACACCTGCGGCTCCAATCATTGGGTTGATTTTATTATCACCTCTAAGGAACAAGTTCATAATACGGGCAAAAACTAAACCGCCGGCGGTAGCAACCATAAACGATAGTGCTCCCAATCCGAATATTTTTAGCGAATCGATGGTAAGGAATACATCGGCCTGTGTTGATGCTCCAACGGTTACACCCAACAATATGGTTACAATATTGATTAAGGCGTTGCGCGAGGTATCGGCCAAACGTTCGGTTACACCCGATTCTTTCAAAATATTTCCGAAGAAAAGCATTCCCAGCAATGGCAAGGCTGTTGGAGCAATAAACAAGGTTAACAGCAAACCGATAATCGGGAACAGAATTTTTTCGACTTTCGAAACCGCACGTGGGGGTTTCATTTTGATTTTACGTTCTTTTTTAGGAATAATCAAACGAATAATCGGTGGCTGAATAACCGGCACCAGCGCCATGTACGAATAAGCTGCAATGGCAATAGCCCCCATAAGGTGCGGTGCCAGCATGGCCGAAAGGAAAATGGCTGTTGGGCCATCGGCTCCACCAATAATACCAATAGCACCGGCTTCCTGCGGGTTAAATCCCAAAGCCGAAGCACCCAGGAAGGTAGCAAAAATACCCAGCTGTGCAGCAGCACCCAGCAACATCAATTTTGGGTTCGAAATTAACGACGAGAAGTCGGTCATTGCCCCTATCCCCAAAAAGATTAAGGGTGGATAAATACCCTGTTTAACTCCAAAATACAGGTAGTTCATTACTGAACCACTCTCGTATATTCCCACGTTGTAACCTGGTACGAAAGGAATGTTACCTAACAGAATACCGGTTCCGATGGGAATCAACAGCAATGGTTCGTAATCGTATTTTATGGCCAGAAAAATAAAGAACAGGCCAACAACAATCATTACCAGGTTCGAAATGTGGAAATTTGCGAAACCCGTAAAACTCCAAAACGATTTTAATCCTTCAAGCGCTCCGCCCTCGGCACCCGCAGAAGCAGCAGCCCCCGGAGCATCGGCAGCCCATGCATCGACCCAGCCAAAAACAGCCTGGAGCGTTAGCAATAGAACTACAGCGGCCAGCGCAACTATACTTTTTCTATACTTGTTTTCCATACTGTTTACATTTCAATCAGCACATCGCCCTGCAATACGGCGTCGCCTACTTTTACTTTAATTGAACTTACTACGCCGTCTTTCTCGGCCAATACATTGTTTTCCATTTTCATGGCTTCCATTATCAACAGGTTATCCCCTTTTTTGATGGTATCGCCTTCTTTAACCAGAATTTTGAAAATGCTACCCGGTAGTGGAGCTTCAACCTTAATGGCTGCTCCACCAGCCGACTTCGTAATCTTATCTTCGCCGGGGCTGGATGTAACCGGTTTGCGAACCAAACGCGGAGTTTTCACTTGTTTAACTTCGTGGTGAACCTCGACATTGTATTCGGTGCCGTTCACCTCAATCTGGGCAATTTTATCTTCGAAGTCCTTAATTTTCACTTCGTATTCATTGCCTTTTATGGTAAATTTAAATTTCTTCATTGTGTATAATTAATTAGGAAAGTTCCTTAATCCATAAATTTTTGAACTCCACGGCGAATAACGTCTTTCGATACGTTTAATGGTAATAATGTTGCTTTCTTCATCGTGTTGTTCTTCAAAGAACATATGAATGGCCATTGCTATAGCAGCGGTTTCGTCGCCACTAATGTATTTATCACCGGCAGTTTCGGTCTGTACTTTTTGGGGTTTAGCCGTTTTTTCGCGTTTAAAATTCATTTTCAACAACTTTGGTATGTTGTTAAAAATAAATATTAAAAGAAATAAGGCAACAAATACAACACTCCATCCTACCAGGGTAATAATCCAGGTTTGTGAGCTAACTTCTAGTATCGTCATAGTAAATCTTTCTATAATGGAATATTACTGTGCTTTTTCATCGGGTTAGTCAAACGCTTGGTTTGCAAGCTTTGCAGTGCCCGTATAATACGGAAACGTGTATTACGTGGTTCGATTACATCGTCGATATACCCGTACGATGCTGCCTGGTATGGATTGGCAAAAGCCTCTTCGTACTCATCGGTTTTCTTAAGTATGTATTCCAATCTTTCGGTTTCGTCTTCAATTTTTGCAACGTTACGACCTTCGAGTACTTCAATAGCTCCCTTAGCTCCCATAACGGCAATCTGAGCGCTTGGCCATGCATAGTTAAAGTCGCCACGCAATTGTTTACAGCTCATTACATCGTGAGCACCGCCATACGATTTACGCAGGGTAATGGTAACTTTAGGCACGGTAGCCTCGCCATAAGCAAACATCAGTTTAGCACCTTCGTTGATAATACCAGCGTATTCCTGACCCGAACCAGGTAAAAATCCGGGAACATCAACCAGGGTTAAAATTGGAATGTTGAAAGCATCGCAGAAGCGAACAAAACGGGCTGCTTTACGCGAAGCATTGCAGTCGAGCACCCCTGCCAAAAAGCTGGGCTGATTGGCAATAATCCCAACGCTTTGTCCGTCGAAACGACTAAAGCCTACCACAATATTTTTAGCATAGTTACGATGTACTTCCAGGAATTCGGCATCGTCAACCATTAAATGAATAACGTCTTTAACATCGTAAGGAAGGTTTGGATTATCGGGAACAATCTCGTTCAACGAGTCTTCCATACGGTCGATGGGGTCTGAAGTTTCAACCAATGGTGGTTCTTCGAGGTTGTTTTGAGGCAAATAACTCAACAGTTTGCGAATCAACAAAATACCTTCCTCCTCGTTTTCAACTTTAAAGTGCGAAACCCCCGATTTTGAGGCATGAACATCGGCACCCCCCAAATCTTCGACCGATATATTTTCGCCGGTAACGGTTTTTACCACTTTCGGACCGGTAACAAACATGTACGATGTGTTTTCGGTCATCATAATAAAGTCGGTTAACGCCGGCGAATAAACAGCACCACCGGCACATGGGCCAAAAATGGCTGAAATTTGAGGAATCACACCCGATGCAAGAATATTACGCTCGAAAATTTCGGCATAACCGGCCAGCGAGTTAACTCCTTCCTGGATACGAGCACCACCCGAATCGTTTACGCCAATAACCGGGGCTCCTACTTTCATGGCCAAATCCATAACCTTACAGATTTTTTGCGACATGGTTTCAGACAGCGAACCGCCCCACACGGTAAAATCCTGGGCAAACACATAAACAATACGGCCATCGATGGTTCCATGGCCGGTAACAACGCCATCGCCTTTGTATTTGGTTTTTTCCAAACCAAAATTACTGCATCGGTGCGTTACAAACATGTCGAGTTCCTCGAAACTACCATCATCAAGCAACATCTCGATACGTTCGCGGGCTGTTAGTTTCCCTTGCTCGTGCTGCTTATCAATCCGTTTTTGACCCCCGCCAAGCTTTGCTTCGTTTCTGAGGTCAATTAATTTTTTTATTTTACTTTTATTATCCATTATTATAGTAACTAGTATAGTTTGTTATTCATTTCCACAAAACTCGGTCAATACTCCAAGGGTTGATTTGGGATGAAGAAATCCGATGTTTAAGCCCTCTGCCCCTTTGCGTTTTTGCTTGTCGATAAGACGAATACCGTTGTTTTCTGCTTCGCTTAACGACTTGTTTACATCGTCAACCGCAAAAGCGATATGATGTACACCGGGTCCTTTTTTCTCAACAAATTTTCCAATAGGCCCTTCGGGGTCGGTCGATTCAAGCAATTCAATTTTGGTATCGCCCACTTTAAAAAAGGCGGTTTTAACTTTCTGATCGACAACTTCTTCAACTGCATAGCACTTTAATCCAAGCTGATCCTGGTAATAAGCAATAGCTTCATCCAAATCGTTAACAGCAATTCCAATGTGTTCAATGTGTGATATGTTCATATAATTGAATCTTTGAGATAAATATTAAAATTTCGGGCAAATGTAGGATTAATTCATTTATTTCCAGTTTAATTTTAAAAAGTTTTAAACCAAAAAAGGCAGGGATTTACCCTGCCTGATTTTTATCATATTTTATTGTTAAGACTGTACAAAATGAAAGTGAGAACCAAATCGTTCGAAGGCAGCTTTATCGAGTGCCTCACGATGATCGGGGTGAGCAATAGAGATTAGCAAACGGGCACGCTCCTGTAGCGTTTTACTGTAAAGATTAACAGCACCGTATTCGGTTACCACCCAGTGCATGTTTGCACGTGTACTAACTACACCCGAACCTTCGATTAAGGTAGGGCTAATTTTGGAAACGCCTTTGTTTGTAACCGATGGAAGTGCAATAATGGGTTTTCCGCCTTTTGAATGGCCGGCACCGCGAATAAAGTCAATTTGTCCGCCTACGCCTGAATAATGTCTTATCCCGATTGAATCGGCACATACCTGTCCGGTTAAGTCGATTGACAGAGCCGAGTTAATGGCTGTTACTTTATCGTTTTTGCGAATCATGTGTACATTATTGGTATGGCCAACGTCCATCATAGCCACCATTGGGTTATCGTCGATAAATTCGTACAATTCTTTCGATCCCATTAGGAAAGATGCCACCATTTTACCTTTATCAATAGCTTTCAGTCGTCCGTTTACAACACCTTTTTCAACAAGCGGTAAAATACCATCGGCAAACATTTCGGTATGCACTCCAAGGTCTTTATGGTTTCCAAGCTGCGCCAGTACGGCATTTGGAATTCCACCAATTCCCATCTGCAAGCAAGCACCATCGTCAACCAGTTCGGCAACATTTTTACCAATCTGAATTTCAACATCCGACAACGTACCCATATCGTGTGTAAACAACGGTGCATCATCCTCAACGAAAAGATCGATTGCACTTGTCGAAATCATTGCATCGCCCCAGGCGCGAGGCACATTGGGGTTTACGGCTGCTATAACCACATCGGCATTCTCAACAGCTGCAAGGGTCGAATCGACCGAGGTACCCAACGACACAAAGCCATGTTTATCGGGAATCGAGCACATTATCATCGCAACATTCACTTTAAGGTAGCCTTCGCGAATTAACTTTTGAGTTTCGCTTAAAAACACGGGGATGTAATCGGCATATCCGGACTGCGTTTGTTTGCGAAGGTTCCCACCTACAAAAAATTGTTCCGAGTTGAAAATACCTTCAAACTCGGGATTAGCAAAATCAACCTGTCCCTCGATATGAATATGCTGAATGCTGACGTTTCTCAACTCTCCTTTTCGTCCACGCTCAACCATTGGTTTAATCAAGGTATGCGGAGTTACAGCAACACCACTTAAGTGAACTCTGTCGCCTGATTTAATAACTTTTACAGCTTCTTCGGGGGTTACAAAATTGATTGGTTTCATTCGTTTACATTTTAATTTTTATGCTTACTTCTGGTATTTCTATTTTTTCAGTTGGCAAATATACAATTCAATTGTGTGTCGCAAAATTCATTTTCAACTATTTTGAAAAATTATTCGAACCTTCAAATTGGCTTAACAGATGCACTTATCTATAT
>JAFGGY010000152.1 GCA_016930365.1 Prolixibacteraceae bacterium | reverse complement strand
TTGAAAAATGGAAATATGAGATCTCATTGTCAATGAGTTAAAGTAGAAAATAAACTATTTTCCGGCTTTACCGGACAACAATGAAAAAAGATATCAAAAACTGTTTACTCTTAAATGATTTTCAAATCATTTTTGATTAAAAAATGAAACGTTTTGCCGGTGAAATATCCAGCAAAACGTTTTTTTATCTATGATTGGATATTTAAAACTATATTGTTCCCCGAATAACGTTCCGTAGCTTTTCTTCCATCATTTTTGCCTTTTTCAGGCTTCCACCCTGTGCTGTAGGCAACTTTTTGTACAATTCAGCTAGTTCGCTTATAATTTCAATATCATCGGGCGATTTTTTCAGTTGTTTCTCTAATTGTTTCTTGCGGTCGGCCATGGCCTGAAGTTCATCAACAATTGCACCCTCCCAAAAGCTTGTCCCTTGCTTGTAAGCTGCACGGGCAATAGCATGGGCGCCTACCGGACTGGTTAAAAAAACCAGTGTAATAATAATGAATGACTTAATGGACAGTTCAAGATTATTAAAGTGAATGGATAAACCAATAAGCAATAAGGCAAGCCCAAGTGTAGCTGCCTTGGTTATGGCCGACATACGCAGGTAAAAGTCGGGCAAACGAATCATGCCGATGGCCGAAATCACAACAAAAAGAGTCCCGAGAATAATCAAAAATATACTGAAAATATCGTGTATAGGCATCACTTCTTTCTTTTAGTTAAATAAAATGCAAACGACATAGCCCCCAAAAAGGCAATGAGCGACAATACAAGGGCTACATCCAAAAAATTGGTCGATTCCCACAGTATGGAAAACACCACGATAATGGCAATCACAATGGTTGTAATTAGGTCGAAAGCGGTAACACGGTCGGGCAAAGTTGGCCCTTTTATAAAGCGGTACATAACAACAAGGGCACTGGCTGCCAAAATCACAATTACCACGGTTAATATGATATGAATAAAGCTCATAATGGTTCTTTTTTATTCAAAAATACGGATAACACGTCGTTCAAATCCTTCTTTTAATTCTTGTGCCAATGCTGCGGTATCGCCTTTCTCGATGTACATGGCATGCACAAACAAATGTGATTTATCAGCCGATACATCAATACTCAGCGTTCCGGGAGTAAGCGACACCAGCGATGAAAAAATGGTTATTTCGAGGTCGGTTTTTGTGTCGAGCGGAACGGCTATAATACCGGCTTCCATGTAATGTGTTGGGGTTAACACCTCGTGTGCTACCACAAAGCTGGCTTTTATCAGTTCCCATAAAAAATACACCGTTAATTCGGCAAGCCATATTACCTGTATAAAAGCTTTTCGGGCATAGAAAAATGAGCTTAGCCAACCAGTTATTGCAATACCAAAAAACAGGGCAATATACCATTGTAACGGCAAGCTGTTGCCGTACTTTACATGTATTGCCAATGTTACAACAAGGGCAATTACCCCTAACCATCTTAACAAGCGTATCATTTGTTTTCTTTATAAGTTCAACACATGGTTAATATACGCACTTCTTTCAACAACGTATCCGGCAGCTTTTTCGGCAAACTCAATAAAATTAGCAGGAAAAAAACTCACCCCGATAATTGCAAGGGTCAAAACTCCTATAACACCAAGCATCACCGGATATTTATTTAACACCTCACGAAACGACTTCTGCTTAAAAACCGTTCCTTCGGGCAAAAGCTTCCAAAACACCTGGTTCCATATTTTGGTCATCGAAAACAGGGTTATCATACTTACAAACAGCGAAACAACTACAATAGCCCAGTCGCCCGATACAAAACCGGCTTTGGCCAGCATAAATTTGCTCCAAAAACCGGTAAGCGGCGGCACACCCGTAAGTGAAAAAGCCGATACAGCAAACACCAGTGCAATAATTGGAAAGGCGCCAAACACCCCGCCCAGTTTTTTCAGGTTGTACGTACCGGCAACATGGCCAACCAGACCACTAATAAAGAATAAATTCGTTTTTACCAGCACATTATGCAGAATAAAAAATAAAGCCCCGGCAATGGCCAATGGCGTGCCAATAGCCAACCCCATAAGCATATAACCAATTTGCGATACAATGTGGAAAGACAAAATCCTGCGAAAATCGGTTTGGGCAGCAGCTCCAAAAACCCCTACCACCATGGTTAAACCTGAAAGAACCATAAACACGGTCTTCAGCATTGTTCCTTCGAGCGGGAAAATGATGGTAAAAAACCGGATTAGGGTATAAATTCCCACTTTGGTCATAAGTGCCACAAGCAACGATGAGATACCAATGGGTGGCGTGTGGTACGATGCCGGGAGCCAAAAAAACAATGGGAAAATGGCCGCTTTAATCCCAAAGCTTACCAAAAAGAAAACAGCAGCGACCATGGGCAGGGTTTGATTCGAAATACCATCGAGGGATAAGCCGGCAGCTGCCATGTTAACCGTTCCGGTCAATCCGTAAATCATCCCCACGCCTGCCAAAAATATAGTTGACGAAAATACATTGATGGCTACATATTTAATGGCCCCTTCGAGCTGAAAACGTCTTCCCCCAAGTGTTAGTAACACGAAAGAGCTAACCAGCATTACTTCAAACCATACATAAAGGTTAAACAGGTCGGCCGACATAAAAGCGCCAATAAGCCCCAGCTGCAAGGTGAAAAACACAACATTGAAGAGATAAGCTACTTTTTTGGCTTTAAACCATTTTGATGAATAAAACCACGAAAGAACCGACAGAAACGAGGTAAGGACAATCATTCCGGCCGAAAGGCTATCAACTGCAAGCATGATGCCATAACCGTGTAACCATCCCCCCACGTTCAACACCAGGAATTCATGATTTATAATATGCCGGAGCAATAAAACAGAGACAAACAGGTGTACCAAAACAAATACACTCCCCAAAATGCGTTGCAGTTTGGATTGCCCCCAGAAAAAAAGGTTGGCAATGGCCGCTATAAGCGGAACAAGCAGTACAGATGCGATAATTACCTGGTTGGTTCCCATATTAATTTTCCAGTTTGTCGGTTATATTTAAATCGTCCATATTGGCAGTGCCTGTATTCAGGTAAACCTGGCGCAACAGCACTATGGCAAAGGCTTGTATGCCAAACCCAATAACAATGGCAGTAAGCACCAATGCCTGTGGAATGGGGTCGGCATATTCACCCGAAACGGTGCTTTCCCCGGCTTTAATCAAAGCGGGTATGCCACGGGTAAGGCGGGCAACAATAAAAATGAAAAGGTTTGATGCATACCCCAGTGCCATGATGCCAATAATCATTTTGGTCATACCCTTATGCAATAACAGGTAAAATCCAACGGCATATAAAAGTCCGGTTATTATCGATAATAAAACATCCATTTTTCTCAGTTCTTGGTTAAAACAAAGGTAATATTCAGCACCACGCCAACGACCACAAGATATACCCCAACATCAAACAACATGGGGGTTCCCAATTTTCCAATCAATGGTAATTGTATATCGCTCCATACACCAGAAAAAAGTGGTAGCCCCATAAACACGGAAACCAATACGGCAATCAAGGCTACAAATAAACCACCGGCCATGAGTTTTCGTGGGTTCAAGCGATACGATTTCGTGGTAACGTTTACCCCAAACACCATCGAATGCAGGAACAAGGCAATGGCTGCAAGCAACCCACCAATAAATCCCCCGCCCGGCAAGTTATGCCCACGGAACAGCAAAAACACCGAAAACAAAAAGAATAACGGCATCATTAATTTAACAGTGGTATGTAATATTACAGTTTTCATATTTTAATCAATTTACCCCCCGGTACCCTAAAGGGGTGGCTTTTGTTAACGTAATTAATAAATTATTTCATGTTTTTTTAATAATTCCATTGACTTCCATCTGACTTTCCATTAACCCATTTTCCCATTACCCCATTTTCCCATCACCCCATTTTCCCATCACTCCATTATTCCATCACTCCATTATTCCATCACTCCATTATTCCATCACTCCATTTTTCCATCTTTCCATTCTTCCATCCCGATAAACATCGGGATCATCACGCCACAATCACTTCCCCACCTTGGGTTTATCTTCTTTTACAATTTTCAACAACGAATAAACGCCCAACGATGCAACCACCAACACGGTAATTTCACCTAGGGTGTCGAGCCCCCTGAAATCGACCAAAATTACATTAACAATATTATGCCCTTTGGCTTGCAGGTAACTATTTTGTGCAAAATATTCTTTCAACGATGGGTCAATTTCACCTTGGTGTACCCATAATAACAAAAACGTCATGGTAAGCCCAAAAAGCAAAGCCGGGGTTATAAACCTTCGCCGCATCGATGTTGAAATATCAACAAACTTGGGCAGTTTATTCAGAATAAGAACAAAAAGAACCACCGTCAGTGTTTCAATTAAAAATTGTGTCATGGCCACGTCGGGGGCACCAAAGAACAGGAATATCATGGCAGTACCATACCCTACCAGCCCTAGTGCAACAATAACCGTAAGCCTCGATTCTGAAGTAAGCAACACACCCAGTGCAATAAGCATAATGGCCACAATCAAAACCTCGTGCCAGCGAAAGCCAACCGAAGAGTGAAACAATTCCAAAAATGGCACATCAAAACTGCCGAAGCCCACAACCAAAAAGACCATCCCCACAAAAAACATGGCTATAATTACCAGGTAATTGCGGAGCAAGCCCGATTGAAAAAAACGGGTTTGTGCCTTGGAAACTTTCAACAAAGTGGGAATAAATTTTTGATAAATGGCTTCGGGCCCAAAAAGATTATTCAAATTAAAACGACCGGCAAAACTTCTGATTTTATGCCGAACACGATACACCCCCCAACCTGCTGCCAGGGTCAGCAAACTCAACCCAAAAATGAGCGTAAACCCATGCCATAGCGTAAGTTTCAAAACACTGTCAACCTTCAAAACTACATTCGAGGTATGGTGTAAAAGCGGTTGCGCCAGTTGCTCAGCAAACAGGCCGCCAACTAATCCTAAAACAGCGGCCGATAGCGGACCAAACAACATTCCCCGGGGAGCTTCGTGTGCATGTTTTGGGGTTTCAACTTCCTTACCAAAAAATATTTTATAGCCTATTTCGATAGCAAGGGCTGCAAACAGCACCCCGGCAATAAACGTAGCAGCAAGGGTAAGGTAACTCCATCCCGGACTGTGGGCTGCGGCATGGTACAATATTTCTTTTGCCACAAAACCGAAAAAAGGCAAAACCCCCGACATAGACATCGCAGCCAATAAAGCTGCAACAAATGTATAAGGAAGTTTTTTCCGCAAGCCCGAAAGTTTGGTTACATCGCGGGTGCCGGTTTCGTGGTCGATGTTACCGGCCACCATAAACAAAGTTCCTTTGTACAAGGCATGTGCCAGCACAAAAATCATGGCAGCCTGTACAGCCACTGTAGTGCCAATACCCAGTAACATTACCATTATTCCCAATGCACTAACCGTAGTGTAAGCCAATATCTTCTTTAAATCGGTGTGTATGATGGCCATTACTGCACCATAAACCATAGTAAAACCACCAACGGCCGGAAGCAAAACATGCCATAACGGTAAACCATTAAATACCGGCGATATGCGAGCCAACAAGAATATCCCTGCTTTTACCATTGTAGTTGAGTGTAAATACGCACTTACAGGCGCAGGAGCCTCCATGGCATTGGGCAGCCAAAAGTGAAACGGAAATTGAGCCGATTTGGTGAAAGCACCAATAGCCAGCAGTATAAAAATGAGGTTTACATTCGGGCTTTGCAGTATAAGGTCGGGGTTGGCCATCAACTCATCGAAACGGAAAGTGCCGGCTTCATGACCAATGAGAATGATGCCGGCCAGCATAAACAAGCCGCCCATAACCGTTACCAACATGGCTTGCAGTGCCGAATCGCGCGATTTCTCCTTGTTGTGGTAATACCCAATAAGTAGGTACGAGCTAAGGCTGGTAAGCTCCCAAAAAACGAACATCAATAACAATGAACCCGACATGACCAACCCGACCATGGCTCCCATAAACAACGACAAAAAAACGAAAAAACGTGGCCGGTTTTTGTCATTTTCGAGGTATGAATTAGCATACACATGGATAAAAACCCCAAACCCGGTAATAAGCATTAAAAAGAAGACACTGAGCCCATCAAGCCTGAACAGCAAATCAAGGCCAAAGCTTTGAACCCAGGCAAGCGATTCCTGAAAAACAACACCATCAACAATATGCCACATTTTAACCGAAGCCCAGCTAAACAAAAACAATGGAATAGCTGCCATTATCAGACCGGCTTTTTTAGGCAAAAGCCTGAATAAGAGCGGTGAAAGCAAAGATCCGGAAAAACTGATAAGCACAATAAGTAAAAACTCCATAAGCCGGTAATTATGTTGATATCGGTTTGCAATCAAAAGTAAAAATCTAACCTAAAAGGTAACAAAAAAAAATCGGCAGGGTTTAGCAATTTAGCAAGTTGTTAACAAATACAAGAAACAGCGGCTCATCAATTCGGAGGAAAAAAAAGAAATCGAATCGAAAAGTAAGGTATTTAAAAAGTTTAAAAGTATTTTAGTAAAAAAAAAGTAATCGAATAAATCGAGGTTAAGAAAACAATTAGATGCTGACTGAAATAGACATATTGGAAAATGAAATTCGTAAGCAATACCCCGAAGTGCTTGAGATTCTTTTACGCGACCACACAACACAAAAAAATATTTTTTGGGCTACCAATAATTATGAACACTTTGGCAAAGGCTATCGTTTTGATGACCAAATTCTCCCCGAACTAATTACAGAAAAAAATGGCAGTATTATCATGCCACGTGTTCAGAAAAATAAATTACTTCAACAAACAAGGTCAAAAGACATGGCTGAGGTATTTACCCCATCATGGATTTGCAATGCCCAAAACAATTTGATAGATAATGCATGGTTTGGCAGAGAAAATGTTTTTAATACGGAACTGGAAAAATCGAACGATTTTAAATGGTCAGTCAACAACGAAAGAATAACTTTTCCTGAAAATAAAACATGGAAAGATTATGTGCGTGACACCCGACTTGAAATGGCTTGCGGTGAAGCTCCTTACATTACAAGCCGCTACGATACTACTACAGGAGAATTTATACCAATTGAAAAACGCATCGGCATTTTAGATCGAAAGCTCAGGATTATTAATGAAAATGTAGAAAATTCGGGAGAATGGCTTGAATGGGCACAGACTGCTTTCAAAAACACGTATGCTTTTGAATTTCATGGAGATAGCTTATTCATTGCCAGAGAAGCTATGCTTGTTACATTCATTGAAAATTATAAAGAGAAATTCGGAAAAGAACCGTTGTTAAAATCAATACAATACATAGCCTATATTATATCATGGAATGTTTGGCAAATGGATGGACTTAAAGGTGTAATTCCAAATTCATGCGGAATTGTAACAACTACAACAACCAATCTTTTTGGCGAAACTGAAACCAAAGAAACCCCATGTGAGGGTTGTCAAAAAGAAACAATACATAAACATAACGGAACCTACTGCCTAATAAAAGATTGGCCTAACAAAGATTTAGAAAGCGAAAAAAAAGGCCGAAAGATTAGGTTTGTTGATTTAATAAATAGAAATAAGTGAGATTGCCAAAAAAACTATTCGTATGGATTTAGTTAAAAACAACATAGAAAATAAAATACATATAGTAAGAGGGGTACAAGTTATGCTTGACAGCGATTTGGCAGAGTTGTACAATACCGAAACCAAATTTATAAACAGGGCTGTAAAGCGTAATCCCAATCGTTTCCCGGCAGAATTTATGTTTCAACTTACCGAACAAGAATGGCAAGACTTGAAGTTCCAATCTGGCACCTCAAGTGAGGGACATGGTGGTAGGCGATTTTTACCAAACGTATTTACCGAACAAGGAATTGCAATGCTATCGGCCGTATTGCACACCGATATTGCAATAAATGTAAGCATCCAGATAATGAAAGCCTTTATTTCCATGCGAAAATCGTTAGCACAATTACATGGTTTATTAAGTCGCATGGAAGGAATTGAATTAAAACAACATAACACTGACAAGAAAATTGAACAAATTTTTGAAGTGCTAAATAAAGATTTGGCTCCTAAGCAAGGTGTTTTTTTCGAAGGGCAACTTTTTGATGCTCATGTGTTTGTCATAAATCTAATTAAAACGGCAAAAACATCGATATTACTCATCGATAATTATGTAGATGAAAATACTTTATTGATGCTTACTAAGCGAAACAAGGATGTACAATGTCAAGTTTTAACCCGAATTAGTGATTCTCTGAAGAAGGATCTTTTAAAACACAACAAACAATACCCGCCAATTGATTTAATTGAGAACAAGGGTTTTCACGATCGGTTTTTAATTCTGGATAATGAGCAGCTATTCCATTTTGGAGCTTCGCTTAAAGATGTTGGTAAAAAATGTTTTGCTTTTAGCCGAATGGATAATCTACTTGCTGAAATTAAAAATCAACATTTCAAAATACATCGAACATAATCCTTCTATAATATGAAATTCACATCATCGCTAAAGCTTAAATTAATTTATGTGTTTCGCATTAACGACCAGGCACACAGGGGCTGCTTAAAAGTTGGCGAAGCAACTTCTAATAACGATAATATTTGGGGGTTAGAACCAAATAGTAAGGCATTAAACAGAGCTGCGAAAAATCGTATTGACCAATATACTCAAACGGCTGGCATTGCCTATGATTTACTTTACACCGAAGTTTCGGTTTATGCCGATAAAGGAACAATTAAAGCTTTTTCTGATGCCGAAATTCACAATGTTTTATTGCGTTCAGGAATTAAAAGAAAAACTTTCGATACAAAAAATAAAGCCAATGAATGGTTCGAAACCGATCTGGAAACCATTAAAAAAGCAATTTCTGCGGTAAAAGAGGGAAAAGATTCCTTGCAAGCTAGTGAAATTTCAACTACTCAAAATCCTATTGTTTTCAGACCTGAACAATTAGAAGCTATAGAGAAAACCATAAAGCAATTTAAAAAGAGTAATGAAATGCTTTGGTTTGCAAAAATGCGTTTTGGAAAAACCTTATCGGCTCTTCAGGTTGCAAAGGAACATTTATTTACCAGAACACTTATTTTAACTCATCGTCCAGTTGTAGATAAAGGATGGTTCGAAGATTTCGGAAAAATATTCTATGATTTGCCAGAATATTCCTACGGGTCTAAAAATCAAGGAAATACTTTCGACACATTAGAAAAGCTTTGTAAAAAAGGAAAAACGAAATTTATCTACTTTGCTTCCATGCAAGACCTAAGAGGCTCCGAACTTGTGGGTGGAAACTTTAATAAAAACGATGAGATTTTTTCTACACAATGGGATTTTATTATTGTAGATGAAGCACACGAAGGCACACAAACTGAGCTAGGTATTAATGTAATTTCCGAACTCAAAAAAACAGATACCAAAGTCCTTCACTTATCGGGTACACCGTTTAATCTTTTAGACAACTATAAGGAAGAAGAAATTTATACATGGGATTATGTGATGGAACAAAAAGCCAAGGCCGACTGGGATAAAGTCCATTTTGGCGACCCAAACCCTTATGCTTCACTTCCCAAAATGAATATCTTCACATACGATATTGGAAAGCTAGTTGCAGGTTTTATTGATGAAGAAGTAGCTTTTAACTTCCGTGAGTTTTTTAGAGTGGATGAAACCGGAGGTTATATTCACCACAAGGATGTGCTTTCATTTTTAAACCTTATTTGTAAGCACGATGAAGAAAGCAATTACCCCTATTCAACCGATGAATACCGAGATAATTTTCGCCATTCGCTTTGGATGGTGCCTGGGGTTAAAGAAGCCAGAGCATTGAGTACAATGCTTCAATCCCATCCTGTTTTCGGGCAATTCAAAATTGTTAATGTAGCAGGCGATGGCGATGAAGAAGAAACCAACGAAGAAGCATTAAAAAAAGTTGAAAATGCAATAACGAATAAACCTCATGAAACTTATACAATTACACTTTCTTGTGGGAGATTAACTACGGGTGTTTCTGTTAAAGCATGGACGGCAGTTTTTATGCTCTCGGGTTCGCATAATACGGCAGCATCTTCGTACATGCAAACCATTTTCAGGGTACAAACGCCTGCAACAATCAACGGAAAAGTTAAAGAAGAGTGTTTTGTTTTTGATTTTGCTCCCGACCGTACTTTAAAAGTGATTGCCGAAACCGCAAAAGTATCAGCAAAGGCAGGCAAAACTTCTGGCGAAGACCGTAAGATAATGGGCGAATTCCTCAATTTCTGCCCGATAATTTCAGTCCATGGTTCCCAAATGCGTAGCTATGACGTTAACGGAATGCTCGAACAGCTTAAAAAGGTATATGTTGAACGTGTAGTGCGCAATGGTTTTGAAGACGGTTATTTGTACAATAACGACCAGTTGATGAAATTAGAGTCGGTGGAATTAGAAGAATTTGACGGACTTAAAAAGATTATTGGAAGCACCAAGGCAATGCCAAAAAGTGGCGACATTGATGTAAACAAGCAAGGTTTTACCGATGAAGAATACGAACAGCTCGAAACTGCAAAGAAAAAGAAGAAAACAGAATTATGCGAAGAAGAAAAAAAACTACTTGCTGAAAAAACAGAGAAAAAGAAAAACCGCGATAGTGCCATTTCAATACTTCGGGGTATTTCAATTCGCATGCCTTTGCTCATTTATGGTGCCGATGTAACCAACGAAGAAACCGAAATTTCGATTGATAATTTTACCGATTTGGTTGACGACCAATCGTGGGAAGAATTTATGCCCAAAGGCGTGGATAAACCCACCTTTTTGAAATTCAAAAAATATTACGAACCCGATGTTTTTCGAGCGGCCGGTAAACGGATAAGGGCACTTGCCCGTGCAGCCGACCAACAGACAATTGAAGAACGCATAGAACGAATTACGTCAATATTTGGCACTTTTAGAAACCCCGATAAAGAAACCGTTTTAACTCCTTGGCGAGTGGTAAACATGCACTTGGGCGATTGCCTGGGCGGTTACGTGTTTTTAGATGAAAACCGCGAAAAAACCATAAACGAACCACACTTTGTTTCGCAGGGCGAGGTAACGGAAACTGTTTTTTCTTCGGATTCTAAAATATTGGAGATAAACTCAAAATCGGGGCTTTATCCGCTTTATGTTGCTTACACTATTTTCCGTAAGCGTGTATTAGAAATATATCCTACTAAAGAACCAAATACTTTAACTATTAATCAACAATTGGAACTTTGGGATAAAACGGTAGCAGAAAACCTCTTTGTAATCTGCAAAACACCTATGGCTAAAAGTATTACCAAGCGTACTTTAATTGGTTTTAGAAAAGCTACAATAAATGCACATTATTTTGAAGATTTGGTACGGCAAATCACGGAAAGAAGTGAAAAATTTGTCGAAAAAGTAAAAAAAGGAAATTCTTATTGGAAAGCTAATAACAATAACGATATGAAATTTAATGCAGTAGTGGGCAATCCGCCCTATCAGTTAACAACCGAAGGTACAAGCGATAAACCTATTTATCATCTTTTCTTGGACATCGCTTTTAAAATTTCAGATAAAGTTACCTTCATAACCCCAGGCAGATTTTTGTTCAATGCTGGTAAAACCCCTAAGGAGTGGAATGAAAGAATACTAAAGGATAAGCATTTTAAAGTTATATGGTATGAAAGTGATAGTACCAAAGTTTTCCCAAATGTTGATATTAAAGGTGGTGTGGCTGTAACATTTAGAGATAAGAGTCAAAATTTTGGGAAAATAGGAACCTTTTCTTCATATCCAGAAATCGAAACAATTTTAGAAAAAGTAGTTGATGATTCGTTTGAATCATTGAGTGATTGGGTTTATGCACCAGAAAGCTATCGTTTAAGTAAGAGTCTTCACTCTATACATCCTGAAATAGAGGCGAAATTAAGCAAAGGTCATTTATACGATTTGACAACTAATATATTCGAAAAGTTGGATGATATCTTTCTTAATACAAAACCAAATGATGGTGTGGATTACATTCAGATAATAGGTCGTATAGATAATTCCAGAGTTTTAAAATGGATTAAAAGAAAATATGTTGATAAACATGCCAACTTAGATTTTTACAAGGTAATATTGCCGAAATCAAATGGTACAGGAACTTTAGGGGAAACTCTTTCCACCCCTCTTGTTGGTGATAAAGCTGTTGGCCATAACCAAACATTTATAAGCATAGGGGCATTAAAAACAAAAAATGAGGCAAATAATTTACTCTCATATATAAAGACAAAATTTACTCGATTACTTCTAGGTTCATTGAAAGTTACTCAAGATAATAAGAAAGATGTATGGCGTAATATTCCTCTTCAAAACTTCACGTCTAAATCAGACATTGACTGGAGCAAATCAATACCTGAAATCGACCAACAACTCTATAAAAAATACGGTTTGACCGAAGAAGAAATAGAATTTATTGAAAGTATGATAAAACCAATGGCTGAATAGTTGCTCTGCCCCCGGGCCGGTCGGAGGCGGATAGCTGGCCGATGGCTTTGCCCTTGTTGAGCGGGCAGGCAGGAGCGACCAGGGGAAGCTACCTGCCAGCCCTGCGAAACAAGGTAAAGACAAGGACACTAGAAGCCG
>JAFGGY010000151.1 GCA_016930365.1 Prolixibacteraceae bacterium | reverse complement strand
TGCATGGAACATATTCGAATCAGGCATCAAAAAAGACAAGCGGATATTGACAGATATTATAAGAAAACTTAATTTGGTAAAGTAGAAATAATAAAATTGTAAAAACAGTTCAATCAATAGCACCGTATTTTTCAGATTTCTATTTTATCCCTAATGCAGAGGGGTTTGTGAAGTTGCAATGGAAAGATAAATATAGTGACATAGTTTATGGCGTTAATGATTTATCCGATGGAACAATTCGGTTTATTGCATTAACCGTTTTATTTATGCAGCCTAATTTGCCAGATACGATAATCATTGATGAACCAGAACTAGGGTTACATCCTTCTGCAATTGCAAAATTAGCTGGTATGATAAAATCAGTCTCAGCAAAAGGGTCTCAAGTAATTATTGCGACACAATCCACCGATTTAATAAGTCATTTTTCGCCTGATTCAATTGTAACAGTTGATCAAGTTGACGGGTGTTCTAAGTTTAATCGTTTAGATGAAAATAAACTTCAAGAATGGTTAGAGGATTTTACTATTGATGATTTATGGAAAAGGAACATAATAACTACAGGTCAACCAAATTATTGAAAAATGAAAAGAGTTATTATTATATGTGAAGGTGAAACAGAAAAAGAATTCTGCAATACAATCCTAACTCCGTACTTCGCAAAAAAAGAAATCTACATTCAATCGCCGCTTATTAAGAAATCAATGGGGGGTATTGTAAAATGGTCAGAATTACAAAAACAAATAACTCTTCATTTAAAAAATGATTCAACTGCAATTGTAACAACTCTTATTGATTATTATGGATTATATGGTAAATACAATTTCCCTATGTGGGATGATGCAGAGCGAAATCTAAATAAAAGTGAAACGATGGAGATACTTGAGCAAGGGATGTTAGAAGATATTGAAGATTCTTTAAGATTTCGTTTCATTCCATATTTACAACTGCACGAATTTGAAGGACTACTTTTCAATGATATAGATGTCTTTTATGAACAAATACCGCCCAAAGAATTAGTTGGTATCGATGAACTAACCCAAACATTCCAACAATACAGTAATCCGGAGATGATTAATAACAACAGAGAAACATCTCCTTCACATAGATTAGAAAGAATTATTCTTGGTTATAACAAAATCGTATATGGTAATATTTTGGCTGAAGCAATTGGTCTCGATAAGATAAAAGCTAAAAGTCCTAGATTTAGAGAATGGATTAAAAAAATTGAAATAATTTAAAAGAGTCAGCAGTTAAAGTGAAAATGATTAAATGCGGTTTATGTGTATATAATCAAAATCATCGAAGGCAAAAACACAGGTGCTTTTCGGCAGACAGGTATTCGGAAATCTCTCATTGAATATTTATTAATACTTTCACTATGCTCTACCTCGAAAATAAACCACATAGCAGCTTGTGCAATTTTGTGAAATGCTATTGGTTTTCTGATACGCAAGAAGCCGAAGGCGAATACACCATTTTGCCCGATGGCTATTTCGACTTGATTTACCGCTTTGTTGGCGAAAATCACCAAAAAACCTTTTTAACCGGAACATGGGTCAATCCCATCGATGTGCCTTATGTAAAGCATACCCGGCATTTTGGCGTGCGCTTTAAACTTATTGCTTCGGAGTATATTTTTCAAACACCCATTCAACAAATTATTGATTCATCGCTTGAACTTCCACTCGATTATTGGGGTACAACGAATGCTGTTTTTAACGATTTTGATAATTTCAAACGTCATATTGAAAACCATATTGCTGTAATTATACCTACAATGCCTGCCATCGACCCTCGGAAACTAAAGCTTTTTAATATTCTTTACAGCGCCGATGGGAACATCAGCGTAAACGAATTGTCGCAAAAAGTGGGGTGGAGCAGCCGCCAAATAAATCGATGGTTCAACAGCCGGTATGGTCTATCGCTGAAAACTTTTGCCAACATACTTAAATGTCATGCTGCCTACCAAAGCATTGCAAAGGGTGAGCTAAAGCCTGTAGGCAATTATCACGACCAGTCGCACTTTATAAAAGTGGTGAAGCGTTTTACTGGTACCACCCCAAAAGTTTTGCACGAAAACAAAAACGTCCGATTTTTACAATTATCAACCCGCGGTAAGGAGTAGCTTTGTAATAAGTAAAACTTAACATAGCGGCACTTGGATTATTTAAAGTGGCAATAATTCTTTTGAGTACTTAGTGAAAACCCTTTGTGTCCGTTGTGGTAAAAAAAGCAAAATGAAGAAAATGACACCCAACCTCGCGGTAGCTAATGTGTTGGATACCGTAAAGTATTACCAGAACCATTTGGGCTTTGCCCTTACAGCGGCCGTGCCCGAAACACAAGATGGCGTTGACCAGCAACTGCTCGAAGGAAAAACCTACGTGTTTGCTATGATGAAATGCGGAGCTGTTGAGCTGATGTTCCAGCGCACCGACAGCTTTGTTCACGATGTAGAACTTGCCGAAGATGATAGCATTGGCGCATCCATTTCTTTTTATTTCGAAATTGAAGGCTTGGCTGAACTGCATTCTAAATTGGAAGCAAACGGAATCAAAGTTACCAAAATCAAAACCACCTGGTACGGTGCCAACGAGTTCTATTTAAAAGATTTGAATGGGTACATATTAGGTTTTAGCGAAAATAATTAATCATAAAAAACACAGCGACACGCTGACACAGCGAAAAAAACGCTGTTTTCTCTCTGAATTTCTCTGTTTTCTGCGGTTAAAATAAAAAGTATGCTAAACAAACCAAAATTTATTTGTCCGCTGCTGGTAGTAGCCGACATGCAACGTGCACGTAGTTTTTACGAAACGGTGTTGGAGCAAAAAGTCATTATGGACTTTGGCGAAAACATCACCTTTGAAGGCAATTTTGCCCTGCATTTGCAAAGCCATTTTGCTCAGCTTATCGATGGTAAGAAAATTGACCATGGAGCCAATAATTTTGAAATCTACTTCGAATTTGACGATATGGAAGCTTTCAACCAGCGTTTACTCGATAACGGTGTTGAATTGGTACACCCCATGCTCGAACAACCCTGGCGGCAACGCGTGGTACGCTTTTACGACCCCGACCGGCACATTATCGAGGTGGGCGAGTCGATGGAACACCTTTGCTACCGCCTGCACAACGAAGAGAAAACCATTGCCGAAATTGAAAAGATAACCATGATGCCCTGCGAGTTTGTAAAGTCGTCTGTTGAAAGTTATTCATTACTTGATGCAGAATAACTTTTGCTAATGCGTATTTGCATTGTTAGTTGGAATCTGTTCTTCCATTTTTCATCATCGAGAGTTAAAGTGCAAAAATGAAAAGATTGCTTTTACCAATATTTTTGGGAAGGCAATCTTAACATTTTACCGGATCAAATTAAAAATGTATCCAATACCATAGTTGATTAAAAATGCTATGCGATGTGAATAAAATAGCAGATAATTAGATGAATACGAATTTTTAATTTCGTATAAGCTGCTCAACCTCTTTGTTCGCATTATTCATGAATTCAGAATACGATTTGGGCGACCGTCTATTTAAATAAAGCAAAAGCAAACCAATTACGGTGTATTTAAGTTTATTTTTTAAGATTCCGACTTGCACCGACGTGTAAATATTATGGGTAATGCAATAGTTCCATTGCGTTTCGCACACTTCATCAAGCGAGTTGTTTATAACATCGATTGTACTTTGTTTTGTGCCAAAATCGCCAATCGGGGCTATGTAAAATAAATCGAATATGCCCGGATATTCAATAAAATAACCGATGTACGCCATAACGATTTTTTTTAATTTATCGATGCCGTCAGAAGTTTTACTCGTCTGATTAATAGTGTATTCTTTGCATTCTTTCTGAAAATCGTTTACACATAAAAAAACCAGGTCGTTTACATCTTTAAAATAATTGTATAAAGTGGCATACGAGTAACCGGCCTGGTCGGCAATATTGCGAACACTTATTCCTTTTATGCCTTCCGATTTTAAAATGTTTCTGGTAGCCTGAATGAAATATTCTTTCATTCTTTTTTCCTGAATTTCTTTGTTTTTCATGTCATTTTTTGTTTTGTTAACAATGCAAATATAATTAACAATGTTAATAGAAACAATATCTGTTTAGAAAATTTTCTGATGTTAGCGATATTTTTTTTACATAATTTTGTGTAATAGGTTTCTAAAAAAAATCCCCTTCTCAAATGAAAGAGAAGGGGAGTGTATCCTAAGATTCATTGTTGGTGAGGTTATGAATCTCGTTAAGTACTTCGTCTGTTCGTTTTGAAGTAAGCTGAAGTGGTTGAAGCACTTCGGGCTTAGCGGTAATCTGGCGGCATATTACGATGCCTTTGTTCATCAGTTTCTGTTTGTGTTCTTTGGTTAGCTTATGCAATACGGTTATGGGGTATATTTTACTCCGGTCAATCAGGTCTTTTAATCCGTTTCCGCGCGGATAGTCCCAGGCTAGCATGTACATATCGTTGCAAGTGCCATAATCGATGGCATCGCTGGTAAAACGTGTGTTGGTAGCTATACAGCCTGTAAAGTTGAAACCATGGTATTCGGGCAGCGTTTCGCGCTTTTTCACAATATCTTCTACTCTGGATCGAATGTAAAGCGGCACTTTTACGCTCACGGGTTTACCTGCATCCTGTGCATATTTACACTCGGTTAGTATTTGGTGATTCCCTTTTGTGGCAATTACATCCACTTCGTGCGTAACACAACGTCCCTGTACTACAACGCCGGTTTGAGTATTATAGCCCTGTGTTTCCATAACCCGGCTAACCAGATGTTCAAAAGGGAAGCCGGTATTTCCGAGTTCCATTATGGCTTTTTTAAGCTTGTAGCGCGAGGCGGTTGTGTATTTTCTCGAACGAAGAAGCTGAAAAGCCCGGTCGTAAATTTTTTGGGTGTGCATACCTGTTTTTATCCACGATACGATATCGTCAATAATTTGGTTGGTAACTTCGCTGTCGGCACCGGCGCGTTCAAGCGAGTTTCGTAGCTTGGCTGTCGAAAAAGGCTCCTGATCGCCCGATGCTTTGGTGATTAAAATGGTTTTCGAATGGTTTTCGGTCATGTTTGGCGGTATCAGTATTGTTCTTTATTGTTGGGAAAGTCGCGCGATTTTACGTCTTCGATATAGGCGCCTACTGCCCCTTTTATTTCGGCTGCCAGGTTGTGATAACGACGTAAAAATCGAGGTGAAAATTCTTGTGTAATGCCCAGCATATCGTGAATTACCAATACTTGTCCGTCAACGCTGCCGCCTGCACCTATACCGATAATGGGTATTTTTAGCTCGCTGGCTACTTTTTCGCCCAGCGTGGCGGGTATTTTTTCAAGTACAATGGCAAAGCATCCGGCTTCTTCAAGCAGTTTGGCATCGCTTATTAGTTTTTTGGCTTCTTCGTCTTCTTTTGCTCTTACTACATATGTGCCGTATTTGTGAATCGATTGTGGCATAAGCCCCAGGTGCCCCATAACGGGTATGCCGGCCGAGATAATTCGGTTTATCGATTCGATAATTTCTTTGCCGCCTTCAATTTTAACTGCATCGGCGTGGGTTTCTTTCATGATGCGAATGGCCGATTGCACGGCTTTTTTCGAATTTCCCTGGTAGGTGCCAAAGGGCATGTCAACCACCACCAGTGCTCGTTTAACCCCTTTAACAACCGATTTGCCATGGTAAATCATTTGGTCGAGGGTAATGGGTAAGGTGGTTTCGTTTCCGGCCATTACGTTCGATGCCGAGTCGCCTACCAAAACTACATCGATGCCAGCTTCGTCAACCAGACGAGCCATGCTGTAATCGTAAGCGGTTAGCATTGATATTTTTTCGCCACGTAGCTTCATTTCAGATAACACGTGGGTGGTTACTTTGCGTATTTCCTTATGTACTGACATTGATTTAAGATTTAAAGGTTGTTTTGCAAAATTAGCAAAAAAGCAGCATACAACTATGAGATTGTTCACACCCAACGCCTGCTTTTAGGCTTTGCATGTCTTGGTTTTTCAGGTTTATAATAAAAAAGGAGGCTGCTGAGCCTCCTTTTATGATATTTGATAAAAAAAGGTTGTTTATTATCCCGGCAAAACCCGAACCAAAAATACACCTTCAACGGCTTTAAGCTTGTCGATAATTTCCGGTGCTACTTCGCTGCGGTTTACATCGATAATGTTGTAGGCAATGTCGCTACGGTTGCGGTTTAGCATTCCGGCAATGTTAACTTCTGCTCCGGCCAAAATGGTTGTGATTTGGCTAACCATATTCGGAATGTTTTTGTTGGCAATAAGAATGCGAGCTCCGTCGTGGCGTTCCATTTGGGCAGCCGGGAAATTCACCGAGTTGGTAATATTTCCATCTTCGAGGTATTCGCGCATTTGCTCTACAGCCATAATGGCGCAGTTGGTTTCCGATTCTTCGGTTGAGGCACCCAGGTGGGGTACTGCAATAACATTTGTCATGTCGAGTACATCGGCATCGGGAAAATCGGTAATGTATTTGGCTACTTTTCCGCTTTCGAGTGCTTCTTTAATATCGGCATTGTTTACCAGACCACCGCGGGCAAAATTCAATATACGAACACCATCTTTCATCATGGCTATTCGTTCTTTATTAATATATCCTACCGTTTCGGGGGTTTGCGGTATGTTAATGGTTACGTAGTCGGCATCGGCCAACAGGCTGTCGATACTGGCGGCTACGTTTACGTTGCGACTTAGTTTTAAAGCAGCTTTAACCGACATGTAAGGGTCGTATCCCACTACTTCCATCCCGATGGCTTGTGCGGCATTGGCAACTAAAACACCAATGGCTCCCAGCCCGATTACGGCAAGTTTTTTCCCTTTGGCTTCCTGACCGGCAAAATTTTTCTTTCCGGCTTCAATCAGGGTGGCAATTTCGCTGCCTTTACCTTTTAACGATTTGCACCACTCAATACCACCTGCAATATCGCGCGATGTTAGCATAATACCTGCAATTACCAGTTCTTTAACACCGTTGGCGTTGGCTCCGGGTGTGTTAAAAACGACAATGCCTTTTTCGGTGCATTTGTCGATAGGGATGTTGTTAACACCGGCACCGGCCCTGGCTACTGCTTTCAGAGAGGAGGGCAATTCCATGTCGTGCATTTTAAAACTACGCAGAATAATGCCATCCGGTTCAGTGAATTCACTGTTGATCTCGTATTGGTCAGCAGGAAACAACTCTAAACCTTTTTCGTCAATCTTGTTTAGATTTTGAATTTTGTACATGTTGTTTATAT
>JAFGGY010000150.1 GCA_016930365.1 Prolixibacteraceae bacterium | reverse complement strand
TGTCGAGACCCAAGAGAAATAAAAAAGAATAACAGCTCAACTAAAAAAGTGGCTTGAAAATTTTGAAATTAACAGAGTATATGAAACTACTTTTTGTTTTACTTTTTATTAGTTTACTCACCATAAAATTTACACTCAGGGCTTCAGAAACTGAAAGTTATTCCAATATACAATTCCGAACTTTTTCGACAGAAGATGGACTTTCTCAATCATCGGTTCTATCGTTAACACAAGACCCACAAGGTTTTATATGGATGGGGACCAAAGACGGTTTAAATCGCTTCGACGGCTACCGTTTTCGCACTTTTAAAACAGATCCGGGCAATCCGAACAGCATTAGCAATAACGAAATATTATTTCTAAGCAGCAATAGCAAAGGGAATATTTTTATAGGTACCCGGGGCGGTAGTTTAAATTATTACATTAAAGATGAAAACCGTTTCAAAAAATTTGATAATCTCGAGATAATCGATGAAACAGTAACTTCGGTATCGGAATGCAGCGATGGCAACCTTTTTATTGGCACCAACACAGGTTTGTTTGCAGGCATTCCCGATCCGTTGAACAGGTACGAGTATCAATTTTCTAACCTTTCGACTAACTCGGTTTATCTCACAACAGACAACACCCTTCTGCCCTACGACAGACTTTCGGTATCGGTAGTTACAACCAAAATACTCAAAAACGACCATGTTGTTGTTGGCACTTTCAAAGGTCTGTTTTTATATAAACCCAATAGTTTATCGTTTACCCAAATCGATTTAGGCAGGCTTACAGAGGCAAAAATCAACTCGATGGTTTGGGATAAGGACAGTACGTTATGGATTGGCACATCGGAAGGTTTAGCTAAATTATATTTCGAAAACTTCGAACCTCAAAAAGTAGAATTAACCGACGACTATGAACCCTGGACAAGAACCAATGCCTCATGGGTCGAAAAGATTATCAGCGATGACGATGGAAATTTATGGATTGCTACTCGTGGTGCAGGCGTTATTATGTGGGACACCAAAGATAACATCCACAGCTTTTACAACAACAGCCCTATGTCGTACAATATTGGCGATAACATCATCAACTCGCTGTTGATTGACAATTCGGGCATTTTATGGATTGGCACCGAAAGTCGTGGTGTGGTAACACTCGACCTATATAGGAAAAAATTCAATCATCTCGAAAATTATACGCCAACCGGGCTCAACCTCACCTCGAACCTGGTAACCGCCATTACAGGCAATGAAAACGAAGTTTGGGTTGGTTCGGCTTACAACGGACTTGACTACCTGCGCTTACTGCCTGGCAACAAGATTGAAACAAGGCACATCGACGAAATACCTTACGACAACGGCCTGACATCGAACGAAATTATATCGCTTCATCTTGATAAACAAAACAAACTATGGATTGGAACGGCTTCGAATTACCTTGTTTCGTTCGATAATAACGGAAGGTTCGAATCGTTTCCAACCGGGAGTTTCACTTTTGCTCTTCATCAGGATAGACAGAACGACCTTTGGATTGGTTCGTGGGGGCAAGGGCTTGGTTTAAAAATGTTTAACAGTGGCGAAATCCGTTTCATATCCAACCATCCCCACGATTCGCGTTCACTCAGCGGCGACATCATACTTTCGGTTTACGACGATTCGAAAGGCAAGCTTTGGGTTGGCACCAAAGGGCGCGGGCTGAATGTAACAGGGCTTGATGCCGTAAAAAAAGGATACAACAATTTTGTAAGCTACGAAAAAGGCACTTTACTTCATAACGATATTTACTGCGTATTGGAAGACTCGCAGGGGATCATCTGGATTGGAACAGGCGGCGGATTAAACCGTATTGATTTAACCAAGCCCGAAAATAACGATTTATTTCTACAAGGAAAGGCAAAATTTGAATCGTTTACCGAAAAAGACGGACTGCCAGCTAACCTGATATATGGAATTCTTGAAGATAACGAAGGAAATATTTGGTTAAGCACAACCAAAGGTTTATCGAAATATGAAAAAAATAACCAGCGATTTGTGAACTACGATACAAACCATGGATTACAAAGCAATGAGTTTCACTCAAATGCTTTCTTTTCGGCCAATGGACAACAAATGTATTTTGGAGGTGTTAATGGTCTTACATTTTTTAACCCCGAAGAGATTTTGGTTAACAATACGCCTTACGATGTGGTTTTTTCGAGTTTGAAAGTGCTAAACCAGATTGTAAATCCAAACGAAGAAATTAAAGGAAAAGTTATTCTAACAAAAGATATCGCCAATACAAAAGAAATAACTTTAAACCACAAGCATAAAGATTTCTCAATTGAATTTTCGGCTCGCCACCTCAACAACCTGGATGGAATCAAATACGCCTATCGCTTACTGGGTTTCGACGACGAATGGCGCATACTTAGCAACAACGAGCACAGTGTTAGCTACACCAACCTATGGGAAGACAAATACACTTTCCAGGTTATTGCAAGCAACGACGACGGAGTTTGGAGTACAAAACCCACCGAGCTTATCATTAATGTATTGCCTCCCATTTGGCGAAGCATTTGGTTTTACCCTGTTTATTTTATTCTTCTGATTACTGGATTACTAATTTTCAGACGCTATTCGCTGATTAAAGCTACCGAAAAAAACCGTTTGCTCATTGAACATATCGAACGCACGAACCTAATTGAAAATACCGAAGCTAAGATGCGCTTCTTTACAAACATATCGCACGAGATACGAACGCCACTTACCTTAATAAGCAATCCGCTCGACGATGTAATTACCCACGGCAATATCGACCAACAATCGAGAAAAAATTTAGAGCTGGTTTCTAAAAATGTAAACCGGCTTATTCATCTTACAAACCAACTACTACAGCTGCGAAAAATCGACAAGGGAGGTATTGAGCCTCATTTTACCGAAGTAAAAATTCGTAATTTCCTTAAAGAAATTACCAGCTTTTTTATGCAAAAAAGTTACAACAAAGACATAAAACTGGTTTTTGAATCAAAAATCGACGATGATTATAAAATTTGGATAGATACCGAAATGATGACAACAGCCATTTACAATATCCTTTCGAATGCTTTTAAATACACACCATCAAAAGGAACGATACGTATTTCACTTTATCCAAAAGCGGAAGAGCAAACAAAAGTTTCACGCATCAGAAAAAAAGCCAGCAACACAAAGTGGGTTTGCATTTCGGTTAGCGACAACGGAATTGGAATACCAAGCGAAGATCTTTCTCATATTTTTCATCGCTTTTATCAAAGCAAACAAAAAAACAATAGCGAAATGGCCGGTTCAGGCATTGGCCTGTCAATTGTAAAAGAATACGTCGAACTCAATAAAGGCTCAATTGAAGTAAGCAGCAAATTAAACGAAGGCACCACGTTTACTCTATATTTGCCCATTGGAGATGAACATATTAAAGACAAAAAAATTGCCCTGCAACCCATTATGCCTTCAGAAAAACTTCAAGCACTCGAAAATGGAAATTCAGCTAATAACCAAACCAACGGCGCTAAACCACATACTGAGCCCAAAAAACCAACATTACTAATTATCGAAGACGACAAAGACCTTTGTGCTTATCTCGAAAATGCACTAAATCAATCTTTTCAAATCCACATAGCATTTAATGGAGACGAAGGATTCAAAAAAGCCATTGAAACTGTTCCTTCTATTATCGTTTCGGATGTAATGATGCCCCATACCGACGGGCTTATACTTACAAAACAATTAAAAAACAACGAAAAAACCCGCCACATTCCTATTATATTGCTTACAGCTAAAGCAGCCGACGAAAGCAAAATGGAAGGCTATAAAAGTGGTGCCGACTTATACGTTAGTAAACCCTTTAAAATCGACCTGCTTAAAATTCAAATTGAGCAGTTACTGGCAACACGTAAAGTGCTTTCCGAAATTTTTAGCAAACAAATAATGCTTAAACCCAGAAACATTGCTATCTCGTCGTCCGATGAAAAATTTCTGACGCGATTAAATGAAGTTATCGATGAACATTTGCAAGAACCCGATTTCGATGTAGCCGCCATGGTTGAGAAAATGAACCAAAGCCACTCAACGGTACTTAAAAGAGTAAAAACACTTACCGGCATGTCGTTGGTTGAATTTGTAAAAAGACATCGTTTAAAACGTGCAGCACAGATACTCGAAAAAAACAGCTTCCAGGTGGCCGAAGTAGCTTACATGGTAGGATTTAGCGACCCAAAATATTTTAGCAAATGCTTTAGCAAAGAATTTGGGAAAACCCCCACCGAGTTCATCAACGAAAGTAAACTAAAAGAAAAGAAAACCGGCAAATAACAACACCGCTTTTCTTTTCTATTGTTAATGAAATAGTTTGTTATTTTTATAAAGTCGTTGACAATGAGATATTTATGTTTTCCTAATTTAACTAAATTACTGATGTTTAATTTATTAAAACAAAAGTCTTATATCTCATGTCAATAATCTAACGTACTAATTGGTGTTACTACCAATACAAGTTTATTTCCTATTCCATAGGATCAGCTCCCAAGGTACCAAACAAGCTTTCGAGATATTTCTCCGACTGAACTTCTTTAAGTTTCTTCTTTGCTTTATCGAGTTCGAAATTAAGGTTCATTCGCTCGGCTGCTTCCTTGTAATTGGGTTTTCTAATTGTTTCCTGAAGGTATGCAATGCTATTTTCCCAGTATGCAATATCAATATGTTGTTTATGTGCGATACGCTTTTTGTACCAATCGCTTTGCAAAACACTTTGGCGGGTAAACATAGCTCTGAAAGCTTTATCGTTGCGCTTCATCCCTTGGTATTCACCATCAACCATAATACTTACCAAAGCTTGCAAGGGTGGGCATAAAGCCTCGTAAGTACCATCGAGCATAAAGCCTTTGGCAACACGCTTTTGGGTAAGTGATAAATTATTAATTGAACAAGCAAAAGTTTCCATATCCTGCAACTCGGGACGCAGCATATCGTCGGTAAAAACAGCATCGGGGTTGCTAAATATGCGCCCCATAAAATGATGCACAAACTTGAGGGTAATTCGATATCCTAACAAACTAGCTTCGATGTTTTTATCCTTGTATTTAAAATCTTCTACTTTTTCGAGGTATCCGTTTTTAATCAGGTACTCAGGTTCACGCTCTTCAACACCCATTCGCGAAATTAGCTCAGGAATCATAAGGCTTACATCGTGATCGACCTTATATTTAGGCCCCACATAACCAGCAGCAGAGGTAAACGGACGATAATCGGTAAGTATGTATGATAAAAGGGCATTATTTAAATCGGCGGCCGGCAACAGGTTGTTAAAAGGGCCTTTGGTTAAAGCCCCTTCGGAACCAAAACCGGTTGTAGAAGGCGATTTTCCGGTAATGCTGCATATAAAATCGATGAACAACTCGGGCAATTCCTGGTAATGAATCGGATTATAAATAGCCAGCGGAGGCACATTGTTCTTTTTATCGGCCGGATTATTTCTACGACCGGGCAAAACAGCATTTACAGGCAAATACAAAGGTTTACCATCGGATATTTTTCGATAAATACGGGTACAGGTTTCGGCAATGTATTTGTCAACCGGGTTCACCAAATCGGGACGTACCTGTAAATAACGGGGATTAGCCGATGGAACACCATTCACCAGGCGGGGTTCCGACGGAATAACCAAATAATCTGGTTTTTCATTTTCGAGAAAATCATTGATCAAATCTTTAACCGGTTTTGTATAATGATCAAACCCAATGGTATCTTCTTTTATCTCTTTCACCTGTTCGCGTGTAAGCGGCTCGTAATTCGATAAAAAGGTATTTGGACTGGCAATATCAGCCTCGGCTTGCTTGTCGTATCCTTTAATTACACAATCGTCGGGTCTCTGAAAAAGGCGCGATTCGCAGTTTGTAAGCAGCTTAACCGCCGGGTTATTATACCTACTGCTCAATCCTTTCAGCAAATCGCTACGCACAATAGTTGAAGCCGAGATATCGTCTTCGGTTTGTACCTTTTGAGCGGCATAAAAATCTTGTCTAATCTGAAAAATACGCCAGGAATTATCCACATCGTGCCCTACTCGCAGGTAGTTAGTAATAAGCTTACGCCCCATAAATTTCAGTTCGTTACCAGCAACGCCATTAATTTTATCAACCGAAAAATATTCACGCCAGTGCTTATCCCACTCGGTATGGTAACGACGTTTCACTATATAAATAAGGTCTTTAACGCGTTGTGGTAAAGCCCTTAACCATTCGTTATACTCATCATTATATTCATCCGACGGAGTTAACAATTTAATGACCGACCCCAGCGAACGTCGCGAACTGAGTATCGATCGTGGCGGTTCGTCTTTGGTATAATGATGCGGCTCTTTAAAGCGGGTCGAGAAATCTTTGTCCATTATTTCTTCAACCATATCGAGGTCTTTTTGCAGGTCAGAAACGATAACCGAACCCTGAATCATGGCATCCTGAATCGATTTCGATATTTCGGATTTACCACCCCCCGATACAGTACAGGGCTTGTGGCAAAATGTACCCTCAGCTACGGTGCCCACCAAATGCCAGTGGTGTCCATTGAGTCGCTTCTTCATTCTGATTTTATACCCCGAAGGTAAAATGTAATGATTTTGAGGCAATAGTTTAATGCGTTTTTCGATGCCATCCGCATCGTCCCAGGTAACCGATTGCTCGTAAAGATTGAAATTTGAATTTTCGGGAACGTAGAGGATATTTGGATAATTTTTATCGCGACCATGCCCCTCGGGCATAAGTTCAATAAACGATTCGTATTCTTTTACCAACTGGTCGAAATTAAACACATCGCCTTTCACGGTATTGTGTGGTCGATATCGTTCGCCAAGGTCGTTGCTGGGAAAAGCCAATGCACCACCGGCATGTTCCTCCTCGCACTGCCCAAAGAGATTAGCCGAGTAACTTATTTGAGTTTTAACTTCTTTTTTACAGTATCCAAAATAATTATCGGCAATTATGGTTATTACTACGCCTCGCTTATCGCGTGCAGTAATTTTAAAAGCATTGCCATCGTTGTACAATTCGTTTTCGTCTTTCCAGCACATTCCGTCGCGACGCTGACGTTCGGTTGCAAAATCGTAATGCGGCAAGCCCAAATCTTTTTTCTTCAGGTTAATTAAATGAGTTGCCAGAATAACACAACCGGTATGCCCTGTCCAGCCTTCGGGATCGAGTGCTGCATCGTTCTCTGGCAGGTGCGGATCGCCGGCGTTACCAAAAATCGATTCAACAAAATCAAGGTTGCCTATAAGGTTTCCGGGAGCAAAAAATCGAACTTCCATCGATTTTTCTTTTGAAATACCTGGCACCTCGGGCACAACAATAGGTCGCAACATAAGACTCACAAAAAGCTCAGCTTTACGTTCCTGGTTTATGGTATAGGGTAGTTGCATTAAATCGCGCGGTGGATTAAAAGCTGCTTTAAGTAAACGAGCAAAGGTTACTTTGGGTACTGCTTTCTTATCGTCGGGAATTGGCAACCCACCTTCGCAAACATGAAAAACGCCTTTAGTTGTTCGCTTGTCGGCCTTTGGGTTGTGTACAATTCCCTGCGCAGTACGATAGGTATAAACTATATCCGACTCGAATTTGTCGGATTTAGGAGGCAGAGACATTCTACGGGCAAGACCATGAGTATCGAGCACAAAAGTATGTTGCGGAATCGTTATATCTTTCGCATCGGGAACTTCTTGCAAATAATCGTCGATAAAGTTCTGAATACGCAGTGCAATAGGCGAAAGATGATCAGATAAAATCCTTGATTTCTCTCTGAAGTTATCGAGCAATGGCGTGGCAAATTCAAGGAACTGTGCGGTACGTTCGTCCTGGAAATAAGGATATCCCAAAGCCGCCAATTTAAGATTAATGTATTGGATAAACTTTTTATTGTTTATGGTACCTTTTTCTTTATCGATGCCGGCACCAAAAGTTCGACGTGTTGTCATTTTTATATAATTTAAAGGTTTCTTAAAATTTTTATTAGCTATATTAGGTACAATTATAACAAATTGCAAGTCAAAACGTCAAGACACAAGCATTATCATACGGTTATTTTTACAATGGTGCAAAAGCGCATCAAATACATTATTCAAAAGCAACTGTACATCAACAATGTAAACCTAAAAAGAAATAAAACAGATTGGTAGGGCAATTCGTTCATTCTGAAAACAATTTATTAACATCGAAGGGCGTAAAAGGGCCTTCGGAAGCCGGCACACGATTCATACTCACATGCATTTTCATTTTTCCGGGTTCAAAAAGAACACATTGAAGATTTTCGTTTAACTGGCGGGCTGCATGCATAGCCTCTTGCAAATGAGTAAGATTGAATTCTCCGTGGTATTTTTTTGAGATAATCATAAGATTGGCAAAGCGATGCTCGTTAACATGGCGTTTAAACATACCCGAAGAGAAAAAGTAATTTGTTGCAGCCAAAACGCCTTTAGCACCTTGCCGAACAGCTGTACCAAAAGGGCTAAGTTCCGACACAAAAGCTTCAGAAGAATCGGCACACATCACATTTATAGGTATCATGTGTCGCTTGCAGGCTAAGTAATCGGTCATTTCGCTTGCCGATGCACATTGTTCGCCTCCCATTTGCATTAACAACTGAATGGGCAGCCCTCGGGTGTCAATCCCTTCATCTTCGCCATTATAAACCAACATATTGCCATACGAAACTCCCTTTTCGTTCATCCCGGTAAAACTTCCGGCGAGCCCTAAAAACGTCGACGACACCGTTGCATAGCCCTGTTCGGGATGCTTTACGACAATGATCCCCAGCGCTTTATTAACTCGCTGGAAATTATAATCGGCATTGCGTCCCATCAGCAGTTCTCCATCGGCTGTTGCCTCGCCCCACACCGCCAAAACGCTGCATGTGGTTCGGGGAACAATATTCAAAGCCAGCAACTTACGATACGACACCCCCGAAGTATTGGACATGCCGGCAATAAACTGTCGAATATTATCAGGCACTACCGGTTCAACTTCGTCGGCCAATTTCAAATATTTCTCGATTTTATTATCCGAAAAAAGACCTTCGGCAATAACAACCAGCGAGTTAAGTTGCATGCTTAAGATGCTTCCATATTGTTCGCCCATTTCAGCATACGTACCATACAAATGCAATATTGGCATCGATTCGATATACTCCAGTCGGGGAATGCCTTTCTGGTCAGCAACCAGGTGTTCTTCCTGTAAGTTTGTAATATGATTAAACGCACGGTACATTCGGCAGCCCTGGAAAAGAACAACCAGGAAAAAAACAAAAGTTATCCTTTTTGCAAAACGCCTCAGCCCAGGTATCCTCATACGTTTTTGTTATATTATTGCATATAACTCATAACATCGCCTGAAATTTGTTTTAAAGAAATTTCGGCAAGTTTAGCCAGGTATTTCACCGATATCAGACGCTCTTCGGCATCGAGCAGGTTTTTTTGCACTTCGCGCAATTCAATACCTGCCAAACTACCTAATTTATATTGTTCCAGAGCAATATCGAGGTTTTCGCGGGCAACTTCGAGATTTTGCTCTTCCAGCTTTAACAGCCTCAAATTATTATCGTATGCAAAATACACCGTATGCAAATCGGCCTTCACTTCCTGCTCAACCTCGCTGTAACGAATTGATTGAGACTCGACTTCGATTTGGGCATTTTGCTGTTCGCGTCGTCGGTTAAAGCCATCAAAAATATCGACACCAACCGTAAATCCATAATTTAATCCATGCTGATGTTGCGATTCGATATTACCTGAACCATAATTATTAAAACGGTAGGTATAACCAGTATTCATTGTCAAATATGGATAAGCCCTTGACTTAATAATTTTATAATCAAGTTCGGTGATTTGCATGTTCTGACCGGCAATTTGCAATCCGGTATTCAGATCGAGCGTTTGCTGAAGCAAATCGTCAAAGCGCAGTTCTTTATCAATATCGATAATAGAATCTTTCAGCACTATCATTTCGTCAAGTTTTTCCGAGGCCATCAGTCTGTTTAATCGTATACGCGAAGTATGCAAAACTTCTCGCTGCAAGGCATATCTCGAACTATCGGCATTAAGATACACCTGTGATTGCAGCAGCTGCATTTTCGATGCTCCGCCCAACACGTAGCGTTCCTCATCGATTCGCACACGCTCGCGTGAGAGCGAAACGGCATATTTCAAATTTTCGTAAAGCACCAATTGTTGAATATACTTGTAATATTCGGATACTATTTGAGAAACCAGGTTTTCGATGCTCATTTGGGTATTCAAGCTACTTAGTTCAACCTGCTTTCCAAGTTTATTGTACGTATTCTGAACCTGAAAGCCTCTAAAAATAGTAAGGCCTGCATTTATGGTACTTTCAACCGAGGTATTGTGAACACCTTGCGACGAAAAACTTTCGGTAGCCGTATTTTGTGTGGTATTATTCAAGCTTCCGTTCAGACGGTTGGTATTGCTCACCACCGGTAGCATTCCGGCATTTCCTTTTGAATAATTGTTGCGCGTTATTTCTTCGTTGTTACGAACAACTTTAAGCGAATAGTTTTGCTCAAGCCCTGTTTCGATACAGCGGCTTAAGTCGTACACTTCTTGTGCTTCGGCCTTTTGCTGAGCCAATAAACCGACAAACAGAAAGGCAAGTATGCTAATTATTTTCGGCAAGTTCATTTTTTTCTTCTGAGTTTGATACATTCTCTATATTTTTTGATTCGCTTGAAATAAACATATAAATAGAGGGTATAACATAGAGGGTCAAGATGGTTGATATTGTTAACCCGCCTACCACAGCAATACCCATTGCAACACGACTTTGAGCACCCTCGCCCAATCCAAGCGCAAGAGGCATAATGCCCAAAATTGTTGATAAGCTGGTCATTAAAATGGGGCGAAAACGAGCAGCCGAAGCATAGCGAATGGCTTCGTACTTTTTCATTCCGGCTTGTTTGCGTTGGTTGGCAAACTCAACAATCAGAATCCCGTTTTTCGACACCAGCCCTATGAGCATTATTATTCCAATTTGACTAAAAATATTCATAGTTACATTAAAATACCACATAAACAACAAGGCTCCTGAAAGCGCCAGGGGCACCGACATCATTACGATAAATGGATCTTTAAAACTCTCGAACTGAGCCGAAAGCACCAGGAATATCAGCACAATAGCTAACAAAAAGGCAAACATAAGGCTCGACGAACTCTCCATAAAGTCGCGCGAATCGCCGGCTAATGCAGTACGAAATGAATCGTCGAGTACTTTTTTGGCAATTTTATCCATTTCCTCAATGCCTTCGCTAATTGTTTTCCCCTCGGCTAAACCCGATGAAACCGTAGCGGCAACAAAACGGTTGTAGCGATGCAACTGAGGTGGAGCGGTTGATTCCTGTAAAGTAACAAAGTTATCGAGCTGCACCATTTGACCTTTGTCGTTTCTAACATAAAGTGATTTTAGGTCGAGTGGCTTGTTCCTGTCTTCGCGGGCAAGTTCGCCTAAAATCTGGTACTGTTTCCCATTCATAATAAAATAGCCAAAACGCTGACCACTAAGCGCTAATTGCAAGGTTTGCCCAATATTTTGTGTCGATACGCCCAAAAGATTAGCTTTATCACGATCGATTACAATTTGCAGTTCAGGTTTTGTGAACTTTAAATTTACATCGGCCATTACAAAAGTTGGGTTATCGTGAACTTCGGCCATAAATTTGGGAATTATTTCGCGTAGCTTTTCGATATTGGGTGCCTGCAATACATATTGAACGGGCAAGCCGGCTCTGCGGCCACCAAACGTCGATTGCTGAACGACATTAGCACGCGCCTGTGTTTTCTTTTTTAGTTCTCCCGATAAATCGGCAGCAATTTCCTGTTGTGTTCGCTCCCGCTCCGAAGGGGGAACCAGTACGATGCGCACAAAAGCCCATGCTCCCTGAATCATCGTGGTAATTTTATCGTATTCAGGCACCCGCTCTTCCGCTAACCTGGTAAGTTCTTCTATATATTCTAGGTTATAATCGTAAGTTGCTCCTTCTTGTGCTGTAAGCGATATGTTCATCTGCGAACGGTCTTCAAGTGGAGCCATTTCGGCCGGAATAATGCTCCATAAAACAAAAACCAATACTCCGGACAAAGCCAGCACAAACAGCGACATATACTTTTTCTTCAAAAATGAATTTAATGATTTCTGATAAGCCGCATTAAGCGACACGAAAAAGCGTTCGGTGAAATTGTATATTTTACTCCTCTTATGGCGTGTTTTCAGAAATTTTGTCGAAAGCATCGGGGTTAGTGTCAATGCCACAAACGACGAAATAGCCACAGCTCCGGCAATAACAATACTAAATTCACGAAATAACCGACCGGTCATTCCTTCGAGAAAAACAATGGGAATAAAAACCGCAATAAGCGTAATTGTTGTAGAAATAATAGCAAAGAATATTTCGTTAGCACCTTTTATACCAGCTTCGAGCGGAGTCATCCCCTGTTCAATTTTAACATAAATATTCTCCATCATCACAATGGCATCATCAACCACCAGTCCAATTGAAAGCACTATAGCCAACAAGGTTAATACGTTGATGGAGAACCCGGCAATATACATAATAAAAAAGGCACCAATTAACGAAACCGGAATAACCAAAATAGGAATTATAGTGGTACGCCAGTCGCGTAAAAAAGCAAATATTATGACTACTACCAGGAAGAAAGCAAGAAAGATGGTATCTTTCACTTCCTCAATTGAGGAGCGAATATAATCGGTATTATCGAATCCTACGTCATAGGTTACATCGCTGGGTAAATCGCGTTCAATAAAACGAAGCCTTTCATAAACTTCGTCGGCTATTTCGATATGATTTGCTCCCGGCTGCGGAACAATTGCAGTTGCAATCATGGGTACTCCATTCATCTTGGCAATACCTCTCAGGTCTTCAGGCCCCAATTCGGCACGACCAATATCACGAACCCGCACAATTTGATCACCGGTTTGTTTTAATATCAGGTTGTTAAATTCCTCGGGGGTTGTCATTAAACCCAGGGTTCTGATTGTAAGCTCCGTTGTGTTTCCTTCGATACTTCCAGCAGGCAATTCTACGTTTTCGCGCATAATCGAATTCCGCACATCGAGCGGAGTAAGCTGGTAGCCGGCCAGTTTAGCCGGGTCGAGCCATATACGCATTGCATAACGTTTTTCACCCCAAATCATTACAGAACTTACCCCCGAAATGGTTTGCAGCTGTTCTTTAAATGTAAGGTCGGCAATCTCTGATATTTCGAGTAAAGAACGCTGAGGGCTTTGCACCGAAATCATCATTATGGGGCTTGCATCGGCATCGGCTTTTGATACCGTTGGCGGGTCGCAGTCGCGTGGCAAAAAACGTTGTGCCTGCGATACTTTGTCTCGAACATCGTTTGCTGCCGTTTCCATATCGACCGACAATTCAAACTCTACAGATATCGAACTGCGTCCCTGGCTGCTTCTACTGGTCAAAGTTCGAATACCGGGAATACCGTTAATCGATTGTTCGAGCGGTTCGGTTATCTGCGTTTCGATAACATCGGAATTTGCCCCGGGATACGAGGTGCTAACCGATATTATAGGTGGATCGACACTTGGAAACTCACGAATTCCAAGATAGCCCATACCTATAACTCCAAACAAAACAATAACCAGCGAAAAAACGGTAGCCAATACCGGTCGTTTTATACTTATTGAAGAAAGACTCATAATTTAGAATGATTTTTCGGAATTCGACGTATTTATAACCAATGTATCCAATTGCACTGGCAGTTCGTGGCGCAATTGCAATATGGCCGTAGTAAGCAAGGTGTCGCCAAACGCCAATCCATGGGTAACCTGCACATGCGAAGCAGTACGTAAGCCTAATTTAACTTTTACTTCGCGGGCTTTACCGTTTTTATAAACAAATACCTTTTCACCCGACATTTCGGGAATAATTGCCTGTGTTGGTACCGAAACGGTATTTTCGATTTGCGACAATACAGCCTGTACACTGGCAAAACGACCGGGTTTCAGCTCGTTGTTGGTATTCGGATATAAAGCCCGGGCTACTATTGTTCGTGTATTAATATCAACCATGGGATCAACAGCATATACTTCGGCACTGAAAGGTTTTTCGAAGCCATCAACTTCAAATGACAAGGGAAAACCTGGTTTTATTTGCCCTGCATAACGCTCGGGAACAGAAAATTCAATTTTTAGTGGACGGTTTTTTACCAAACGAACAATTTTGGTTTGCGTAGTAGCAATAGCCCCTTCACTAATCATTCGTAAGCCAACATTACCGTCGAACGGAGCCCTTAATTCGGTTTCCGAAATACGGGCTTCAATGAGTTTAATATCGGCTTCAATTGATTGCAACTCTGTTGCCACCTGGTCGTAACTCTCACGACTAATAGCATCACGATCAAGCAATTGACGCTGGCGAAATTCGCGCTCCTTGGTTAATTTCAACTGAGCATCGAGTTTCAACAATTGAGCCTGTAAAGGCTTATCGTTTATTTTGGCCAACAAATCGCCCTTTTTAACCGTTGTGCCTTCAGCGAAAAAAATACCTACTACTTTTCCCGAAGTTTCAAACGAGAGATCAACTTCTTCGTCGGGCATCAATGTACCAGTACTATAAATCAGCTCACTCATATCAACCGGCTGAATTAAATAACCACTGGCATAAAGAGCTTCGCCTCCTCCACGCATCCCAACAGTGCGCATGGGTTCATTCGATTTGCCCGAATTCAATTTTGTTTTAATCTTGGGATAAAAGATAATTAACAACAATACCAAAACCAGCACTATGTTGATTAGTATTCTGAATAGAAAATGACGTTTTGTACTCATTTATTTTTTATTTTAAGATTTTTAAAAAAAGAAGGAATTTACTATTTACTGCCCAAAACCTATAAGGCTAAATTGAAACAAAAAAATCATTGATTTGTTGCCTTACGTATTCGATTTAAGCAAGGCCGCAAAAATAACGATAATAGTTCACAAATGAAAGATGATTGTTGGTCGTTTTACCGAATAGCCTTACTTTTAACAACGCCAAATAAATCTCAATATAAACACAATGTCGCAACTTAAAATATTAAAAGCCTCGGCAGGTTCAGGTAAAACCTTTAACCTGGTAGCCGAATACATAAAACTACTGATTGAAAACCCTTATAACTATCGCCATATACTTGCAGTAACCTTTACCAACAAGGCCACTTCGGAGATGAAAGAAAGGGTTATTCGCGATTTATTCAAGCTATCTGAAAACCAAAACGACGTATTAAAGGACATACTTCAAGAAAAAACCGAAATTGCCCCACATACTATTGTTAATAATGCCAGGCTGGCACTCACAAACATTCTTCACAACTACGATCGGTTTTCGGTAAGCACTATCGACAGTTTTTTTCAGCGTGTATTGCGTTCGTTTGCCCGCGAAACAGGGCTTTATGGCACTTACGAAGTAGAGCTCGACTACGATGCGGTGCTAAACGAAGCAGCCGACCGTGTTTTGCTTTCGGTCGAAAACGACGAAGATTTACGCCTTTGGCTAACCGAAATGACCGAAACCCAACTAATTGATGGGAAAAGATGGTCGGTAAAGGATGAAATACTTGAACTGGGAAAAGAACTACAAAAAGAAGCTTACCAACAACACATGCTTAGCAGCGCTGTCAGCAATCAATCGAAAATCGACGAACGCAAAAGAGTACTGGAACTAAAAACCGAAGTTTTCAAAACCAAAAAATGGTTCGAAAACCAGGTGCAACAACTGGGAAAAGCAGGCATCGAACAAATAAAAGAACAGGGACTTACACTGGCCGATTTCAAATATAAAAACGCATCGTTTGCCAATTTTTTCTATACTATGGCGAAATTTAAAGGTGGTGAAATTCAGCCGGGAGTTCGCTTTTTGGGAGCGCTCGACAATCTCGACGAATGGAGCACAAAGGATGCAAACCCTAAACTACAAACCCTTTACGACCTAGGACTTAATGAGCTTATCCGAAAAACCATTCGATTTTTTGAGCAACACACCCGCGATTATCGTACAGCCATCGAAATATCGAAGTACATTTTTTCGTTGGGCGTTTTGTCAGTTCTGCTCGACAATCTCCGCGAAACAGGCCGCGAAAACAATACACTTTTGCTAAACGAAGGCACTTTGCTGCTAAAAGGCATTATCGGCAACAACGATGCACCGTTTATCTACGAAAAAACCGGATCGTTTTATCATTATTTCATGATTGATGAATTTCAGGACACATCGGACACACAATGGCAAAATTTCAAACCACTTATTATAAATTCTTTATCGGAAAACAACCCCAACTTAATTGTGGGCGATGTAAAACAATCTATTTACCGATGGCGAAACAGCGACTGGCAACTGCTAAACACCCAAATACAAAAAGAGCTGAAAATATTCGGAATCGAAGAACACAAACTTCAGCAAAACTGGCGTAGCTGTCAAAACATTGTCGAATTTAATACTCTTTTTTTCAAAAGCGGAAGCCAATGGCTGCAAAACGAGTTCAACCAAAAACTTAGCGAGAGCCAAACTGCCCTCCCCGATTTGTACAGGCAGACCATTACCGACGTTTATTCAGACGTTGAACAAAAAGCCACCGAAAATAAAAGCGGGGGCTTTGTTCAGCTTACATTTTGTGATGGCGAAGAAACACAAAACTATAAAGAACAAGTTCTTGATGAAGTTGTAAAAGCGGTTAAGAAAGCACAGGATAAGGGCTATAATGCCGGCGATATTGCCATTCTGGTTCGTAGAAACAACGAAGGCAAAATGGTAGCCAATGCCCTGCTTGAACAAAAAAACAACAACAACGGCTACAACTTCGAAGTAATGTCCGACGACTCACTTTATATTTACACCTCGCCGGTTGTGAAACTAATTACCGGGCTCATGCAACACACTTTAAACCCATCAAACGAAGTGGTTAAAGCAAGCATTATTCACGAATTTTCGCAGTCGATTTTACCTCAACTTCAAAAAATAGGAAAAACACCGGCCATGCCAGGTCAAAACCAACAACAACAATTATTTTTTGAAACACAAGCCGACGATGGTTATTTTTCGAATTCGATAAAAGAAACATTCTTCCCGTATTTTAACCCCGAAAACGGCAACCAACTGGTAAAAAAATGGTCGAATCTGCCACTTCTAAACTTTATCGAAGAGCTGATTAAAACTTACAATCTCGACTTTTTATCAGCCGAGCAAGCCAGCATTCAAACCTTAAAAGACTACGTGAACGATTTTTCGAAACGAGAAAGCGGAAATTTACATCGTTTTTTAGAATGGTGGGGCGAAAAAGGCACCAGCGTAAAGGTTCAAATGGCGGCTTCGCGCGATGCCATTCGGATTCTTACGGTACACAAATCGAAAGGACTTGAATTCCCGGTGGTTTTATTACCATTCTGCGACTGGGATTTTGCCCCCTCGTCGCATAATACTAATATATTATGGTGTCCCACGCACGAAACGCCTTTTAAACAATTCGCTGCACTGCCGGTAAAATTTTCACAAAAGCTGTCGCAGTCGCACTTTGCAGTCGATTATTATACCGAAATGCTTCTTACAGCCGTCGATACCATCAACCTGCTTTACGTATCGTTTACACGTGCTGCCGAAGCACTTTTCGTTTTCGGAAAAGAACCTCAATACAATAAAAAAGGTCAAATTACAGCCCCATACATCGCCAGCAATATGGCTTTCTCGCTATTAAAAACCTCGTTAAACGGGCTCAATTTTGAAGAAGCTACTACCAATAGTTTCGAATTCGGCCTGTTAAAAAAACAAGGCAAAACAGAACAAAACAACGCAGAAATAAATCTGGCAACCCGCTTTGAACGTCAAAAAAATGTAGCCGAAACATTAAAGCTCAGGCGCAACTACGATGATTTTCTCGAAGGAAAAGCGCCCGAATGGAAAAAGCAAGTTAATCTGGGCAAACTGATGCATGAAATTTTGGCTGCGATCGAAACCTGCAACGATGTCGATTCAGCACTAAAAACCATGCTCAACGAAGGCAAAATATCTCTTAGCCGATGCAATGAGCTAAAAACCGAGATTGAACTTCTGCTTCAAAATCCCGATGTAACAAGCTGGTTTGATGGCTCGTACAAAGTACTAAACGAAACTTCGCTGCTCGGCTCCAAATTTGGCATGCTACGCCCCGATCGGGTTATGCTTTCGAACAACACAGCTATTGTTGTTGACTACAAAACAACCGACAAAGAAAGCACAATGCACCAAAAACAAGTTGAACGTTACTGTACTATTATTAAAGAGATGGAGTTCGACAAAGTAGAAGGATTCGTTTGGTATCTAAAAAACAATAAAATTGTACCGGTAAATTTTTAATAGCTCGTTAGATTAAACAATAAGTCGTTATTATTTATTAAGTGATTTACAATGTGATGTTTGTGTTTTTAATAATTCAACTACGTAAATCGCTGATAATTAATTTATTACAAACAAAATCGAATGTCTCATGTTTTTTATCTAACGGTTGCGTGTAAGTTTAGGCGCGGATTTCGGTGAGCGTCACTGTCCAGAACCACCGAGGCTGAAGCGAGTTAAACAGCTGAATATTAGCGCCGAGCCCGCGATTTAATTTTCACATTGTTGTAAGCAGGTGTTTATTCCAATCAATTTTATATTATTTTCCAAGAACCCGTTTTGTCACTTCCTTCACGTATTATTTTGCCGTTATCTTTTAATCCTTTTATCCTACGTTTTGCAGTACTTAAACTTATTTTTAATCGTTCACTAATTTCGGAAGCTGTAATTTTGCTATTTTGTATAATCAAGTCAAGTACAGTGTCATTTACAGTGTCATTATCTGATTTTACAGTGTCATTTTGAACATTTACAGTTTCACTAAACTGGATGTGCATTTCTCTGTTTTTTAAAGAATGCTTTTCACTAAGTAATAAATTAGACAAAAAGTTAATCAAGAATTTTTCTGATTTATGAATACCATTGGATAAATCTTCGTAGTTAGCACGCACTAATGCATTACGAAAATACCAAGATTTCTTTTCAAATAAGTCATTATTAACATCTTTAAATCCAAGTTTTCGAAGATATTTAATTAAGAAAATTGCTGTGGTTCGTGTGTTCCCTTCTCCAAAAATATGAATTTGCCACAAATTGCTTATAAAATACGCTAAATGTTCTATAATTTCTTCTTTGTTTAATCCTTTGTAACTAAATTTCTTTTCTTGTTCAAAATCATATTCCAGCGTATCCTTTAAACTTTCAGCACTTGCATACAAAACAGTTTCACCATTTAATACCCATTCTTTTTTTGTTATGTTATAATCACGAATTTTACCTGCGTTACTGAAAATTCCTTGAAACAATCTTCGGTGAATAATTAGGTATTCAGCAGGAGAAAATGAAAAAGTTTGCTCACTTAAAATCTCAGCAATTCGAGCAGAAACCTTATCAGCTTCTTCGGTGCGAGTTTCCTTGATTTTCGCTGAACCTTGCTTATAATAACTATCTATCAAATGTTTAACTTCTTCAATAGAAATATCGCCTTCGATGTTTTGTTTCGCAGTTTTTATCAGGTAATTAGAAGGTTTTAGTCCATCAACCTCTTGTAAACCGATAGCAGTTTTCCAAACTTTTGCTTTTTCTGCTTTATTTGGTTCTCCTTGCCTGATATACTCATCGAAATTATTCATCTTTTTATATATTACAAATACTTTGCTGTTGTTTCCGAATTGTAAATATACCTATTTTATCCGTTTATAAATTGTGTATTTTCAATTGAATCTGGGTGGTTATTGATGCGTTAATTTCACTTGTACACAACTCGCGAATATTAGAACCATGAATATGCTGAAGAGCGGCTGGGGTACTTTTTTCTAACTCACAAACGTTAGATTTTTGAATATGCCGCAAAGTGGCTGGGGTAATAAAATCTAACGTACTATTGAAATCTATATTTCAATAATATTATTCTTTATTGAAAACTTCACCAAATCAACAGTACTTTTCAATTTTAGTTTTTGCATAATGTGGTTTTTATGCGACTCAACGGTTCGAACACTAATAAATAATTCGTCGGCAATTTCCTGGTTCGAATAGCTTTTGCCCCATAATTTGAGTATTTCCAACTGGCGTTCGCTCAACTGGTCGATGTCGGATTGCCTCCCGGGGTCTTTATCAAAATCGTTGATATATTGATTGAGCACCACCTGATTAATTGAGTTATTGAAATAATCGAACCCATTGCGAAGGGTGTAAACGGCCTCGATTAAGTCGCGCTGCGAAGCATCGCGCCCAAGGAAACCTTTAGCCTTCGACTTCACAATTTTCAGAATGGTTTCTTCGCTGTTGTCGTACGACACAATAAGCAACTTGGTTTTAGGGTTGGCCAGCGACAACTGAATAATCAGGTTCATATTACGAATGGATGTATCGTGCATATTGATTACCAGCACATGCAAACTTCGGTTTTTAATACACTCGTTAAGTTTTGCCTTGCTATCGGTAAAAAAAACCACCTCAAAATCACTTACTTGCGACAAAATAAGCTGCAAGCCCCTGGCCATAATTTTATGTTCGTCGTATATTCCTATGTTTATCATGCTAATCGTTCACTAAAATTGCCGAAGTTTTCTTTCTTCCATCCATTATTACCCGTAACGGGCTTTCGAAACGCACATGTTTGAAATAGTTTGTTTCGGCTACTAAAATACAATTTTCGAGCTTTTCCCACCGAATAAAATCTTTTGCTGAATTGTGAATAACCGAAAAATACCCCACATTCATAGAAGTTACATTGTGGAAAAAATGCGAACCAAGCGACGAATCGAGTGGAAAGTTATCGAGGCTGGTTTCAACAATCACCTTTGCATTCGATATTTGCGACCAGTTAACCGGTATGCCCAAAAAACGGTCGCGTGTGCCCCAACGTCCGGGGCCAATTAAAATATACTTCCGTTTTTCCTTAATCATTTTCTTATTCAGCTTCTCGATTTCGGCAGCCATTTCGATGGTTTTCAGCTTACTAAACCGCTCGGGTGGAAGATAAATAACGTCGGTAATGCTGTTCAACTCGCCATTTCCTAAACTCAACCTTGTAAACAGCAACATTTGGCTTTTGTCAAACGAGTCGAAATCAATTTTCTGCGTATTTAAACTGGTAAGCAAAGGCTTTATCTGAAGCAGGTAGAAGGTTGGCAAACCATGTTTTCCTTTTTCGAGGTCAACAGCATATTCAATTTCTACGGGTGAACCAAAGGCTTCTTCAACGGCTCGCAAAATGGTGTTAATGGTTTCGGCCAACGGGATGTAGTTGTATTGCAATATGTTGGCAAAGTTAACAATACGCGGTCCGTAAGCACTCAGTCCGGCTTCGACCCTATCGTTATTGGCATTGTAAACCGATGCACAATGAGTTAGCGTGCCATGCTTTTCGGCTTCGTTTATTTCGAGTAGTTCAAGGGTTGCAGCTTCGCCACTTTCGGCCAAATCGTGTTCAAAGTTTACCGTATTAAGCGCAAAAAACTGCACCTGCGTGCTGTTGAGTAAATTTTTAATACTATACACCGAAACTTTAGGATAAACCGGCGAAAAACGGTACGATTTCCAACCATTAACTACGTAGCTGCCTAAGCCAATAGCCGCAACAGCAAAGCCCTCTTCGGGTTTCATATCGGCAACGGGATAGTAATTGTACGATTGAGCCACGCCGCTAATATGCGGATAATAATAATCGCCATGCTGCGAACCCACCAGCTCCTGCAAAACAACGGCCATCTTCTCATCTTCGATGCGATGGTTTATGGCATCGAAATAAGTACGTGCGCCGTCGGAATAGACCGATGCATAAATCATTTTGATGGCACTGGTAAGCAGCTCCAGCACCTTCCGTTTGTTTTGTTCGTTGTTGGGTATTATGTATGTATCGAATACGCCGGAAAAAGGGTGCGTAAGCGAGTCTTCCGAAGTACTCGACGAACGAACTGCAATGGGGCGTTTTATTTGTTGTATGAAACCTTTCAGCTTCCGTATAAGCGATGAAGATAAGTCGGCTTCCTGGAAATAACCTCGCAATTCGGCATACGAAATGGTTTGGTCAACCACTTTATCCATCAACTCATTACGATTCATAAATTTCTGAAATTCGTCGGTACCAATAATTACGGTAATGGGAGTCAGAATATTGATTTTGTCGGAAATCGATGAAAAGTCGAAGTTATAAATCAACACATTGATAAAAGCCAGACCACGCCCTTTGCCTCCCAGCGAACCGGTACAAAACGAAACAATATTGCGCTCGTCGAGGGTTGCTGTTTCGTCGAACGACATAATTTTTCCCCGCTTACGTTCTTCTTTGTAACGGTGAATGGTTTCGAGAAAAAACTTACGCGACTCGTTTACGTTTTCGAGCGAGTTAACCGGTATGGGATTCAACGTTTTAGCCAACTGAATCTCGCCCCTGGCCATAAGCCACAACGAGAACTGATTTTCGAGGGCATGTATGTAAAACGATTCGTCGGGTATTTTCTGCAATAAAGTTTCAAACTCGCGCAACGAACGGGCTACAGCAATCTTTTCGTCGCGGGCATTTCGAAAAACGAAAGGTCCAAAGCCAAGATAGCTTTTCAAAAACTGTTTCAAATCGTTGATTAAGGTTTCGGAGTTTTTATTCAAAAACGTAGCGTCAACTTTTTTGGCAATAAAACGATTTACTTCTTCCGACGATTGCAGAATAACCGGCAGGTTGTGAATTTTGTCGCGCACATGTTTTATGAATTTAATACCGGCTTCTTTATCAATTTTACCGGCACGTTCGAACTCTACATCCGAAATTACGCATAACATAAAATCTTTGTAATTGCTGAATATCGACATGGCTTCCTCGTAATTACGAGCCAGCAATACTTTGGGCCGCGACCGCATGCGGCATATTTTATCGAGTTCGTTTTTCTCTACTTCGGGTAAAATTTGCTGTACCTGGTCGAAAACAATCGAATACAACATTTGCAGGTATTTGGAGTAGTAAAGCGGCGAATCTTCGATAACCAATATAACCCTTACCAGTCCGACACGCGTATCGTTTTCAACATTCACCCGGTCTTCAATCGACTTCACAATAGCAAATAAAATAAGCGAATCGCCGTTCCACACAAAGAGCTGGTCAACCGAACGGATGGTAGGCACCAGCTGCTCAAAATATTTCAAATCGCTTTTTTTATTGAGCAGCAGGTAAACCGGCAAATTTTCATTCTTCTCTTTAATTTTTTCGCTTAGCTCTATGGGGGCTTTCCGGTCGAGGCCAACCATAAGAATTACCAGGTCGAACTGGGTGGTTTCGAGCAATTCGAGAGCCTCTTCGGTCGATGATACTCCAGTAATACGGGGCAGTGAAAAAAGGCTGTACTGGTAAATTTCTCCCATAAATTTTTCGAAAAACGAATCTTCGCTTTCAAGCATAAAAGCGTCGTACAAGGTTGAAACAAACAAAATATGTTTCACTTTGTACTTCATCATATCGAGGTAAACGTATTTATCGAGCGACTGCTGATTGAAATACAACTGTAGGGGTTTTTTATTGCTTACCAACGATTTTCGAAACTGTTCCGATTTATGCTGAGCATTAATAACCACGCCTTTTTTATTGATTATTTCGAGCCCCTTGTAACCATTCAGATAACCGTTAATTAATTTGCAAATGTTAACGAGCAGGTTTCGTTCTTCAAGCAAAAAAGGCCCTTCGTGCTCGTCGGGATATTTTTTCAGATAAGCAATTTCAACACTTCCCTTTTTGTTATCGATGGTTGAAATTTGCTCGGTTTGTATCCAATCTGTTTCTTCAAAATTGGGAGTTACATACTCTTTCCCTTCAAATACAATGCGGCAGGCTGTGTGTTTTGGGTATTGCCACGAAGCCGGCAAAATATGGCAAATACGCATTAAGGTTTCGTCAACGGTGTTGCCTTCTTCAATAATTTTTGAAGTATGATTAATGGCATCGAGCTCTTTCAGCCGCTCAACATTCATTTTCTGAAGTTTGGAAAATAAATCTTTTACTGCTCTCCCCGAAATTAGTCCGGCCATGTTAACCAGCAGGTTTCGTTCTTCTACCAAAAAAGGGCCTTCATCAAGCTCCGGAAACTCTTTGGTATAAAATACTTCAATTACTCCCCTCTTGTTGCTTGCCGAATTAAAATATTGTACGATGCTCCAGGGCGTTTCGTAAAAATCGGGGCAAGTGTATGTTTCTTTATTATATTTTATTCGAACAACAGTATGCTCGGGATATTGAAACGATGGAGGCAGAATTTTACAAATTTTGGGCAGTGCCTCTTCAAGCGTTTTCGAGTTTTTAAGTATTTGCGAGGTCGTGTTGATGCCCTTTAACTCTTTTAAGCGTTCGGTGTTACTGTGAATTAAATCTTTCAAGGCTTCGCGGCTTGCCACACCCGAAATGAGAGCCGACAGATTTTCGATAAAATGACGTTCTTCGGATAAAAAAGGCCCGTAATCTTCGTCGGCATATTTTTTCAGGTAGTAAATATGAATGCTTCCTTTTTGATGCCCCGGGGTTTCGAAATGTTTCACCATACCCCAGCGGGTTTCTTTATATTTTGGCGAAACATAGGTGCGGCCATCAAAAACAATTCGGGCAACGGCATTTTGCGGATGCTTAAAAGCTTCGGGCAAATTAATGCAAAGTCTTTCTAATGCCTCGTGAAGCGTATCGTGCGACGACAAAATCTCGGTTGCTTTCTCTATGCCCAGCAATTCTTTACTACGCTCGCGATGCTTTACCGAAATATCGCGCAAAACAATTGCCGAAATGCAATTCGAGATTATAGTACGCCAAGTAGGCAAATACTCTTTCACCCCGACAAAACATTGCAAATTATCTATTGGCGTTATTTCCGAATCAAAGAAAATTTCAATTTTACCTTCCTTATCGTCGGGCGTTTTTAATACATTACGTAAAGCTGCGGTAGTATGTTTAAACGATTTGCTTTGATAACGTATTCCGTCGTAGAGTATTTGTGCCGAAACAACCGAATCCGAAAGTTCTTCGACCAACAGGTTACAACTCGCTTTTAAAAACGACGAAACCTTTGCTTTTTTTTCAGATAACAATGCAATTTTACCGCTTATATTTTCGATTCCTAATGCTGTGTTTCCGGCACTTACCTCGGTTTTATCAGATGGAGTATTCCCCATTATTTATGGTATTTAGTTCACACTTAATGATTCAAAAAAAACTCACAGAAAGCATCTGTAAAGTGCCTGTCAATATAGTAAAAGCTTAGCGAAACACAAGCATAAGCAGCAGTATTCTTTAGCCGGTTTATATCTCAATAGTACGTTAGATTTTAGACATGAGATATGAGACTTTATTCGCAACGAATTAAATATTAGCAACTTAGACAATTAAATCAACAAAGCGCAAATAGCTCATTATCAGCAAAATAAAAAATAGCAACGAACTATTGTATCTACAAAATGCACATAAAACAAAAAAGCTGCGATAATATATTCGCAGCTTTTTGCTTATTTCTTTTTATAATCACTTGTACTCGTTCCAGCTTTTTATCGATAAATCATCAACGCTGTATTTGCAAAACGAATAAATAAACGAGCTGGCAACCCGTGCATTGGTTATTAAAGGTATATTGAAATCGATGGCATTTCGCCTTATTCGGTAACCGTTACTCAGCTCGCGCCGGGTGTGGTTTTTCGGAATATTTATCACCAAATCGAGTTTCTTTTCTTTAATAAAATCAATGGTATTGGGTTTTCGGTCTTCTTCGTCGGGCCAGTACAAGGTTGTACACGAGATGTTGTTGTCTCTGAAAAAACGTGCTGTTCCTTCAGTTGCAAAAAGGTTGAACCCTTTTTCGACCAACAATGCGGCCGATTTAAGCAATTCGACTTTCGAGCGGGTTGGCCCCGATGATATTAATACATTCTTTTTGGGAATGTTATATCCAACCGAAAGCATCGATTTGAGCATGGCTTCGTAATAATTGTCGCCAATACAAGCTACTTCGCCGGTCGAACTCATGTCAACACCAAGTACGGGGTCGGCATTTAACAAGCGATGAAATGAAAATTGAGGTGCTTTTACGCCTACATGGTCGAGTTCGAAGAGCGACTTGTCGGGCTTTTGGTAGGGAACACCCAGCATTACCTTTGTGGCCAGTTCGATTAAGTTCAGATTCATCACTTTCGATACAAACGGGAAACTACGCGACGAACGCAGGTTGCATTCAATCACTTTTATATCGTTGTCTTTAGCCAGCAACTGCATGTTGAAAGGCCCCGAAATTTCGAGCCCCTTTGCTACCTGCCGGGCTATTCGTTTTATTCTCCGTATGGTTTCGATGTATAACTTTTGTGGTGGGAACACCATGGTTGCATCGCCCGAATGCACACCGGCAAATTCAACATGCTCGGAAATGGCGTAGGCAATCACCTCTCCTTTATCGGCCACCGCATCAATTTCTATCTCTTTGGCTTGTTCTATAAATTCAGAAACCACCACCGGGTGTTCTTTCGAAACATCGGCAGCCAGTTTCAAAAAGTTTTCGAGTTGGTCGTGATTCGAAACAACGTTCATAGCTGCCCCCGAAAGCACATACGATGGGCGAATAAGCACCGGAAAACCCACCTCGTCGATAAAATGTTCAATATCTTCAAAAGTGGTTAATTCACTCCAACGGGGCTGGTCAACCCCAATTTCATCGAGCAGAGACGAAAATTTTTGACGGTCTTCGGCATTATCAATTTTCTCAGCTGTTGTACCTAAAATAGGCACATTTTCACGGCTTAGCTTTGTGGCCAGCGAGTTTGGTATTTGTCCGCCGGTTGACACAATGGTTCCCATGGGCTGCTCTAAATCGACAATGTCCATAACCCGTTCAAACGAAAGTTCGTCGAAATAAAGCCGGTCGCAGTTATCGTAATCGGTACTAACGGTTTCGGGATTATAGTTTATCATTATCGAGCGGTAGCCCTCTTTACGCACTGTGTTTATGGCATTTACCCCGCACCAGTCGAACTCGACCGACGAGCCAATTCGGTATGCTCCCGACCCCAACACAATAACCGATTTATTGTCGTGCTCAAAATCGACATCGTTTTCGCTGGCATTATATGTTACGTACAAATAATTGGTAAGAGCGGGGTACTCGCCCGCCAGGGTGTCAATTTGTTTAATAAACGGAACAATTCCTTTGCTTTTACGGTAATTTCGAACCGTCAACAAGCCTTCCTGCATATCTTTACTGGCCGGATTAAGCACCATGCGGGCAATCTGAAAATCGGAGAATCCCAGTTTTTTGGCCTGGAGAAGCAATTCGTCGGGCACATCGTTCAACTGGTTAAAGCTCACTAAATCGTTGCGTAGCTGGTAAATATGCTGAAGTTTATACAGAAACCAACGGTCAATTTTTGTTTTCTGGTAGATATCTTCAACCGTATAACCCCGATGAAAAGCTTCGGCTATAGCAAAAATACGCCGGTCGGTAGGGTGCGTCAGTTCTTCCTCGATGGCATCGATGGATATTTCTTCGTTATTCCCCACAAAACCATGCATGCCCAAACCAATCATTCTAAGCCCTTTTTGTATGGCTTCTTCAAAATTGCGCCCAATCGACATAATTTCGCCTACCGACTTCATTGAGCTGCCCAGCTGTTTCGACACACCGCTAAATTTGCTCAAATCCCAGCGTGGAATTTTACATACCACATAATCGAGCGCCGGCTCAAAACATGCGGTGGTAACTTTGGTTACGGTATTTTGAAGTTCGTGCAAACCATAGCCCATGCCCAGCTTTGCAGCCACAAAAGCCAGCGGATAACCGGTTGCTTTAGATGCCAATGCCGATGAACGGCTCAAACGGGCATTTACCTCGATAACCCGGTAGTCCTCGCTAAACGGGTCGAGAGCAAACTGAACATTACACTCGCCCACTACCCCAATACGCCGAATAATTCGGATAGAAAGTTCGCGCAGTTTATGATATTCTCTATTGGTTAAAGTTTGCGAAGGTGCCACTACAATGCTTTCGCCGGTGTGAATTCCCAGCGGGTCAAAGTTTTCCATGTTACACACAGTAATGCAGTTGTCGTACTGGTCGCGAACTACTTCGTATTCCACTTCTTTCCAGCCTTTAATCGACTCTTCGACCAAAATTTGTTTTGAATATGAAAAGGCATTATCGGCGCGAACTTCAAGCTCCTCCATGTTGTCGCAAAACCCCGACCCCATACCACCGAGCGTATAGGCTGCCCTTATAATTATAGGAAAGCCAACCTCAAGAGCGGCAGCCTTTGCTTCGGCCATTGTTGAACACGCCACACTTTTGGGTGTTTTTACGTCAATCGACTTCAGAATATTTGCAAAGATATCACGGTCTTCGGTGTCGATAATCGACTGAACCGGTGTACCCACCACTTCGAGGTTGTACTTATCGAGAATACCCTTTTCGAACAGTTCAACACCACAGTTCAACGCTGTTTGACCACCAAAAGCCAGCAAAATACCCTGGGGCTTTTCTTTTTTGATTACCTGCTCGACAAAATAAGCCGTTACCGGCAGAAAATAAATTTTATCGGCAATCTCTTCCGAAGTTTGTATGGTCGCAATATTCGGATTAATCAGCACCGTTTCAACGCCTTCTTCTTTCAACGCTTTTAGCGCCTGCGAGCCGGAGTAATCGAATTCGCCTGCTTCGCCAATTTTCAGAGCGCCCGAACCTAAAACAATTGCCTTTTTAATATGTGATTTAAAATTTGCCATTTTGTTATGCTTTATGCCTTGTGTGAATCAGTTATTTTTTGCTCTTTTTGATGTTTTCGATGAAGTCGTCGAACAGAAACTCGGTATCAACCGGTCCGCTGGCTGCTTCGGGGTGAAACTGTGTCGAAAAGAAAGGCTTCGTTTTGTGCCTGATACCCTCGTTCGACTGGTCGTTTACATTAATAAAAAGAGCTTCCCAGTCCGATGGTATTGTTTCGTTTTCAATGGCATAGCCATGATTTTGCGACGTAATAAAACAACGGTTCGTGCCCTTCAACAAAACCGGCTGGTTATGGCTCCGATGTCCGTATTTCATTTTATAAGTAGCAGCACCCGCAGCACGTGCCAGCAACTGATTCCCCAGGCAAATTCCCATTATTGGTTTGTCGCCATCCAGGGCTTTCGATAAATAATCGACCGTAACATCGCACATAGCGGGGTCGCCCGGACCGTTCGAAATAAAAAGCCCGTCGTATGTTTCGTTTGTATAATCGTAATCCCATGGAACTCTTTTCACTGTAGCACCACGACTAATTAAGCAACGAATAATGTTGTTTTTTGTTCCACAATCAACAAGGAGCACTTTATACTCTCCGTTACCATATACCTGTGGCTGGTTAATACTCGCTTTGGCCACCAGGTTGTCGTAGTTTGGGTCATAAAAATCAACCGTTTCATCTTCAAATTCAATTTTCCCGAGCATTGAACCTTTCTCGCGTAATATTTTGGTTAAAGCACGCGTATCGATGTCGAACAATCCCGGAATCCCATCGCGTTTCAACCAGTCGCCCAAACTTTTACCCGCATTCCAATGGCTGTATTCATGCGAATAATCCGAAATTATCAATCCCGATACATGAATTTTATCCGATTCAAAAAAATCATGAATATGGTCTGTAACCGAGTCATCCGGAATCCCATAATTTCCAATCATCGGATAGGTAGAAACTAAAATTTGCCCCGTGTACGATGGGTCAGTCAAACTTTCGGGGTATCCAACCATAGCGGTGTAAAATACCACTTCGCCGGCAATCGACTTTTCGCTGCCAAACGATTTACCTACAAACTCGGTTCCGTCTTCGAGTATTAATTTTGCTTTCTTCAAGGTTGATAACATTTAACACATATTTATAAAAAAAATGCGCCTGGCTGCCAGTTGCAGCTAAACGCATTTCGCTTTTCTTCTTATATTTTGATGGACAATAACCACTACTAATTTTAAATCAAAAGTTAAACCGCCACAAAAATAATAAACTTTCCT
>JAFGGY010000149.1 GCA_016930365.1 Prolixibacteraceae bacterium | reverse complement strand
TGAAGCCATAAACATGCATTACAATGTTTTTACCGGAATGCAAATATCCAGCACAAATTTGTTTTCGGGGTGATTTTCGGGGTCACAATAGTAAAACTCGTACGGACAACCCTCGCCGGGCTCATAACCACTTTCGGTAAACCACACGCACATGGTGTTCCATGCTTCTTCAAACTCAGTTACCAGAATTTCGAAGTGGCCGACTGCGTATTTACCACCCGGAATCGTAATGTTTCCAATCTCACCGTCTGTTTTTACTTCATTTTCGACAACAAGACAAGCACTCTGACGAACCTTTTCGATTTCGGTTACCGCCGGGTCATCGTGATAAAGTGTAAGCGTGTGCGAATCGGGTTTTACCAGGCCTCGCGGACAGGCAAACTGCATCAGTCTGCCATACGCTTTGTAAATTTCGTTAAAATTGCCGGTGTGTCGACAATAAACAGCCTTCATTTCGGGCATTTCTTTTACTACAACATTTGTTTCCATAATTATTACTTGTTTTAAATTGATGGAACAAAGCTCGTTGTTTAACGGTACATATATTTGACTTTTCTTGCTCAGTGGTTGACCATTCTTGCTATAATAAACACCCCCTTTTACCACATAAGGTTTTTCTGCTTTCCGATAGGCTGAAGCACTCATACCAAAATGTTTGCGAAATGTGCGTGCAAAAACCGGCATGCTGCTAAAGCCACATTCGTAGGCAATATCCGATACATTTTTTGAAGTAGAATCATTCAACTGTTGTGCAGCTTTTTCGGTACGGATACGAATAAAGAAATCAGCAGGCGTTTCGCCCGTCATAGCTGTAAAAATACGATGAAAATGAAAGGGTGAGAAATTAGCAACTTCAGCCAACTTTCCGAGGTTAAGCGGTTCACAAAAGTGCTCATCAACATAGTGCATAACCTTATTAATACGCGAAATATATTCAGCTCTGCTGTTGTCTTGTATTGTCATATACTACTTTTTCAACAAACATAAACATACTGAATCATAAAACATTGATTATTCTTGCTAACATCAAATTAAGTAGAACATAAGATGTGAGATATGAGATAATAGACCCCATTCGCAATAAATTAGATATGAACACTTTAACCAAACACTCCATCAAAACACAACCAATTCATTTATAGTAACTTTTTAAAAAACAAATGATATTATCCAACTAAAAAATCTTTTTCTCATTTCATGTGTTGTATTTTTGAAGTTTAAATTATTATGTCAATCTATAAAACACACATTATGCAATACCGTACAGAAAAAGATACCATGGGGCAGGTTAAAGTACCCGCCGATAAATACTGGGGTGCACAAACCCAACGTTCAGTCGAGAATTTTCCAATTGGCCCGGCAGGCTCCATGCCCAAGGAAATCATCCATGCCTTTGGCTATCTCAAGAAAGCTGCAGCCCTTACCAACGAAGAGTTGGGGGTTTTGCCATCAAAAAAAGCACAACTCATTGCACAGGCTTGCGACGAGGTAATCGATGGTTCGCTCGACGGGCATTTTCCACTGGTTGTTTGGCAAACCGGCTCGGGCACCCAATCGAACATGAACTGCAACGAAGTGGTGGCCAACCGTTGCCATGTGCTTGCCGGCAATAAGCTTGGCGAGGGCGAACGGTTCATCCACCCCAACGACGATGTCAACATGTCGCAATCGTCGAACGATACCTTCCCAACAGCCATGCACATTGCAGCCTATAAAAAAATTGTGGGGCACACCATCCCAAAAATCGAAGTACTAAAAAATACACTGGCCGATAAATCGAAAGCAATGGCCGATGTGGTAAAAATTGGCCGTACCCATTGGATGGACGCCACGCCACTAACATTGGGGCAAGAGTTTTCGGGATACGTTTCGCAGCTCGAACACGGGCTAAAAGCATTGCGGAATACACTCGAACACCTTTCGGAACTCGCACTTGGCGGCACAGCTGTTGGCACCGGGCTCAACACCCCAAAAGGATACGCCGGCAAGGTAGCTGCAAAAATTGCCAAACTTACCGGCTTGCCATTTATATCAGCCAATAATAAATTTGAGTCGTTGGCCGCACACGATGCCATCGTTGAAACACATGGTGCATTAAAACAACTGGCCGTAAGCCTGATGAAAATTGCCAACGACATACGCCTGCTGGCCTCGGGACCCCGCTCGGGTATTGGCGAAATTATTATTCCGGCCAACGAACCCGGCTCATCAATTATGCCCGGCAAGGTTAATCCCACACAGGTTGAAGCACTTACCATGGTTTGCGCACAGGTTATGGGCAACGATACCACTATTACCATTGCAGGCTCAAACGGGCAGTTTGAGTTAAACGTGTTTAAACCAGTAATGATAAATTCCTTTTTACAATCTGCTAATCTGCTGGGCGATGCCTGCCAGGCGTTTAACGACAACTGTGCCGTGGGCATTGAACCCAACACCACACGGATTAACGAACACCTCAACAACTCGCTGATGCTGGTTACAGCACTAAACACCCATATTGGATACGAAAAAGCCGCTAAAATTGCCAAAAAAGCCCATGCCGAAAACAAAACACTCAAACAAGCCGCATTAGAACTGAATCTGCTTACCGAAGAACAATTTAATGAATGGGTTGACCCCATGAAAATGATTGGAGAGCTGGATTAATGTTGACGAAACAAATAGCTCACATCGTTCATCGTACCGTCAGGTACAATTTGATATAAGCGCTGATTGGTGGTACTACTCCTTAAATCGCCCATTTCTTCGATATAGCTGCCTATTTTAATGAAATTGAAAACACGCACATCGAAACCATTGCCGGGCAATTTATTGCAGCCCGAATACCATGCTGTTTTTAAAGCTGGAAATTTTTGCCGTATATAATCTGCCAGTTCAGCCACCCTGTGGGGGGCAGCATCGCCCCCCATGAAACAAAAGCAGGTTATAGCTGCCCCGTAGGTGTCCATCAGTCCATCAATACAATTTTCATCAAGCTCTTTACCTATATCCTGTTGTAAATGTTTGCTATGGCAGCCCTTACAACGATTGGGGCAGTTGGTAATGTTTACAGCCAGGGTTACTTCGTTAGGAATTTCCTGAAAAACAATATCGTAATTATAGTACTTGAGCATATTGTTCTACTTCTTTTGTTTCTCCTTCGTTATATTGGGCATAATGTCTTTTGGCTGCTTCTTTCTGACGAGCATCCGAAAAACTGCTCACCCTTTTCATGTAACCAATAATGCGGGTCAGGTAATCGATATTTGAGCTCTGACACTTAGGACATGCTTTAAGGTATCGTTTATCAATGTGTCCACAATCGTTGCAAAGGGTATTGGGTATATTAAAAGTAAAGTAGTTGCACCCTTCTTTGGCAGCAACCCTTAGCAACTGACGGTACTGGGCTTCGCTCAAATGCTCTTCGAGGTTCACATGCAAGGCTGAGCCACCGGTTAAATGCTCGATGTATTTTTGGCCATGAACCCTAAACTTGTCAATAATGTTCAGCGATTCATCCTCCACTGCATAAAAATAACTGTTATAACATTCGCGCGGCACATAATAGCCATCTTCTTTGTCCCATTTGGCATGTTTAACACCAACGTTTTCGGCAGGTATCATTTCGCAGTTAAACATCACGTCCTTCGAACGGTATTTTTTGTTATAATTTTCAACCAATCCCAGAATTTTACCTGTAAATTCGGCATATTCGGGGTTATCGTTAATTGGAATTCCAAGAAATTCAGCCGCTTCAACCAAACCATTTACGCCAATGGTAAGATACTGACGCTCCATATTGATATATCCGGCATCGAAAAGAGGAAGCATACCTTTTTGCTGAAGCTCTTTCAGGTTTTCGTTATAGCCCATTTGCACTTTATGTACAAGGTCAACCACATCTTCCAAAAATACCATGTAATCGGTTTCTTCGCGCCGGGACTGCTGGATACAGCGGTTTAAATTGATGGTAAGCACGCTCTTTGAACCTGTTGAAACACCACCTGCCCCCAGCGTGTAACTAAAGCCATTGTCCTGAATTTCGTTACGCAACCGGCAACACGAGCTCAAACTGTCGGCATTATCGCTTAAATAAGTAAAAAACGAATGTCCCCCGGCATACATTTTGGCTGTAAAATCGCCGTATTCTTTATCTTTTACATCACCGTTTTCGGCCAGCAAGGCCATTGTTTCTACCGGAAATGTCAACATGGTTTTAGTCCGTTCCTGGTTAAACCAGCCCATAAACCGTTTTTGCAACCAACTTAACGACTCCCAGTGGGGCTGGCTACCATCGGGGAAATAAAATTCGCCAAACAAACTTTCGAAGTAAGGTTTATCATAATACGCAATATTCCAGAATACAGCCTGAAAATTTCGTGCGCCGGTAGGCTGGTTTAGTGAATATACAATCTGCTCGAAACAATCGGTAATAACCTTATCGATTGTACGCTTACGTTTTGATAAGTCGACCACATCGTTACTGTGCTGGTAATAATCGGCACCAAATTCTTTAGCCACAAAATAATTCAAATACATCAAGAATTCGGGAGTTGCACAAGCGCCACTAAGCATACTCGACACAATAAATACCATGTTAATAAAACCTCCACAAAACGATTTTAAATTAGTAGGTGCCGTTGAATTTCCCCCTATTTTGGCAGTTCCTTCAAGCAGCCAGGGATACATGGTAATGCTGGCACAATAGGGAGCCAGGCTGGTTTCGTCGTTTTTGTAGATGAAATGGTAATTCAGGTAGCTCAGGTATTTTTCCGAAAGCTCTTTGCCAAACAAGGAGGTAAGCCTGTCGGTTAACAAACGTCGGTTTAGGCGAATAAAATTCCCTTTAGGAAGTTCTCCTATCAAGGTGGCAATATTCTTTTTATCGACATTGGCATTTGCATCAAACTTGCTGCCCGTAGCGGCGTTCCCGGCAGCACAATAATCAATCAAAAACCTTATCCTGTCGAGGGTTTCACGGTCTTCGGAATGCTTCTGCCGATATAACATGTACGATTTAGCCACCGAATAATAGCGTTCGGCCATCAACGAATGCTCTACCTGGTTCTGGATATCCTCAACACTCATCCCGTTTCGGATATTTAAACGATGCAAAATATTGGTCAGGTCCTCATCGCTTGCAAAACTCCCTACCGAAAGGAATGCCTTTTTTACAGCGTTTTGAATTTTTTCAATTGAAAACGAGACACTTTTCCCGTCTCTTTTTACAATCTTTAAATCAGCATTACTCATATATATATTTTTTGGTGATACAATCACAGGTAACAAAAAACTGCATACAATACGGGATAACAAAAAGGTACAAGGCCGACTAATTATGCGAAAAAATAAGTTCGAACAGATACCTGGCCTTAACTCCCGAAAGCCGATACAATTTAACATACATGGCAGGTCTTCTGGCTTATCCTTTATGAGTTTTGACGCCTTCCCATCCCTTTACTTTTCTATCGGAACAGTGGCAAAGTAGGCCAAAACATTGTATGGACTTACAGCTGCGGGTACAGCCCCTGATTTTCACAGGGTTCCCTATTATTTTTCGACAACTGTTGTTGTGAAAAAACCATAATCAACATCAAATAAAAAGCTATTTAAACTGGAAAGCAAATGGAGTTATTAACAACAGAAAATCAGAAAAACATAAAAACCTTCATAGCGAATAGTTGGAGAGTGTTGATAAATACAAAATCACGACATCAAAATAAATATAAAACAGGAACAAATCTCAGCACCCTGCATAACATAAAAGTTTTCAACTCTGCCATTATCATTTATGTCATTGGCAACTTAAACTTCATTGTCACCTCACCTGTTTCTTTGTTAACTTCAATTTTTTGATCTTCGAAACCCATATCATTACCGGTACTCATTTTAAACAAGCCCGACAAAAACTGCATGCCACTATTCATAACCTCTTCCACCTGTTCGGGTGTTGGTGAATGCCGGGTTTGTTGTTCTTTTTGTAAAGATTCATTTTGAGATGTGCCTACCTCTTCGTTTTCATCTGAAAGGTCTATTTCATCTTTGGGTGAACGCCCAGGCACTTCTTCAACAAATTCATCAACTTTCGTCTCAATACTAAACTCTTCCGGCTTTTCTTCCTGTAAAACAAAAGCTTCAAGTTGTTGAATAAACTGGGAGCGACCTTTCGACGAGAAATCAACAAAATTGGTATTGCCACCATCACCCAGCACACCATCAAATAAATTCTGTTTCACCAATAAACCTGCAGCAATATGCTGTTCAATTGATTGACGTGTAATAAGGTTGAAAATGGTAAGGTTGCTGCTTTTTTGACCAAGCCGATCAATCCGGCCTATACGCTGATTCTTTTTGGCAGGATTCCATGGCAACTCAAAATTAATAAGAGTATCGGCCACCTGAAGGTTAAGTCCGGAGCCCCCGGCCTCGGTTGATAAGAAAACTTTGCAATGCTCATTGGTCTCAAACTTATGGATAAGTTCGCCGCGCGATTTTACCGGTATCTTCCCGTTAAGTTCAGCAAAACCGATATTATTCTCACGCAAAAATCGACCAATTAGTTTATGCACTTTCACCCATTCTGAGAATATTATTATCTTACGCTTCGAATTTTTCAAATCAAGTTGTTCCAACAAAATATTTTCAAGTTCGGCCATTTTAGGCGAATCATTGGTTTCCTCATCAACCAAATATGTCGAATCACATACCATTCGCATTTTTGTGAGCAACATTTGCAATTTTTGCAAATCGAAAGGAGTAAGAAATTTTTTACGGATAATACGAGAAATTCCATTAGCATACGACGAATGATAATCGGACTGTAACGATGAAAGTTCAACCGGGATATTTATCTGTTGCACATTAGGAAGTTGTTCCAAAACATCACGTTTTTCACGTCGTATCAATACTTCATTAAGCTTTTTGTTCAGTTTCTGCAAGTCAAAATACCCGTTAATTTTATTGGGCTTCTCAGGATCGAAAAGACAATGTTGATATGAAAACTCCCATAAAGGTCCCAGAAAGTGTGGATCGAGTATATTTAAAATGGAGTAAATATCAATCAGCTTATTCTCTATGGGCGTACCTGTAATCACCAGTGTATGATTAGTCTGCACATTGTTTACGGCCGAAGCTGTTTTCGTTTCGTAATTTTTCACTTTCTGTGCTTCATCAAGTATCATAAAATCGATACCAGCTTCATTCAAAACCCGAAAATCGCGCAACACAGCTTCGTAGTTTACAATTATAAACGATTCGCTTGAATTTAAATATAAGCTTTCACGTTCCTCGGGCGATCCCTGCACCACAACAGCCTTCTCACTACTAAACTTTTCAATTTCTTTTTTCCACTGCTCCTTTAAAGAGGCAGGACAAACAACCAAAATTTTACGAAACCCAAAATATTTCATTTTAAGGACAGCAGAAGTAATTGCCTGTAGCGTTTTGCCCAGCCCCATTTCATCGGCAATAATCGCATATTTCTTAAACAGGCAAAACTCTACACCTTCTTTCTGATATGGATACAAATCAGCTTTAATGTCAGTATAATCAGGGATTACGCTCTTTTTGATATCACCTAACAATTTCTGTTCAAAGGCTGCTTCAACTTTTTCCTTTACTTCAGGTCTGATTTCAATCGAAGGAATAGACTCAGCTTCATCAAAAAAATCCAGAAGGCGGGTCAATTCTTCATCTTCGATATAAGAATTATTTTTAAAATACTTCGAAATAAAATGTTTCTCTGAAAGGGACAAGTCATTAGGATAATACCAGGTAATTTTATAATCATTTAAAGGATCGCAATACACTTCAACAAAGGGGAAAGTTTTGCTCATTCTGGCACTTATGTTTTTATCCTCTTTTAGCATATTGAAAGCATACATAATATGCTTTGTAGTACCCAACTTGTTTTTACGTGCATCAGCACTGTCGCTGTATCCTATTTCCTTTTCAAAATCGCGAAGAAAAACCTTGTATTTTACACCCCGCTCATTAGTTAGTAAATGATCGCCATAAATATTACGTGCCCATTTTATGGAATAATCTGCTTTTTCTGCCTTAAACCTTCGCTCATCAAGTACCCGCTTGATCATTCCTTCACGCGAATATCTTTTATGCTCTTCGTTCGTTTTAGGATCAAGTACTTTCAGTTCGTTTTCAACCTGTAACAAACATGCATATGAATAGCGGTTCCAACCTTCAAAACCGGGACTTGCTTCAGGATAAACATTTAAACTATCTTCTATTTTTATTGATATTTCGATAGGGTTGTCAGACAACGAATCGTAAATGATTAATTCGAAGCAACTTAACGACTGGGATAAAATCTGACATTCACCGTTATCGTGCAGAATTTCACCAAGAATACGTTCATTATGATCAAGTAGTTCACTTACTTTATTTTTTTGCTCTGAAATTATTTCTCTTAGATCCATCATTCAATATTTTAATATCAACAAAGAAAAGAAAAAGAAATAATACTCTGCAAAAACATAGTTATTTATAGGCTTAAAATGTACATATCAAAAGCAATGTTCAACTTCTCTCAAAATTTTCTCCCCCTCTTTTAACGGAGAATCCAATTGCTTACAACAACAAAAAACAGCAGAATATGCATCAATCAAACAGCAGCATATAAACCGGAAAGTGATCGCTAATGCCTCCATAGTAGGTACGGCCATAGGTACGGTTGGGCGATACTTCTCCACTATCATTTATATATTCCATAAAAGACTCGTGAAAAACATAACCATTATCCAAAGGAGACTTCAATCCGCTGTTCTTATTAATCAATCCGCTCGATACAATTATATTATCAATCATATTCCAGTCGCCCCGATAGCTGTACGACCCCTTCCCATCGTTGTAATCATCGTACATCAGGTTTACAAGTTGTTTTTTGCCTGGATTTTTATCGTTTGGCAAGGCCATTAGAATATCCGAAAGACTCATATTCGAAGGTTCGTCGTTCATATCACCCATAATTATTATTTGAGCTTCCGAATCGTTATTAAACAACTGTTCTACTTTTGCACGCATGGTATTTGCAGCTAAAATACGATAGGGTTCCGATTCGCTTTCACCCCCACTACGCGAAGGCCAATGCGCCACAAACACATGCAATGTTTCGCCTTTTGCTTTTCCGGAAATGTATAAAATATCGCGGGTAATAAACGATTCATTGGCAGGGTCGTTAATGCTTAGCATTTCAATAGTATTGGGCTTAAAAAATGCCGGATTGTAAAGCAGTGCACAATCAATACCACGGCGGTCGGGGCCATCCTCCCACACCATATGGTAACCTGTTCGGCTCAACAATGCGTGCGAAGACAAATCAGCCAGCACCTTATTGTTTTCCACCTCGCAAAGTCCGATTAACACGGGTAGCTGCAGTGTATCGACCCGGGAAATAACCTTTGCCAAATCGTTTATTTTTTGTGTATATCGTTCGGTATTCCACTCTTTAGCCGACGACGGAAGAAATTCTTCGTCAAATTTACCACTGGCATCAATGGTGTCAAATAAATTCTCGACATTATAAAACATAATAGTGTAAGGCGATTTTACACCCGATTGTTTGCCGCACGATGCAGCAATCACCACTAAAAACCCTAAAAATACTATATTAATATATCGCATCATATTTCTTTTTATCAGAAAACACAAAGTACATCATTTTATTGCAAAAAAACTTGAAAAATGACGAAAAAACAGATTAAAGAAAATGTACTACATTTGAGCAAATTTTTGAATTTCAAAATATGATTACAATCGACCAACTGGAGATTTTACTTCGCACTGTTCCGCAATACTTCCTGTTTGGAGGTCTTTCGATGTATATTTTTGGATGGATTGACCGAAAGGCTATTTACCTAAACATTGCCGAGATCGTTTTGCTAATTCCCGGCGTTCTGGCATTAATCATTCTACTTAGTGGAATGATACCAGCGCCCAATGCCCCGGGTTTGGTTCAGGAACATGTCGAAATGGTGATTAAAATTCTCACTTTCCTATCGGTCAACGGCTTATTAGCAGCAACAAGTTTACTGGCACGTCTTCTTTTTAAGAAAAACTGGAAAGTTCTTCCCTTCATTGTATTTGCCTTTTCGATTTACATTTTTTTCGTTTCAACAAAAATGTCGAAAGTAAAATTTGAACTAAACTACCCTGCCCCTGTTGAACAAAACCTGTCGGAAACAAATTAATAATTCCGATGTTAATTTCAAGGTACATCTTACATACAAAACAGGTTTATGGAGCAAAAAAGCAGTAAAAAAAGCATTCTAACAAAAATATTAAACTGGACAGAAAGAGCCGGCAATGCGCTACCACACCCGGCAACACTATTTGCACTATTTGCACTTACGGCACTTATTTTATCGGCCATCGGTTACTATTTTAACTGGGAAGTGGTACATCCGGGCACACAGGAAATTATTAAGCCCGTTAATTTGCTTTCGCGCGAAGGCGTTCATCGTATTATTATCGATATGGTTGACAACTATACCGGTTTTGCTCCGCTTGGGATTGTTCTGGTGGCTATGCTGGGAATTGGCATTGCCGAACAAAGCGGGCTGATTAATGCCGTAATTCGATTGCTGGTACTCAACTCACCCAAACACATGCTAACTTTTGTACTTGTGTTTTCGGGCATTTTATCAAATCTGGCTTCCGATGTTGGCTATGTACTACTAATACCATTGGGCGGGGTCATATTTAATGCGGTGGGACGTCATCCTATTGCCGGTATGGCAGCAGCATTTGCAGGTGTTTCGGGAGGTTTTAGTGCTAACCTGGTTATAGGCACTGTCGATCCGTTACTTGCAGGCCTTTCGCAGGAAGCAGCCCGTATAATCGACCCGGGCTATATGGTAAATGCTACGGCCAATTACTATTTCATGGTGGCATCGACCTTTGTTATCGCAATTGCAGGCACCTTGGTAACCGAAAAGATTGTTGAGCCACAACTTGGTAAATATTCAGGCGAGGTTTCACAAAGCGACGAATCGTTCGATAAACTGAACAGCCGTGAAAAAAAGGGGCTTCTTTATGCAACGGTTACCATGTTTGTTATTTTTGGAATTGCCATAGCCGGATTGATACCCGACAACGGGTTTTTCAGGGGCGAAAACGGAGGTTTACTCAACTCGCCACTAATAAAAGGGGTGGTAGCCATTCTTCTGATTACTGCCGGAGCCATGGGGTTGGTTTACGGGTTTATTACCGGTGCATTCAAGAATGATAGCGATGTAATGAATGGCATGGCCAAATCGATGAAAACGCTGGCCACCTACCTGGTACTGGTATTTTTTGCTGCCCAATTTGTAGCCTATTTCAAATGGAGCAACCTGGGAATTATATTGGCTGTAAAAGGCGCCGAAACACTCATGTCGGCCAATATCGGGCTCATCCCACTCATGATTCTGTTCATTATTTTATCGGCCACCATTAATATGCTGATGGGAAGTGCATCGGCCAAATGGGCTATATTAGCCCCCATATTTATCCCAATGTTTATGATTATGGGCTATTCGCCCGAATTGTCCCAGGTAGTTTACCGAATAGGCGACAGTGTTACCAATGTAATTTCTCCTATGATGAGCTTTTTTGCACTCATCATCGCATTTGTTCAAAAATACGATAGTAAAGCTGGTATAGGCACCATTATCTCAACCATGTTGCCCTATTCTGTTGTATTTTTCATTTTCTGGTCGTTATTGCTGGTGGCATGGATTTTACTCGGGTTACCACTGGGTCCCGGAGCAGAAATAAACTACCTGCTTCCAAAATAATTCACGAAAGTTTTTAATAATTTTTGTAACAATAAAAATAAGTTTATATTTTGCATTCAGTATTCATTAAATAAATAAATTACACATGGGCAGATCCCAAGAATCATTTAACAAAAAAGAAGTAAGAAAGAAGAAAGAGAAAAAACGATTAGACAAAGAGAAAAAACGCTTAGCCAGGAAAGATGACGATAAGCAAACACTCGATGATATGATCGCTTACGTTGATGAGTTTGGTAACATTACATCAACCCCTCCCGATCCGAATGAAAAAGAAGAAATCGATCCGGATGAGATCGAGATCAGTGTATCGAAAAGTACACACGAAGACGAAGAAGATAAAAAACACAGCGGAATTGTAACGTTTTACAACGAAGCAAAAGGATTTGGTTTTATTCGCGATTTAGATACCCAGCAAAGCATATTTGTTCACACCAGCAACACCCTTCAACCCATAAATGAAGGCAACAGAGTGTCGTTCGAAATAGGCAAAGGCCCCAAAGGTCCAACCGCTTTACAGGTGGAGATGGTGTAACACAGGTTACATTTCACTGATAATTAACAAATTCTTAACACAAAGAATTACACTTAAGGTATTGGCAACATATAATTTATTCTTATATTTGGCTTCATAAATATGGGGGAACCAAAAAAACAATAAAAATGGGACGTAAAATTAGAGTCATTTTACAACCCGTTAAATTCAGGAAAAGAGATCATATAGCAATTCTATATCCCTATAGTCCTGAAGTTGACGAAGTCGTAAGAGAGTTAGAAAATTCAGAATGGAGCACCGGTTACCGTTTTTGGCACATGCCAATTAAGGCAAACACATTGGAAGATGTAAAAAGTGCCCTGAAAAAAGTTGCCGAAGTTGACGATTCAACATTCGAAGGTTTTGAATACAAAGAACAAGTTGAGCCTGAGAAAAAAGAACGCAGAAAACGCGTAAAAATTGACAGCCCAACCAAAGAGCAAAAAGAAAAGCTCGAACAATTCCGTAAGCATTTTATCGATAAAGGCTACAGCGAAGGCACTGTTAAGGTTTATGTTAGTATGCTAAATGTTTTCTGGGGTTGGCACAACGATAAAACAGACTTTGAAATTACTCGCGACGACATTGACGGGTTTATCGAAGGCTACATCGAAGCCAATAACTTCACAGTAAACTATAAACGACTTATGACCAATGCACTGCGCAGGTACTTTAAATTTGCCGGCGTTAAAAAATTCAGCAGGGTATAAGTTTTGTAAAAAATCATCATAAAACACCTTTAAACACTTGTTGCTTAAAGGTGTTTTTTTATGCTATCGGGTCAACATGTATGGTCGCTTCAATCTCGAGTTCACGCCTTAAATCATTTTCAATCTTTTTGGTAATCGAATGCGACTCACTAATAGTACAATCGCCCGGAAGCCGTATATGAAAAGTAATTTCGATATGCGTAACATAGTTATGCAAATGAAAATGATGCAGATATATATCCTGCGATGCCGATTGGTAGGCTATAACACGTACTTTCTTCTCAAATTCAGGACTGGCCCGTTCTCCAATAATCACACTTATACTGCTTTTAATAATATCGTATGCCGTATAAAGTAAAAAGAAAGCAACCACCACGCTAAGCGCCGAATCAATCCACCAAATATATTGTCCAATTAATATACCAATTAATATCACAACCGACGAAAGCGAATCGCTGCGATGATGCCAGCCATCGGCCTTTAAAATACCCGCATCGGTACGCCTGAACCCCCAAAAGGCAAACTGCGCCAGGCCTTCTTTCATCAATATCGAAACTACGGTAACTACAATGGCAATCGCACCATACGTAGCCTGCTCGCGGTTAAGAAATTTTTCAATACCTCCCCGAATAAATTCTAACCCGATAACGATTAACAGAACACCTATAAAAATAGAGGCAACCAATTCGAAACGGCCATGCCCAAAGGGATGTTCTTTATCGGCCTTTTTGTGCGAAAAACGTGCAGAAATTAACACAAACAATGAACTAATGGAATCGGACAGGGTATGCCAGGCATCGGCAACCAATGCAAGCGAACCACTCATTATGCCAGCCCAATATTTTAATCCAAATAAAAGAATATTCACCACTACCGACAGCCAGCCTTCCTGCTTGCTTATCTTCTTTCTTAATGCATTCGTCTTACTGTTCATTGCAACTAAACCCGTTAAAAAAAATTATTTTTGCATAAACCACACAATTTAAATATAAAATCTGAATCAACAACCCCGATGCGCTGGCATCAAACATCGATTAACAAAATATTTACAACGTGGCTAAAAGAGAAAGCAAAAAACATCAAAAAGGTTCAGCAGGGAACAACCGAAAAACCGGCGAAGACTTTTTAAATAAGAACCGCTCGAAAGACGAAGTTTTTGAAACCGAAAGTGGGCTCCAGTATTCCATAATCGAAAAAACCGAAGGAGAGAAACCACAAACAAACAGCATGGTTACCATTCACCAGCGCGCTCTTTTGCTAAACGGCACTATACTGGAAGACACATATCGCGAGAACAAAGCCGACGAGGTAGCTGTTAACGAATTAATCGAAGGCCTGCAAGAAGGTTTGTGTATGATGAGCAAAGGCAGCCGATATAAGTTTTGGGTTACTGCCGACCTTGCCTGGGGAAAAAAGGGCACAGGCAATAAAATACCGCCCTTTGCCGTACTACAATTCGACATAAGACTAATCGACTTCTACTAGAATTAACACTCGTTTGATAAATAACCTTTACAGAACCATCTATTAAAACATAATTAATGCATAGTGATGATCTTGTCGATACTTTTGGCACAAACAAAATCATCACAAGCCATGAAATTAAAAAGTCGTTTTATCCTTCTATTTTTAAGCATCCTCACCGCCTTTACGCTTATGGGCATATACACCCATTCCTCATTTGTGAAAATTAAACATATTGAAGACACCAACAATCAGGTTCAACATTTAAAAAGTCTTATTCTTGAGCTCAACAATCACAAAAACGAATACAACAACTGGGATCTATCCTCTACCGATTATTTTCAATACGGAAAAAGTGAAAACATTAAAAATTTCGAATTATCGTATAACGAAGCGATTAAAACCACCAACTCACTGAATAAAAACCCATTTATTGTCGAAATCAATTCACAAAAAAACATTAACGAAATAAAAAATCAACTCGAGAGCTATCATGCAGCTTTTGCAAAATATCAGCAACACAAAAAAGAATTTGGCTTTAAAGACTGGGGCGTAATTGGCAACATGCGCGAAGCCATTCACAACGTCGAAACCGAGGTAAACAATATGAGCCTGCTCAAACTTAAAGTTCATATGCTAATGCTTCGACGTCACGAAAAAGACTATTTGCTACGACGCGATATCGCATACAGCGATAAATTCATGAGCGAGTACCTTGCATTTACAGGCAGCATAGAACAAATCGCTCTTTCATCTTCAAAAAAAGAGCAACTTAAAACTCTGCTCGACCAATACCAAACAACGTTTCTGTCGCTCATCGAAAAAGACCACATAATAGGCACCACACAAACCAAAGGAATGACCGCCGACATAAACAAAAAAAGCCGGCAATTAAATGCATCGATTACCAGTTTAAACCAGCTTATTTCGGCAAAAACAAAACGCTACATCCATCAAACCATTTTCTTTTTAATCATTTTTATTGTGCTTTGTACAGCGGCAAGCATTGGGCTTGGCTTATTTATTTTTCGGGGCATAACACGCATGATGGGTGGCGAGCCTGAAGAAGTAGAACAAATTGCCAAACAAATATCAAAAGGAAACCTAAACCTCGACCTTGGCTCTCACAAAGAATACCGAGGCATGATGAAATCGGTGGTACGCATGGCCGAACAGCTGTCGAAAATAATTACCGGAATACACAAAAATGCCGAACAATTGGCAATAACCAGTAGGCAATATTCGAAATCGGCTCAAACCATCTCAGAAGGTTCTTTCAACCAGGCTTCATCAATCGACGAAATATCGGCAAGCATCGAAGAAATCACATCAACCATTGGCCAAAATACGCTTCATGCATTAGAAACCGGCAATTTAGCTGCACAGGTGAAAACCGATGTTATGAACATAAAATCACAAAGCGACAAAAGCCTCGAAACCGGCAAAATGATTGAGGATAAGATAAAAATCATTAACACAATTGCCAACCAAACAACCATACTGGCATTAAATGCGGCTGTTGAAGCTGCTCGTTCGGGCAAAAACGGTCAAGGATTTCAGGTTATTGCCGAAGAGGTAAAACGGTTGGCTCAAATTAGTCGGGATGCAGCCAAAGAAATCAATCTTTTCACTTCACAAAATGCCTGTCAAATTGGCGAAGTAACCAAACTGGTATCAAATATTCTTACCCCGATTGAACAAACTTCGACCAATGTAAGAAACATCGCCACCACCAGTGGTGAAATGGAAAACGGGACAACTCAGGTCAACATATCGGTAAACCAATTGTACAATATTAGCCAGGAAAACGCGGCTGCATCGCAAGAAATGGCAGCCGGATCGGTCGAACTTGAAAAACGGGCTCACGAACTAATTAACATGGTGTCTTACTTCAACCTAAACGCCGTAAACCTCAGCAAACAACCACGCAAAAAGAAGAAGAAAAAAACACGTAAGATAGCTCTACATCAGGATACAAACCCTCAAAACGAATTAATTCGGGTTTAATACAACACACACCTTCCTCTTTTCTTTGTACTTTTGGCTTCAAACTTAAAAAGATGAAGGCAATTATTTTCGCGGCCGGACTTGGCACAAGGCTTAAACCCCTAACCAACACCATACCTAAGGCACTGGTTTTACTCAATGGGAAACCCTTACTTTTTCACACCATTAATAAATTAATTAATGCCGGCGTTACGCATATTGTTGTAAACATTCACCATTTTGGAGAACAAATTATCGACTACCTGAAAAACAACCGCTTTGCTGTACCGATTAGCATATCGGACGAACGCAGCATGCTACTCGAAACCGGCGGAGCACTTTTAAAAGCAGCAACATTGCTAAAAAATAACGAGCCCGTACTTGCGATAAATGTAGATATTATCTCAAGCATCGACCTCGAAAAAATGATACAACACCACCTTAAAAGTCAGGCATTAGCAACGCTGGCCGTGAGAAAAAGACAAACCAGCCGCTACCTGCTTTTCGACCCCGGCATGCAACTTTGTGGCTGGGAAAACACAAGCAGCAGTGAGAAAATCGTAACCCGCGAAACAAGCACCCAGCTCACCCCATTTGCCTTTAGTGGCATACAGGTATTATCCCCTTCGTTTTTTGGGCAACTAACCGAGAACGGTAAATTTTCTATTATCAAAAGCTACCTGCGGCTTTCACGCAAACATCGTGTTATCGGCTTTCACGACCAATCGCCCTTCTGGATCGACGTGGGCAAACCCGGCGAATTGAAACATGCCGAAAACTATCTTAATTCGATTCATTCTGAATAAATTAATATATTTGCAATTCTAACCTTCCTGTTAAACCTACACTGGCCTTATTTTGATTAATGCATGGTGATGCACATTAAAGAGAAAATTATTTTTACACGACAAAAACATAGTTTATGAAGATTAGATTTTTTTGGCTGCTAGTTCCAGCTTTTATACTGGCATTATCGGCACAAGCCGACGAAGGTATGTGGTTGCCTTCGTTACTCAACAAAGTAAATATTGAAAAAATACGCGAGATGGGCGCAAAGCTTACCGCCGAAGATATTTACGACATCAACAATTCAAGTTTAAAAGATGCTGTAATATCGCTAAATGGTGGCTCGTGCACCGGCGAACTGGTATCCGACCAAGGACTGTTTTTAACCAACCATCATTGCGGTTACGGTCAAATTCAACAGCATTCGACCGAAGAAAACAACTACCTGCGCGACGGCTTTTGGGCACCATCAAAAGCCGACGAACTGCCCAACCCCGGAATGTACGTATCGTTTTTAATTCGGGTTGAAGATGTTACCGACAAAGTGCTGTCCACCGTAACCGACGACATGGAAGAGGCAAGCCGAACCGACAGCATCAACAAAGCCATTAGCGAGGTGCGCGAAGCTACTGAAGTCGATTCTACATACCACCACATCAGCATAAAAAGCTTTCATGGAGGCAACCAATACCTGTTGCTGGTTTACGAAACCTACCGCGATGTACGCCTGGTGGGTGCTCCACCCCATTTTATCGGAAAGTTTGGCGGCGACACCGACAACTGGATGTGGCCTCGCCATACCGGCGACTTCTCGATGTTTCGCATTTATACTGCTCCTGATGGAAGTCCGGCCGAATTCTCGGAAGAAAACATCCCGCTCAAGCCCCGTCATCATTTCCCGGTTTCGCTCAAAGGGTACAACCAGGGTGACTTTGCCATGATTATGGGCTATCCGGGCTCAACCGACCGCTATTTAACCGCCGATGGTGTAGAATATACCATGAATGTAATAAACCAAACCCGCATAAACCTTCGAAAAGCCAAGCTCGATGTTATTCGTGAATATATGGCCACCAGCGATAAAGCAACCATACAATACGCCAGCAAACACGCCCGTAGTTCGAACTACTACAAGTACAGCATCGGTCAAAATCGCGGTCTCGAAAGGCTTAAAGTAGTTGACAAAAAACAGCAAATTGAAAAAGACTTCACCAATTGGGTTAACCAAAATGAAAAACGAAAAGCTATTTACGGCGAAGCACTATCGCTAATTACTGAAGCCTATAGCAACACCACCGACAATAAAGCTTACAACTACCTTACAGAAGCATTTTTGTCGGGTCCCGAAATATTTCTTACCGCTTATCGCTATCAAACGCTCAACAACCTGCTAAAAAATGCAAAAAACAACAGCAAAGAAATTGAGCGCACCCTTGCATCGTTAAAAGAAAATGCCGAGAAATATTTTAAGGATTACGATGCCAATACCGACCAGAAAATTGTTGCAGAACTAAGCAAAATATTCGCTAACGATATCGAAGCAACCTATCACCCGGCTTTTATTAATACCATCGAGAAAAAATACAAAGGTGATTACCAAAAGTGGGCCGAAAAACTTTTCAAAAAGAGCATTTTTAGCAGCCGGGAAAATCTGTATGCATTTTTAGATAATCCGAAACAAAAAAAACTGGCAAACGACCCGGCTTTTAAAGCCGCAAATCAAATTATGATTGCCCGTACAAAAGCATCGAAAGACGACCAAGACGACAAAACAAAGCTCGAGCGCGGATACCGGTTATTTCTTAAAGGCTTACTCGCCATGAATGGCGAAGAATCGTACTACCCCAATGCGAACTCAACCATGCGCCTTACTTACGGCTCAATAAACGGCTACGAACCCGCCGATGCAGTTTACTACAATTACTACACTACGCTCGACGGATATATCGAGAAAGAAATTCCCGGAGACCGCGAGTTCGACGTGTGGCCCCGCATGAAAGAGTTGCATGCCAATAGTGAATTCGGACAGTATGCCGACAAAGATGGAACACTGCGAACCTGTTTCATTTCGAACAACGACATAACTGGTGGAAACTCGGGTAGCCCCGTAATAAACGGAAACGGCGAATTAATTGGAATTGCCTTTGACGGCAACTGGGAGGCCATGAGTGGCGATATTGCCTTTGAAACCGAACTGCAAAAATGCATTAACGTTGACATTAGATATGTACTTTGGGTAATCGACACCTTTGCCGGAGCAACCCACCTGGTAGATGAAATGACACTGGTGAAATAAAAATGCATCATTTTTAAAAAATAAAACCGGCATATCGAGGCAATAATTGCTCAAGTATGCCGGTTTCTTCATTTTTTTAACTCTGCTCTCCGTGAAAAAGCAATAAACTGCGTTGCTCAACAAAATCCCAAGCTCCATTTATGCAAATTTTGCACAATTTTGAATTCGTTAAAGCATCTTATGGAAAATTAAAACGGATTGCATTACTTTTTTCATATTTTTGAAGCCACTTTTGAAGGAGTTATTAGCTAAACTGAAGCAAACATACTTATAGAATTATTTTTTGGCACAACAGGTTATCATATACACCGATGGCGCATCAAGCGGAAATCCGGGTCCGGGAGGCTATGGAGTGGTGTTGCTTTCGGGCCAACACCGCAAAGAGCTTTCGCAAGGCTACAGGTTAACCACCAACAACCGCATGGAGCTTCTTGCAGTTATTGTTGGCCTCGAAACCTTAAAAGCCGAAAATTGCGACGTTACGGTTTACACCGATTCAAAATATGTAGCCGATGCCGTAAACAAAGGATGGGTATTTTCGTGGGTCAAAAAACACTTCAAAGGAAAAAAGAACCCCGATTTATGGATGCGTTTTTTAAAAATTTACCCAAAACACAAAGTGAAATTCGTTTGGGTAAAAGGTCATGCCAACATTCCCGAAAACGAACGGTGCGACCAACTGGCTGTTAGCGCAGCTGCTTTACCAAACCTGCCCATCGACAAAGGGTACATTGAACAACAAGAATATCAGGTATGAGTGTATTATACAACATTGGCATTTTAACCTATTGGTTTTTGATACGCATAGCTTCGTTAAAAAACCCAAAAGCCAAACGTTTTATCAAAGGCCGTAAACGTTTAATGTCAACCATAAAAAAAGAACTGTCCGACGTAAAAAACATCACCTGGATACACTGTGCATCGCTGGGCGAGTTTGAGCAAGGACGGCCACTTATCGATGAACTTAAAACAAATTACCCCGACAAAAAAATACTACTCACCTTCTATTCACCCTCGGGCTACGATGTACAAAAAAATTACCAAAATGCCGATTTTGTGTATTACCTGCCCATCGACACTCCACGCAATGCTTACCGATTTGTAAAATACATCAAACCCGAAACAGCCTTCTTTATCAAATACGAATACTGGTATAATCTATTACGAAACCTCAAAAAAAACAATATACCGGTATATTTTGTGTCGGCTATATTCAGGCGCAAACAACTGTTTTTTAAAAGCTACGGTTCGTGGTATCGAAAAGTACTGTACTTTGCCACACATTTTTTTGTGCAAACCCCCGCTTCGGGAAAACTACTGAAATCAATCGGTATTGATAATTATTCCATCACCGGCGACACCCGCTTCGACCGTGTAGCGAATGTGGCGCAAAAAGCAATTTCACTTCCAATTGTTGATGCTTTTTGCAAACAACACCCGGTAATAATTGCCGGCAGTACATGGAAAGCCGAAGAAGCTCTGCTTCTTCAATATTTACGAACAAATACAAACGTGAAAGTAATTTTGGCTCCGCACGAGGCCGAATCCGAAAATATTGACCGCATTATGCAACAATTTGGCGACAAAGCCATACGATACAGCGAGGCCAGCGAACAAAGCTGCAAAAACAAACAAGTTTTACTCATCGACCGCTACGGACTCCTGACTTCGCTTTACCAATACGGAACCATTGCCTTTATTGGAGGGGGTTTTGGCGTTGGAATCCATAACACACTCGAAGCCGCCACGTTTGGAATGCCCATCGTATTTGGGCAAAACTATCGAAGATTTAAAGAAGCCGTTGACCTCGTAAGATTAAACTGCGCTTTCCCCATTAACAACATCGAAGAATTCAACACGACATTAAATCATCTGTTGAAAAATCCCGAATTAACCAAAACGATTTCAAAAAATGCCGCTGATTACGTATTGCAAAATATTGGCGCAACACAAAAAATTATCAACCACGTTTATCAACAGCAAACGGTTAATTAATTTCTAAATTTACATTGCGCCACCTATTGACTTTCTGATTTATTTTCGGTATATAAAATTTACTTTTCACTGAGTAAGTTATTTTTTTTGGAAAACTTTTTAGGCTTTTCAAATACATTACTACCTGATTTACAGCAACAATCCATTCCAAAGTTGATAACTTTTAATAACTCCATTGCTTTTTTGTATCACAAATTGGGTAATACATGCTAATTTCGTTATCGGAATTTTCAAGCTGAAATTTCAAACAACACGACAATAACACAACAGTATAAAACCCCTTTATAGAAATTACTTATGGAATTACAGAATGTCGAATTAGCAACTACAGCCAAAAAAGTTTACTCGTCGGATGAAGCCTTTAAAGCATCGTTAAAATATTTTAAAGGCGACGACCTTGCAGCACGGGTATGGGTAAACAAATATGCGCTGAAAGATTCTCATGGGAACATCTATGAGCTCACTCCCGACGACATGCACAAGCGGCTGGCAAAAGAAATTGCCCGCATTGAGCAAAAATACACCAACCCCATGTCGGAGAAAGAACTGTACGAAACGCTTAAAGACTTTAAGTATATTGTACCCCAGGGGGGGCCTATGACCGGAATCGGGAACAAATACCAGGTAGCTTCGCTCTCGAACTGCTTCGTAATTGGCAACGATGGCAACTCCGACTCATACGGAGGCATTATGAAAATCGATCAGGAACAGGTTCAGCTAATGAAACGAAGAGGCGGTGTTGGGCACGACCTGTCGCACATTCGACCAAAAGGCTCGCCGGTTAAAAATTCGGCTCTAACCTCAACCGGGCTGGTACCTTTCATGGAACGCTTCTCGAATTCGACCCGCGAAGTAGCTCAAGACGGACGACGTGGCGCTCTTATGCTATCGGTTCTTATCAAACACCCCGACTCCGAGCAATTTATCGACGCAAAAATGGAACAAGGCAAAGTTACCGGCGCCAATGTTTCGGTTAAAATCGACGACGAATTCATGCAATGTGTCGAAAGTGGAAAACCCTACACACAAAACTACCCGGTTTACGATTCAAAACCATTATTCACAAAAGAAGTACAAGCCGGAAACATCTGGAAGAAAATTGTTCACAACGCCTGGAAATCAGCCGAACCCGGTATACTTTTCTGGGACACCATCATCAACGAATCGGTGCCCGATTGCTATGCCGATTTAGGATACCGTACCGTATCGACCAACCCATGCGGCGAAATCCCATTGTGCCCTTACGACAGTTGCCGCTTGCTGGCTGTTAATCTCTACTCGTACGTTGAGAATCCATTCACCAAAGAAGCTCGTTTTAATTTCGACTTATTCAAAAAGCATGTTGGCCTGGCTCAACGAATCATGGACGACATTATCGACCTTGAACTCGAAAAAATCGACGGTATTCTGCATAAAATTGAAGCCGACCCTGAAAATGAAGAAATAAAAATGACCGAGCTGAACCTTTGGCGCAACATTCGCAAAAAAGCCGAAGAAGGCCGGCGCACCGGCGTGGGCATCACGGCCGAGGGCGATATGCTTGCTGCACTGGGTTTGCAATATGGTTGCGAAAATGCCATCGATTTTTCAGAAGAAATACACAAAACAATTACCCTCGAAGCATACCGCTCGTCGGTTAAAATGGCACGCGAACGCGGAGCATTTAAAATATACGATGCCGAACGCGAACAAAAAAATCCATTTATCAACCGTATTAAAAAGGCCGACCCTGAACTGTACCAGGAAATGACTCAATACGGCCGTCGCAACATTGCGTTGCTTACCATAGCACCTACCGGCACCACCAGCCTGATGACGCAAACATCGTCGGGTATCGAACCCGTTTTTATGCCTGTTTACAAGCGCCGCCGTAAGGTGAACCCCAACGACAAAGATGTACATGTTGATTTTGTTGACGAAGTTGGCGACAGCTGGGAAGAATACACCGTATTTCACCACAAATTCAAAACATGGATGGAAATAAACGGTTACGACCCCAATCAGAGATACAGCTCCGAAGAGTTAGACAAAATTATTGCCAAATCACCCTACCACGGTTCATCGTCGGGCGATGTTGACTGGATGAGCAAGGTACGCATGCAAGGACGTATTCAAAAGTGGGTTGACCACTCCATTAGCGTAACCATTAACATGCCCGAAGATGCCACCGAAGAGCTGGTTGGCCAGCTCTATCTTGAAGCATGGAAATCGGGTTGCAAAGGCGTAACCGTTTATCGCGAAGGTTCGCGCTCGGGCGTTCTTATTTCGGACAAGAAAAAGACACCCGAAGAAAACAACGTGGGCATTTTCCCCACCAAACGCCCCGATTCGCTCGAAGCCGATGTGGTGCGTTTTCAAAACAACCGCGAAAAATGGGTCGCTTTTATCGGGTTAATTGACGGACGTCCGTACGAAATTTTCACCGGTATAGGCGACGACGAAGAAGGATTGCTTATACCTCGCTCGGTAACCAAAGGGAAAATCATCAAAAAAACCATCGAAAATGGCGAAAAACGATACGATTTTCAATACACCAACAAAAGAGGCTACAAAACAACCATGGAAGGTCTTTCGCATAAGTTCGACCCGGAAATGTGGAACTATGCAAAATTAATTTCCGGCACTTTACGACACGGAATGCCTATCCAAAAAGTAGTTGAACTGGTTTCGAGCCTGCAATTAAACGACGAATCGATTAACACCTGGAAAGCCGGTGTGGCTCGTGCGCTGAAAAAATACATCCCTGACGGCACAAAAGCCGAAGGCAGCACATGCGGACATTGCGGTTCGGTTAATGTTATTTACCAGGAAGGTTGCCTAACCTGTCAGGACTGCGGTCATTCGAAATGCGGTTAATCATTCAAAAAAATATCGAAAACGGGGAATAACTTTTGTTTTTCCTCGTTTTTTTTGCAGAAAATAGCAAAGAACTTTATGTTTGCAGCCCATTTATCGAAAATCAACATCAACACATAAAACAAATCATTATGAAAAAGTATTATGCAGCAATTACCCTTGCCCTTCTGATTTTATCGTCGGTATCGTTTGCTCAGGTTCACTCGCAAACTATTGGTGCACGGCTGGGAGGCGGATCGTTCAGCAGTGGTGAATTTACCTACCAAAAAGGAATGAGCAACGAAAACCGCGTTGAGCTTGACCTGGGTTTTGGTGCCAACATTAACCACAACCGCTTGTATGCCGTTGGTGCATACCACTGGGTGTGGAACATTAGTGGCGACTTGAACTGGTACGCAGGACCTGCTGTAAGCGCCGGCCTTTTTTCCTACAAAAACGAAGATAGCTATCTAAACGTTGCTTTAGGCGGACAAGTAGGCATTGAGTACGATTTCACCAACCTCGATGTTCCGTTGCTTTTAAGCCTCGACGCACGACCAATGTGGGATTTTATCGGAAGCCATTCGGGTCTGGGCTGGGGAACTGCACTCGGAATACGATACATCTTCTAATCGTACCATTCCAATACGTATCAAATAAAAATCCCGGCTGTGTATGATAAAATACACAGCCGGGATTTTTTCGAGGTACCTGGCGGATTCGAACCGCCGTACGCGGTTTTGCAGACCGCTACCTATTTTTATAATACGATAAATGGTAAATATTTAACATTGCTTTAAATTCCTCAACAGTTCGTTACTAATTTTTAAATCGTTGACAATGAGTTATTTGTGTTTTACCAATCTAATTGCAAATTCTGGAAGCATCCGGACACCCATTCCGGAAACATCCGGACGGCCATTCTGGAATGATCCGGACACCCGTTCCGGAAACAT
>JAFGGY010000148.1 GCA_016930365.1 Prolixibacteraceae bacterium | reverse complement strand
GTGTTTTACTAATTTAACAATCTAATTTACTGATATTTAATTTATTACAAAAGTCTAATATCTCATGTCCATAATCTAACGTACTATTGTTATAAGTATAAATATTATTCTCTTAGAAGGAGCAATAGTTACCTATTGATATGAAACGAGCATGTAAAACACTTACATCCAATTCATTGATTAATTCCGACGTAAGTCGGGACATGCGAGTTACACACGATACTTTAAAACATATAAAATTTTATTGGTGATGAGAAAGTCTATTTTACTTTTTATAATAATATTTCTATTATCAGGGTATATTTTTTCCCAAATTGCAGTAGCCCCATCTGGCACTGGAACGCAAGAAGATCCCTATCAAATATTCAGTCTTGAAAATTTGTATTGGATTACGAGTACCGATTCCACGTGGCAATCATACTTTGTTCAAACTGCCGATATTGATGCTTCTGAAACATCCTCATGGAATGAGGGAAGCGGTTGGATCCCTATCGGAAAATATGAAAATAGGTTTAAAGGCACATACAACGGGAATGGTTATACCATATCAGGAATAACTGCCATACGACCGGATGATTATACCCAAGGATTGTTTGGATGGATACATGGTGCAACAATTAAGAAATTAGGGATAATTAATGCCACCATCGAAGGTTATGACCGTGCAGGTGTCCTAACAGGTGTGGCTTCAAGTTCTGTTATAGATAGCTGTTATTCAGTAGCTAATGTTACGGGGCGTAATCAAATTGGTGGTCTGATCGGATACTCAACCCACGCTGATGTCAGTAACTCCTATTCTTCAGGAAATATTTCCGGTGAAAATCATATTGGTGGATTAATCGGAGATGAAAGTGCTTCATTGATATCTTATTGCTTCAGTACGGCAACGGTAACGGGAGTATTAAAGGTTGGAGGTCTTTCTTCAGCTAACACACCAAACGGAACAATCATTGGTTGTTATGCTACTGGAAATGTTTCTGGTAATAAAACGGTTGGTGGGTTGGTTGGTGAAAACATGGATGGAGGCTTTATTTCGTGCAGTTATTCTACCGCGAATGTTTCGGGTTTTTTAAATGTTGGAGGTCTGGTAGGAGATAACTCGGCAATGGGGAAAATAGAAAATTGTTATTCAATAGGTTCGGTTACAGGTAATAATTCAGTTGGAGGTATGGTAGGTCAGTGTAATTATGATTCAAGTATAAAAAATTGTTTTTACAGCATACCAACTTCTTGTTTTTCGAAAGGTATTGGTTATACCACAATTCCAGACTCGGTGAATATTGTTGGCAGCAACCCTGCCGAAATGGTTACTAAAACTCTTTTCTCTATGGCCGAATGGGATTTTTCCGGAGCATGGGGCATTATTGAAGGAAAAACATATGCAGCATTAGCGAATATTGATAATGCCCCGTTTGCTTTTTACGATACAGTAACTACTTCACCGGTAACATTCGCAACATTATTGGCCAACGACTACGACTACGAAACGCAACAGCAAAACCTTGTACTCAAAATTGATTCACTCAATACAGGGACTGTTAACCTTGAAACTATTTCATTCAATGCTACAGAAATAAAGAAAGATTCAGTGATTGCCATTTATCATGTAGGAGAAATCAGACAAGAAAAGAATGACACGCTTTGGGGAAACAGGGCTCAATTAATTTATTCACCAGTGGTGGGTTCAACTTACAACGTAACATTCACTGTTACTGATGACATCAATGCAATTGCAAACGCCAGCATTACTTTTAATGATTTAACCTACACCACCAATAACAACGGGCAAGTTACCATTGGCAGTATTTCTACCGGAACTTATAATTATACTATTTATGCTACCGGCTATAATAAGGCAAATGGTTCTGTTATAGTTGACAAAGAGGATGTAAGCAGGACTACATCATTGACATTAATTTCGGATATAGAACAAATTATATCAGATTTGGCATTCAAAGTTTTTCCAAATCCATCAAACGGTATTTTCAACATTCAATGTCAGGGGAAATACAACATACAAGTATTTGACCTGAATGGAAAAATTGTCATGGAAAAACAGATTGAAAATTCAGAACAAATAAACTTGATTCAAAAAGGAACTTATATCATTCAGTCAAACGATGGTCAAACGAAAAAATCACAAAAAGTTGTGGTTTCAAGTATTCAAGAATAGTATTGACCAACCAACAATGATATTTTAAAGATTCTTAATGGCTAATATTAAATATTTAACAACTCACACAATTACAACAATTAAGAAACCTAAAATCGTTGTTAAGTACAAATTTTATTCTATCAGGCGCAACACTTGATATTTCAACAATCCTTGACGAAATTTGTGTAACTTATACCAACAAAAAAAGCCAGTTACAAGAAACATAACCCTAAATAAATCGATAAGCATTAGTGCCTAGGAGAATAAAATTTTCATATCGAGGTAAGCCGGTAGTAGTACAAACCATTATAGCGGCAACATTCCGAACACAACAGAATGTTGCCGCTATTTTTACTTCGAATCCATATTTCTGATCAACCGAATAGGAGGCTCCTGGGTCTAATCCATGTAGTCTTCAATTTGAGGACAACGGCAAAACAGGTTGCGGTCGCCATAAGCATCGTCAACACGGGTTACCGGAGGCCAAAATTTATTTTCGCGTATCCACCCCAGCGGAAAAGCTGCTTTGCTGCGTGGATAGTTGTGGTTCCATTCATCAGCTACTACCATGTCCTGTGTGTGCGGGGCATTTCTCAACACGTTGTCGTCGCGATCGGCTACCCCACTTTCAACCTCTTTTATTTCGTTGTAGATCGAATTCATGGTTTCGATAAAACGGTCGAGCTCACGCTTCGATTCACTTTCGGTCGGTTCAACCATCAGGGTTCCGTGTACCGGGAATGAAAGTGTTGGGGCGTGAAAACCATAGTCCATCAGTCGTTTTGCAATATCGGTTTCGCTAATACCGGCCGATTGTTTCAGGTGGCGGCATTCTAAAATCATCTCATGAGCCACACGCCCATTTTCACCGGAGTATAAAATGCCATAATTATCTTTAAGGTGATGTGCAATATAATTGGCATTCAGAATGGCCACTTCGGTAGCTTTACGTAGGCCGTCGCCACCCAGCATTTTAATGTAGCCATAAGTAATTGGAAGCACCGAGGCACTGCCCCATGGTGCAGCCGACACAGCATGCAAACCAATATGGCCGTTGTTCATCACCGTGTGCGATGGTAAAAATTCAACCAGGTGCTTTGCCACGGCAATGGGGCCTACGCCCGGTCCACCTCCACCGTGTGGAATAGCAAAGGTTTTGTGCAGATTTAAATGACAAACATCGGCACCGATAATTCCGGGGTTGGTAATGCCAACCTGTGCATTCATATTGGCACCATCCATGTAAACCTGCCCGCCATGCTGGTGAATAATGTCGCAAACCTCAACCACCGATGCTTCGAACACCCCGTGCGTTGAAGGGTAGGTAATCATTAGCGCTGCGAGGTCGTCTTTATGTTCTTCGGCTTTTTTGCGTAAGGTTTCTACATCAATGTTGCCTCGGTCGTCGCACGGAATAACTACTACTTCCATTCCGGCCATTACCGCACTCGCCGGGTTAGTCCCGTGTGCCGACGAGGGTATAAGGCAAACTTTTCGGTACCCCTCGCCCCGGCTTTTATGGTATTCCATTATCACCATCAAGCCGGCGTATTCACCGGCAGCACCCGAGTTGGGCATCAGGCTCACATCTTCGAGGCCGGTAATTTTTGCCAGGTCGTTTCGCAATTCATCCATCATAACCTGGTATCCCATGGCCTGGTTTTTTGGGATGAAGGGGTGCAGGTCGTTAAATTCAATCCAGCTGATGGGCAGCATTTCGGTTGCGGCATTCAGCTTCATGGTACACGAACCCAGTGAAATCATAGAATGGGTAAGCGAAATATCGCGGTGCTCCAGTTTTTTGATGTAGCGTACCATTTCGGTTTCGGAGCGGTACAGGTTGAACACATCGTGTTGCAGATAATCTGAAGTCCGTCTAAACCTTTCATCGATTTTTTTCTCGCCCGGGTAAGCGTTGCAAGCCGGCTGTTTCTGGTTTGCAGCCTTGGCAAACACCTCCAGTATCCAGTTAATGTCGTCGAGGTTGGTGGTTTCGTCGATACTCAGGCCTACCTGGCCGTTATCGAGGTAGCGAAAATTCATCTTAAGGTCGAGCGACAACCACTCAATATCTTCGCGCTTCACGTGGCGCGGCAAGCTAAACCGGATGGTGTCGAAATAAAAATCATTTTCCTGCTTATAGCCCAATTTTTCTATTTCGTTGGCCAGGTAAACCGCAATAGCATGAATGCGGGCTGCAATGGAATAGATGCCCCGCGGGCCGTGGTACACGGCATAAAATCCGGCCATGGTAGCCAGCAAAGCCTGCGCGGTGCAAATGTTTGAGGTGGCTTTTTCGCGTTTGATGTGCTGCTCGCGCGTTTGCAGTGCCATGCGCAAGGCACGTTTCCCATTCGCATCTTTGGTAACCCCGATAATGCGCCCGGGTATGTTGCGTTTAAACTCTTCGCGGGTAGCAAAAAATGCAGCATGTGGGCCTCCATACCCCATTGGCACACCAAAACGCTGCGAGTTTCCGACGCAGATATCGGCGCCCCACTCGCCCGGAGGCGTTAGCAGTGCAAGGCTCAACAAATCGGCAGCCACAGTTATTTTACATTCGTTTTTATGAGCGGTTTCAACCAAAGCACGATAATCTTCAATGTTGCCATCGGAATTGGGGTATTGAACAATAACCCCGAATATTTGCTCGTTGAACCCAAATTCCTTGTAATTGCCAACCTCGAGTTGTATGTTAAGTGGCTCAGCACGGGTAACAAGTACATCGAGGGTTTGTGGCCATATTTTTTCATCAACAAGCAAAACGTTGGCACCACTTTTCTTTTGGCTACGGCTGCGCGTGTTATACATCATAATCATGGCTTCGGCAGCGGCAGTAGCTTCGTCGAGTAACGAAGCATTGGCCAGTGGCATACCGGTAAAATCGCAAACGGCCGTTTGATAATTAAGCAAAGCTTCGAGTCGTCCTTGCGAAATTTCGGCTTGATATGGAGTATATGAAGTGTACCAAACCGGGTTTTCGAGCACATTGCGCAAAATTACTGCCGGCGTAATGGTATCGTAATATCCCATACCAATGTATGTGTTAAATACTTTGTTCATTTGAGCCAGGTCGTGAATACGCCGGTAATATTGGCGTTCGGTAAGACCGGGTCCCATTTTCAAGGGTTCTTTTAAGCGAATATTATCAGGAACTGTTTGGTCAATTAACTCGTCCATCGATTGTACACCAATGGTTTTCAGCATCTCATCAATTTCGTAGGCACGCGGGCCAATGTGGCGCCAGCCAAATTTATCGTTTTTAATCACGGCCGTAATATTTTAACAATTCAACAAGAATCTCACCCGATAAAACATGGCGAGAATAATGCAGCAAAGGTACATTAAAAGCAAGAAAAAAAGATGACAAGTACACAAAGTTAGAGGACAGCAAGCATCAACCAGAAGCCCTTTCTTATAACAATTCACTTTTTATTAACTCCAGCATTTCAAGAGATAGAGCATCATACAGAACAATATTCTCATAATTGGGAACAGTATTTAGTTTTTGCATCATTAAACAATCGGTGCCATTCCAAAGAGGCAGGATACCCCCAAAAACATAACCCTGGGCATGAAGTTTCTCAACAGCTTCATCCATTCCGGCAAGATGAAGTGGAATATTAACGTGGTAATATTTACTGTCAGGAAATGTTGAAACTGAATCATCGATAACATTCATCAAATCTTCGCCACATTGTTCTACCTGTATTTTCAAACTTGTTGAAATTAAATGCGAAGTAACTTTTGCCTGATTTTGGGTTGATGGCATACAGGGTACAACTGTTCGGTTGGCTGTTAACCGGGCGTATATTTTTTCGCAAATCTCCTTATACCTCGATGGAAGTGAAATTTGCATCGGTTCGCTATTTTTAATTTTAAAGAAATAGTGTAGCGAAGTCGTTACCGGATTTTTATCCTGAAAATTTGTAAAAGAATCAATTTCGAGTGCTGTTGGGGCATATTTTTTACGGATAGAACTAATCTGTGTAAACTTATGGTTACAAACGGTTAATCCATAAATAGCATCGGAATCCATCTTATCGGCAAAATCAGACAATGCAGAAACGAGCAACATTGCCAAGCGTGAATCTTTTCGATATTCATTAATCAGCATAATGCTCCCTGCTTCCCAAATCCGTTGGTTCGGCGCATAGGTAAACATCGAACCAATACCGACCACTTCATCTTTTGGCGTAACGGCCAAAAGGCAATATTGCTTACCTCCCGAAAAAGCTTCTACAATTTCATCGGGTTCATACACATAACTCATTGGGAACGTATCGGAATAAACCAGGTAATAGCAACTGGCAATCCCTTTGGCATATTTGGGATCGAAGCTCACTATTGATATTTCCTGATCGGGTTCAATAACCGGTGTATTCGACCTCAGGTAATCGATGTATTTCTGTGACTTCATATCTGTTAGATTGGTTTGTTAACTTAATACTTCTTCGAGTGATTCGCAAAATCCCTGCATAATCCCAACAGGCAAGATGCTCACCCTTATCCATTCAGGGAAACGAAATCCCGTCATGGTACGAATAACATATCCTTTGCGAATTAATCTTTTATAAAGTAAGGTATCGGGTACCGGAACTTTAATCATCATAAAATTGCCTTCACCATGGGTATGGTATAAATTTAAACGTGAACAGGTATCTGACAAGATTTTTTTTCCATCCCTTACCATTTGCCTTGTGTTTCGAATCAATTCTTCATCATCCGATATGGCTATCTGGGCAGTCATTTGAGCCAACGAATTTACCGAATAAACAACATAGGTTTTCCGAATCAGGCTAATCACATCCATTGATGCAACAAGATAGCCAATCCGTAATGATGCCAACGCATACATTTTCGAAAAGGTACGAAACACAACTAAATTAGGAAATTGTTCCATTAGATACATTCCATTGGCATAATTACTGGCCTCAACATATTCGAAATAAGCTTCGTCAATAACTACGATACACCGATTGTTTACCTTTTCAAGAAAGCTGGCCATGACCTCCTTAGTCCAGAATGTGCCGGTTGGATTATTGGGGTTACAAATAAAGATGATTTTTGTATGTTGGTCTATTGCATCAAGAATCCTTTGGGGTTCGAAAGCCATATTTTCATCAAGTGGGGTCAATCGGGCTTCAATGCCCGAAAATTCGGCAACCCATTCGTAAACAGCATAAGTTTGGTCGGTGGTAATAATATTATCGCCTTGTTCGCAAAAGGCTTTTAAAACACAGGTAATTACCTCGTTCGATCCATTGCCAACCAGAAATTGTTCGGGCGATTTTCCAAATTTTTCGGCAAGTGTGTACCTTAAATTGAAGCTGTCGCCATTGGGATATACCGGAATGAGCCCAGAATTGACATTTTGCATAAATTCTTTCACCTTTTTAGATGGGCCCATAAAATTCTCATTGTTATTGAGCCGGTAAAGATGGTCGATGCCGAATATCCTTTTCAGTTCATCATCAGGTTTGCTCGGGATATACGACTCAAACTGCTGAACATATGAGGGTATAAGATGCTCGAAAGGATTACTCATAAAACTTCATAATTAAAATATCCGACTGTCCGGCATAAGGCTTAACCAGATAGGGCTGAAATCCGTTCTGATAAAAAAGTTCGGCCAAAATTGCCTGCCAGGCATAAAACATATCAAACCGGGCATAAATTTCTGAATAATTCTCGTTTCTCAAATAATTGATATGCGATTCGATATTTGCCGTTGCATCCTTACCATCGATCAGTGGTATAATGGTGGCTTCCTTATTTATCTTATCAAAATCAATCCCAAAAACAGAGCATTTTTGCTTATCCGATTTATTGTATTCGTCAACTACGACAATATCACGTATAAGCAACAATTTTTTGTAAAAACTCTCCAGGTATTGACGAAGAATTGATGGAGTACGAACAACCATCCCAACTTCTTCATTCAATTGTCGATAATACATCAAACGTGCTTCGTCGATCATAATTTTCTCGAAGAAGTTACCTGGGACAGAAGAAGTTGCAATACCATTAAAAACGGCCAATAACGATGATTTAGCAATCGTCTCAAACATATGTTTGAACAGTAATTGAGCTATAGTTTTTTTATCATCAGCAAATATATAGGGGCCATAAAAATTAGCACTTTTGTTCGAAAGGTTCTCCCAATATAGGAACCCGGCCACATTACCGGCTTCATCTTTTACCGAGCATGCCCGAAAGATTTCCTCTTGCATGTATGCCCATAACTTTTCAGGTTTATGAACCACACTGGCATATTGATCGCTTTTGTACCGATTCAAAATAATGGCACAAGCATCGGTAACCGTATCGTAATTGCTATCAGCAATTGAAAACCACCCCCGATATTGAGGAATTGTTTCCATTTTATGAATTGTTTCAAATTCATACTCTTGCTTTAAAGTCATTTCAATACGTTGATTCTTCAGCTCTATGAAAAACCCATCGGCAAAGCGCGCAGCCAGGTAAAGCCCCATTCTATTAAAGTTGCTTTCATCATCGAGTATTGAACGATAGTTGGTGGGAAGGTTAAAAACATGAAGATCAGAGAACAGCTCAGGCAACGAAAAACGGATCTGGACACCCAATGCATTTTTTGTAGCTTGGACATCTATTTTTTTCCCTGAAAATTTATTCGACAGATAGGCTACGACCTCTTCTGTACCTAACGAAAGCCTTGATGACGCAATTTCTGTCAGACCCTCTTTTACGGCAAGTTTCTCGATCACTCCAGCAACTACGGCTGCATAGAAAATATCTGCATTAAACGACAATTGGAATAGTTGCACCATATTACTAAAATAGATTATTCGGGAACGAAAATAACATAAAATATCTCCCACTTCTTGAAAAACAACTTAAAAAAATACATACCTGGAAAGTGTTCCATGCGAATAAATTTGCAAAAAAACCTGAACAATTAACAGTTCTCAATCGGAACAAAGATTGGAATATACATTAAAACAAGTTTATAACAACAGATGTACCATTGAAAAGATTATTTTCCTTACGCCCCTTTCTCAGCTGTACGCTTACCCAGCGCCGTTAAGCACCGTCATTTCTCTGATATGACCTGTTTTTCGAATATATCAAATTTATCTTCTATATCATCCAAAACACTATGTTTATCAATTGAATCTAAGAATGAATATTGAATTGAATTCTTTACAATTTGCTTGATTTCTATATATCTAATATTGGGTACATAATCTAGCAATAGTAAATACTGGTTGGTTAAATTTGTTCTTAGAATACCCTCGTCACCTGTACACAGGCAAATGCGAATATTATTATCAAAGTAATAATTTACTAGATGAGTTTGAGTGTTTGTCCCAAGTATAACTTCATTACATTCCAGATTGATTTCAACTGCAATTCCATTTTCCTTCATCAGCTTAATTATTTCATCTTTTTTCCTTTCATGAGATATATCAACCCCATGCCCAATGCAGGATGCTCCGGCAACTGTTAAGGCTTCGTATATATGAAATTCTAAATCTTATCTTTGGTTGCCCCTTTTCCTAAAACCAGTTCGCCAGCATGTATTGAAATATTCACATTGGGATGTTTGGCTCGTAGAAATTGAAACATTCTCATATGAAACGAATAATTTTCCAACGAAACCTCATAATCTTCGGGACCAGCAAAATTAACCCCTACAAGATTATTGGTCAATTCAGCAGTTTTAAAGGCCAACATCAATTTACCAAAAGTCAGTATATGATCATCTCTCAGTCTCGATTCCTGTATCTGACAACGTAAAGTTACCCCATTGGTATCGGAGCGGCTGATGAAAGAATCCAAAGAGTCAGCATACTCTTTAGCCAGTTCATCCAAGCCATTTAATTCATATTTTTCATAAAGTCTCTCAAAACCTGAAATCAACACATTGTAGTTGTTGTTTTGTTCCATTAAATATGCCAGTACCGCTATGCTATCTTCAACGTTCGCCACACCAATCATTGTTTCGATATATTGGATATTCTCTTTCTTTGCTTTTCGACAAATTTCAGTTAGTATCTCAGCTTCATTCCCAATGTAGGCTGGAATAGTTTTCATGAACGTATCAAAAAACCAGGAGCGCCCATCCCGGTTGAAGTTTTTATAGTTACGTACCGACCAATAGTTGCTAATTGAATCCCTTTTATTGGTTTCATCAATTAGCAAAGCATTGATAGGTATTGCTATCTTATCTCCCCACTTTAATGCTTGTTCTTTATTCAATAGTACGTTAGATAAAAGACATGAGACATTAGACTTTTACATGTAACAAATTAAATATCAATGACTTATATGGCTAAAACAGCAAAGCACAAACAGCTCATTGTCAGCAACTTAAAAACAGTAGCGAACTATTGATATAAAAATTCTACATAATTGATTTGTGTTGGCGTGATTTTACCCGTTTAAATGCTTTCAATTTAAAAATGAATTATCTTTGTAAGGCTTGTTGGGCATGTTGTTCAAAGCCATGCGTACGTAATTTTCACTCAAATAACCGAAACGATGAAGAATGTAACCTTTTTGCTGGTATTGTTGGTTTCAAGTAGTTTTTTGTATGCACAAATCGACCTGAGTAAAAAAATCCCCGGAATTAAGTACGAATCGTCCTACACCTTTAGTAAAGCCATTGATATGGAAATGGATTTTTACAACAAAAAAGGAAAGTTGCGCATGACCATTCCATACTGGGCGCAGTATAACCCTAATTACCAACACTTCAATATAAAGCACAAACGGGGTTCAACCGTTTATCAAACTATTTTTGACATGCCAAACAACAATTGTCTGATTGTTTTAGGCGAAGGCAACGATGTTTCGGGCAGCGCATCGGTGATGAAGGACAACGAAGGCCGCGAGCTGAAAACGCTCTCGCTGGCCAAAACCAACGAAACCAGAACGATATTGGGAAAAGTTTGTACAAAATATACTTTTGATGTTGAAGAATTTTCGGGCGAAATGTGGGCTACTACCCAACTCGACCTGCCCAACAAGGTAGGCGTGCTAAAAGCCAGCCAGATGAACCAGTTTTACGAAGATGTGCCGGTTGAGGGCTTTGTGCTCGAAATTACGTCAATCAATAAACGCGGGATGAAAACCGTTATGCGCACTACTGCCTTACCCCACGATATTGACGTAACCGTTACGATTCCCGAAGAGTTTGGCAGAGCCATCAACAAGGTCGATTATTATGATATGTAATATAAGAGATTGATAGAATTTAGATATGAGATGTGAGACTTATGTCCACATTACAATAAAAAAACCATGGAAGGCAGATGAAAAATGCTGCTTCCCATGGTTTTCAATTGCCTTCAATTGCTTCCTACATCTTCAATCGCTTATCAACCGAATATCTTCCGCTACCGGTAAAAAGAAGTGCAAAATAAACAATCAGAAAATGTATGGCCGGTTCTTTAACCGCCAGTGGGTCCGATGCGTGTGCCACAAATACGGCAACCAACATGGTGAATATTAACGGAATAACTGCCAGCCGGGTTCCCAGCCCGATTATAAGTAGTATTGAACCACCCACCTCGGCAGTGGCTGCAAGTGCCATTGATGCTGTGGCGCTAAGCCCGAAAAGTGGTAAAAACTGGACGGGTTCGCCCGAAAATAGCATTTGAAATTTTGGTATGCCATGTGTAAGCATTAACACCCCGAATCCAACCCTGATAAGCAGCAATGCAACATCAGTCGATACCGTGGCATTGTTTACCTTTAATAATTGTTTTATCTGTCTCATTTTGTCGTATTTTATATTTGTCCTATTAAGACAAAAAAACAGACTTTTTGTTCTTTAATTTTTTGATAAGTCGGAAAAAGGGACATTTTTTTCATTCGATATCGCAGCAATTGCAGCTTTTAGTTCCTTAAGGGTAGGCAAATCGAAACAACCGGGCTGAATAATTGACAAGCATTTGCCATTTGCGCCATAAGCGTCAATTCTGCCGGTTTGATATGTAATTGATTCGATGTTTTTCCAGCTTGTTTTACGCTCGGGCTTTGTTACGTATGGTT
>JAFGGY010000017.1 GCA_016930365.1 Prolixibacteraceae bacterium | reverse complement strand
GATTTGAGATATGAGATATGAGATATGAGATTTGAGATATGAGATTTGAGATATGAGATTTGAGATTTGAGATTTGAGATATGAGATTTGAGATATGAGATATGAGATATGAGATATGAGATTTGAGATATGAGATTTGAGATATGAGATTTGAGATTTGAGATTTGAGATTTGAGATTTGAGATATGAGATTTGAGATTTGAGATTTGAGATTTGAGATTTGAGATTTGAGATTTGAGATTTGAGATTTGAGATTTGAGATAAAACAAAAAAAAACCAATTAATTCCATAAAAAAGATAAAAAATGAACATTGTAATATCATCGGAAGGCAATAGCCTAAAATCAAAAATCGACATGCGCTTTGGACGCGCCAAATGGTTTTGTGTATATAACAGCGAAAACGGGAAAACTGATTTTGTTGAAAACGAAAACATTGATGCACAAGGAGGTGCCGGCACCAAGACAGCTGAACTAATGGCCGAACTGGAAGCCAAAGAAGTTTACTCGGGTCATTTTGGGCCAAAAGCCGAAAGTCTTCTCAAAAAACTAAACATCGACATGAAGACCTTTGCAAACGAAAATCAAACCGTACAGCAAGTAATAAACGATTTAAAATAAAAACCATGAACAAAAAAATAGCGATACCGGTAAGTAACGGCGTGCTTGATGCCCATTTCGGACACTGTAAAGAATTTGCCCTGTTCGAAATTAACGATGGCAAAATTACGAATGAAATTTTGATTGGCGCTCCGCCGCACGAACCCGGACTTCTACCCCGTTTTTTGGCTTCGAGGGGTGCTACCGATATTATTGCCGGAGGCATGGGAAACAAAGCTATTGAGCTTTTCAAACAGGCGGGTGTAAATGTCTTTGTGGGTGCTCCACAAATAGCTGCCAACGAACTGATTGAAGGCTACCTTAATCAATCCATTCAATTTAATGCAAATTATTGCGACCATTAATGTATGAGACGAGAGTGTTATTATTGTCATACCAAAACAGTTGACAAAATACTATCAAAGCATAAACCCCTACTTAATAAAGCTGAAAAGTTCAGAGCAAGTGTTGAAAATTATCTTCAACATAACTGGTATTTGTCGAACCCGGTAATTGCAACCCATATTCACAGAATGGGGCGCGAGCAACTCGAAAACAGCGACTTGTATCGCAAAGAAAAACGCGATGCGAACAAACTGTTAATGGGCAAATACGACTATTGGAAAGCCAAAGTTACAAACAGCAAGAATCCCTTTCATACTGCGGCAAAACTAGCGGTTATTGGCAATATTATCGATTATGGTGCGCATGCAGTACCCGATAAAATTGAAGAATTTATTGAGGAAATGCTGCTGAAACCACTTGCAGTTGACGACTCGGCCATGTTGGAAGAAAAAGTTCGAAAAGCTAAATCAATATTGTACCTGGGCGACAACGCCGGCGAAATTGTATTCGACAAACTATTTATCGAAACCATGCAACACCCCGATGTTACTTTTGCAGTGCGAAACGAAGCGGTAATTAACGATGTTACCCGCAACGAGGCTCGACAGGTCGAAATGACTAAGGTATGTAAAGTGATTTCGAACGGGTACGATGCCCCTTCGACACTGCTTGAACTTTGTTCGCCCAATTTTTTGAGAACTTACGAAAAAGCCGACTTGATTATATCGAAAGGCCAGGGAAATTTTGAAGGTTTAATGGACGAAAAACGCAATGATTTATTTTTTCTGTTTATGGCTAAATGCCAGCCCATTGCCGATATGGTTCAAGTTGAACGTGGAAGCATGCTGATTAAGCAAAATAAGAAAGATTAAAATGACAAAAAAAATAGCCATCGCCAGTGGAAAAGGCGGAACCGGTAAAACTACTGTTTCGGTAAACCTTTTTCACTTTCTAAATGCATTAACGACACAAAAAATCAAGCTGATTGACTGCGACGTAGAGGAACCCAACGACTTATTGTTTTTCCCCGAAGCACAGTGTTCCAGGCAACAAACGGTGCACCAGATGATTCCCGAAATCGACACATCAAAATGTACGTTTTGCCGAAAATGTGCCGAATATTGCGAATACAATGCCATTACAATTATTCCAAAGCTAAAACATGCCGAGGTAACCTCATCGCTTTGTCACTCGTGCGGAGCTTGTACGGTGGCTTGCGAGTACGGTGCTATTACCGAACACCCGGTTGAAGTAGGCGAAATCAAAAATTTCACAAACGGCATGCACCCAAATGGTGAAATCATTGAAGGAAGACTGAAAATTGGCTCGGCCATGCAAACGCTGATGATAAAAGAAACCAAAAAAAGCGTGCAAAATGCGGAACTGATGCTTATTGATGCTCCTCCGGGAACAAGCTGCCCCGTGGTTGAATCGGTGGCCGATGCCGACTACGTGATACTGGTTACCGAACCTACTCCCTTTGGATTGCACGACCTTAAACTAATGGTTGACCTGCTGGATGATGTTGATAAACCCTATGGCGTAATTATTAACAAAGCCGGACTGGGAAACGACGAAACGCACCGCTACCTTATCGAAAACAACATTGAACTGCTGGGCGAAATTCCATTTACCAGGGCTTATGCATCAAAGTATGCCAGCGGAAATCTATTAAACGACATTCCTGCTGAAATTGAAAATATGTATCGGGAAATCGTTTCGGTATTATTGGAAAAATTGAAATAACATGAAAGAAATAACGGTAATAAGTGGTAAAGGTGGAACAGGAAAAACAACCATTACGGCAGCTTTGGCTTCACTGGCACAAAGCGTGGTGTTTTGCGACAACGATGTAGATGCAGCCGACCTGCACTTACTGCTACACCCCGAAATTAAAGAACAACATACATTCGAAGGGGCTCGCATTGCCTCGATAAACGAAGATGAATGCACCAACTGTGGCATTTGTTTCGACCACTGCCATTTCGATGCCATAAAAATTATTGACGGGCAACACCGCATCAACCCATTTCAGTGCGAAGGATGCCGCCTGTGCGAGCGGGTTTGCCCTACCGGTGCCATCACTTCAGAAGTAAGCCTGAACAACCATTGGTATGTTTCGGATACGCGTTTCGGAAAGCTGGTACATGCCAAAATGGGGCCAGGCGAAGAAAACTCGGGAAAGCTGGTTGCCAAAGTACGCGAACGCTCCAAAGAAATTGCCACTGAAGAACACCTCGACTATATTGTAAACGACGGTCCCCCGGGGATTGGCTGCACCGCCATATCGTCGATTACCGGAACCAACCAGATTTTATTGGTAATCGAAGCCACCAAATCGGGCTTACACGATGCCAAACGGGTTATTGAACTGGCACGAAATTTCGGCATTCCAACGGCAGCAATCATCAACAAGTACGACCTCGATGAAAACCTGTCGGCAGAAATAAGCACTTACCTCGAAAGCGAAAGCATACCATTAATTGCAAAAATACCATTCGATAAAATGATAGTTGAAGCTATGGTACATGGACAAACCATTGTTGAGTATGCCCCTGAATCGGAATCATCGAATCTACTAAAGGAAGTTTGGGAAGAATTAAAATGATTATTATAAGTGGGATTCCTGAAATAATTTGAATGATTTAACTTTCCCAGCATTTGAATTTTGTTAAAATGTTCAATTACATTACTTTTTTTACCCGAGCCTTCGGAAACCAGATTCAAGTACTGAATTGCAAAAACATAGCCTCTGGTTTTACATCTAAAGTCAATGTTGTCCGGTCAAGCAAAAACTATTTGGCAGATTTCATAAGGAAGCTCCACAAAGTTTCGGCTTCGACGTGCTACCAATAACTTCATTATGTGTTTGTTAGCAATCACCCCTTCCCTCACCTAAATAATACAAAGCCACGTCATTGCGAGAGTTCACTCAAAAAAATATTTTGAGCATAATACGATGATGACAGTGTGCCCTGGATCAGGGCAAATATTAATAGCCCCGTCTCGATGACCATCGGGATCAACCCGGGGTAAAAGCGAAAATCGAAACACCCGGCCATGGTAACAGTTTGATAAAAGAACTGTTGTTGTAGGGCCTGCCTGCCGGACAGGCAGGCAGGAAGGTTGAATTGTCAACAATAGATTCGATTTGTATTTATCTCACATATAGCATTTTACGAAAATCTGTCATTGATAGATTTGCGAAGCCGAAACGAAGTGGAGCTTCCATAGAAAATCTAAAATTTCAACCGGACAACAATGAATAATTAACTCAATTTACACCAGGTACATTTGCTATTATGTTTCGCGTCAGCTCACAGCTTATTACAGCTTTAATATTCTGACAATGTTGACATTAATACACCAATGAGCATCGGCAGAAACAATCTTTTCAAATACGATTTCTAAATCGAAACAACCATGTTTTTAATACGAACATAAATATTAATCAAAAAATATTTTACCTTTGGAATCAAACTAAAATTACGAACCATTCAAATGTTCAATTATGATTCTATCTATGTCGGGCTGGTGGACTGAATTAGCCACATTCGAAAAAATCTACTGGCTGATTGCCATTCCCTTTTCGGTTTTATTCGTAATTCAATTGGTATTAACCTTTATCGGGGGCGATGTTGACCAACTGTCAGCCGATGGCGATGCAGATGCATCCGTTGAGAGCGATACCGGAATTGACTTCCAGTTTCTAACTTTAAAAAACTTAATTGCATTTTTCACAATTTTTGGTTGGACAGGCATCATTTGCATAAAAAGCGGTTTACACCCCAGCGTTTCGGTTGCTATTTCGGTTTTGGCCGGCTTAATAATGATGACCATTATGGCTTCATTAATGTACTTTATGGGCAAACTAACCGAATCGGGCACACTTGATTTACGAAATGCAATCGGAAAAACCTGTACCGTTTATTTAACCATTCCGGCCAACATGGGTGGGTTAGGGAAAGTACAAATTCAGGTACAAGGATTTCAAACCCTGGATGCCATGACCGACCACGACGAAAAAATCCCTACCGGGAGCATCGTTATCGTAAAAGATGTATTAAATAATGAATACCTGCTAGTTAAACCAATTAAATAACCTCAAAACCTTAAAATTATGCCTGGAGAATATAGTATTATACTGGCCTCAGTAATTGTTGTATTTATTTTTATCCTTATTGTATCGTTTTTCAAACGCTATAAGCGCTGCCCTTCCGACAGAATACTTGTTATTTACGGTAAAGTTGGGAAAAATGCTTCGCAAGAATCGCATTCGGCAAGATGCGTACACGGCGGTGCCGCATTTATTTGGCCAATCATTCAGGATTACTCGTTTTTGGATTTAACCCCAATTTCAATTGAAATAAACCTGACCAATGCCTTGAGTAAGCAAAACATCAGGGTTGATGTTCCGTCGAGGTTTACCGTGGGTATTTCAACCGAACAAAACACCATGATTAACGCGGCCGAACGCTTATTGGGTCTTTCGCAGGACGATATAAGCAATTTGGCAAAAGACATCATCTTTGGTCAATTAAGGTTGGTTGTTGCCACCATGGATATTGAAGAGATAAACAACAACCGCGACAAATTTCTTGATGCCGTTTCGTCGAATGTTGAAGCTGAACTCAAAAAAATTGGTCTTAAACTTATCAACGTAAACGTAACCGATATAAACGACGAGTCGGGTTACATCGAAGCCCTGGGTAAAGAGGCAGCTGCTAAGGCCATAAACGATGCAAAGAAAACGGTTGCTGAGAAAAACCGCGACGGTTCAATTGGCGAAGCCAACGCCTTACAAGCACAACGCGTACAGGTAGCCGCTGCCGATGCTGTTGCTGTTGAGGGAGAAAACAAAGCTAAAATTACTATTGCAAGCTCCGACGCAACCCGCCGCGAACAAGAAGCTGAAGCTGAAAGAAGAGCCATTGCAGCCGAAAAAGTTACACAGGCCAAAGCCCTTGAAGAAGCATACGAAGCTGAAAAACTAGCCGAAATGAAACGTGCCCAGCGCGACAAAGAATCGCAAACAGCCGACATCATCATTCCGGCTCAAATCGACAAAGAAAAAATTGAAATCGCAGCCGAGGCTATTGCTGAGCAAACCCGCAGACATGCAAAAGGTGATGCTGATGCCATTTACATGAAAATGGAAGCAGAAGCAAAAGGTATTTATGAAATACTGAGCAAACAGGCTCAAGGTTTCGAAAAACTGGTTGTTGCGGCAGACAACAATTCAAAAGATGCTGTAATGCTTATGATCGCCGATAAACTGCCCGATTTAGTAAAAACCCAGGTAGAAGCAATCAAAAATATCAAAATTGATAAAGTAACCGTATGGGAAAACGGCAGCGGAAATGGCAATGGCACATCAACGGCTAATTTTATGAAAGGCATGATGGGCTCGTTACCACCGTTAAACGACTTATTTAAAATGGCAGGTATGGAGTTGCCCGACTACCTAAAAGGGAAAGACATTACCCACGAAGAAGTTGAGAATACAACAGATACGAATGTGCCTGAAAAAGATGAAGATGTACAGAAACAATAATACGTTAGATTTCAGACATGAGATATTAGACTTTGTTTGTAATAAACTAAATGACAGCAAACTAGACAACTATATCAACAAAACACAAATAATTCTCTGTTAACGACTTAAAAATTGCAATAAACTATTGAGAAATAAACAAGCTAAATAAATCAACAAAAATAAAGGGATGCCGAAATCGGCATCCCTTTTTAAAAATTCTCTTTTCAATTAAAATCAGGCGAATTGTAAGAGTCCTAATCAAAAACAGCTAATAACCTGAACATTTCCAAGAGAAAACCGGTAATCGTACAAACCACTATAAGAAAAACCGGGATAATGCCCCAGGCATTATTTTTAAAAGCTCACACAGTAGTACTATTCAATCATCATGCTTACAAATTCGATAACAAATATAGTATTGATCCATTTTATAGTATTGAATTTAAGCATCTTTTTGATGAACGTTCGTTTTATAATGATGAATGGAGCAAATCCTTCAACTAAAACCTACTTAACTTTATATATATTTATAAGAGTAAAATACTTTATATATCCGTTTTTTTACGAACAATTCAACAAAGTGGTTGTGGTCACAAACACCCCCCCCGATTTAATCGGGGTTAATCTAGGTTAATCGAGGCAAGCTATACTCATTTTCATCGTTTTGTGTTATTCCAATTTAAAAAATACAATTAAAGGAACATCTCTATCGTCCTCAATTTGGATTGAACCCTTACTATCTTCGTTGAGCAAAGAGGATTTAACCTCGTGCGTATTGATGTTATCGATAACATATATAAAATACTCATTCGAAGCACCCAACAGTTTACCATTTTCAATAATTTTATCACCGGGTAATGAATTGATTATATACTTCTTTTCATTATCTTTTTGAACATAAAGATATTTACTCATCCCTTTTTTATAGTTTAATAAAATACCATTTGATGTTTCAAAAATTCCTGTAATGCTCAATAAATAATCCTTATTAGAATTAAAGAATCCACCCTCTAAGAAGGTGGACTTGACAAGCCCCTATAAGGGGCCAAAGTCGAGCTTCTGTTGCTCTTCGAGACGTT
>JAFGGY010000147.1 GCA_016930365.1 Prolixibacteraceae bacterium | reverse complement strand
TTGGTACAGCAACGAAATGATGAGCAGTGGCTTTCCCTTCCTTCTTTATGATGCCCAAAAACTTGAAAACGCCGAAGCTTTAATGGGTGCTGCAAGTGACTGGATGAACAATATTGAAAAATTGGGCATTCATTCAAATGCTATACTGGGCTCACAAATAAATGGAAACCTTAATTCAGGTGAACTGCTTAGATTTATGGATTCAGAACAGTTTCAAGCAGTAATGATTATATGTAATGCTGAACAACTGGAATTTACAGCTGGCGGATTTTAATAAAAAAAATGATGAGACAAAAAAAGAATTTTTACACGGCAGTGGCAGCAATAGCTGCATTGGCAATTGGTTTTGTAATTGGTATTTCAGTCAATTATCCCAATGTAAACAACAACGAAGTTTCGGGAACTATTGGCAAAGTAAATAAGTACCGCGACGTACAAATGTCGGAAGCCGATATTCAGTTGCGCTCCGATTTATTGAACGACGAACAACTAAAGCAGCGTTACGAAGACTATTATGCCATGCATTACGCACTGGCTGTGGAACAAAGCGAAAGAATTGATTTCGCGATAGAAGCTGCAACACAAAACGAAATGTTTGCCGGCAACAATGGCAATGCCATAAAACAGCTTGAGATATTCAGAAAAAAACTGGATGAAGCACGTGCAAACATACTGCTTGCTAATTCGGCAATTAAAAATCTGACCCCCGACATTACCGGCATTGTGATGGATGCAATAAACAATGCAAACATTAGCATATCGCAAATTGATTACAACAATACAGCCGTAATTGAATTTGTTGAAGCACTGAACAATTTTATTCTCGACGGAGATGGCAATGTGAGTGCAAAACTGCTCGAAGCACACGACCTGCTGACCATGAACCAACTTACCAAAGCTTTATTAACCAACAATAAGCCGATGTTGAAATACCTTGATGAAAAATCAATTTATACCCAACAAGAAAACATGGGGGCTTTCGTTGCTTCATCGGAACTATTGCAAATGATTAATATGGACACCGAACGTTTAAATGTATATTTGGGTCAGGAAACTTTTGACTTGCTTGTTTTATTAAACAGCAACGAGTCGCTCAATGCAATAAACAGCAACGAGTCGCTTAAAATAATGTTTAACGACATCAACAAATTGGAGTCAAACCTTCATGACACAGAAGTGCTTAAAGCTGGTTTTTCGAGCCAATCGAACAGTTTGCAAGATGTAAGTGTATTAAATACCGAAAGATTAAACGCGATTAACAACCAGGAATTCCTAAATGACATATCATTTGACTCTGAATTTTTGAAAGGCATAATATATAACAACCAGGAACAGTTAGGGTTACACAACCACGAAGCATTACACTACACATGGTAAACTGCTTTAGGGTGTGTAATGAATAAAAAATATAAACGAATGAAAAACCTTTTAGCCCGTACCCTTTTTTTACTTTTTGTTTTTACATTGCCTGTAGCAGCCTACCCTCAGGATATCATCGAGTACAAAACCGACGACCTTGAGTTGGTTTATTTTGGGAAACGATACTCGTACATGATTCCTCACGTGGTTAGCTCGTTCGATAATGCCATCGACTTCCACCGTAACTTTTGGAACTACGAAAGTGACAAAACACACGTGGTGCTGAACGATTTTTCAGACTTTGGGCACGGAGGTGCCATAGCCATGCCGCGCAACCAGGTTTTTCTGGGTATCGAGCCTTATAGTTTTGCCTTTAGTATTATACCTTCGAGTGAGCGCTTTCAGTGGTTGTTTAACCACGAGCTCACCCACGTTACTATGGCCGACAAAGCAAACAATATCGACCGCTTTTGGAGGAAAGCCTTTTTTGGAAAAGTACTCCGCAACGAGCGTCACCCGGTTTCGGCCTTGTGGAGCTACCTTACCGTGCCACGCTGGTATGCTCCGCGCTGGTACCACGAGGGCATAGCCTGCTTTATGGAAACATGGATGAGCGGTGGCTTGGGGCGCGCCATGGGCAGCTACGACGAGATGTATTTCCGAAGCATTGTTGCCGGAAACCACACGCTTTACTCGGTGGTTGGCCTCGAAACCGAAGGTACAACCATCGATTTTCAATTGGGCGCTAATGCCTATTTGTATGGAACTCGCTTTGTTGATTACCTGGCTTACAAATACGGGATTCCGATACTGAAAGATTTTTATGAGCGCGACAACAACAGCCGTGCTTTTTATGGTGCACAGTTTAAAAAAGTTTACGGGTTGAATGTGAATGAAGCCTGGATGAATTGGATTGAATTTGAACAAGATTTTCAACAGAAAAACCTCGAAAAGATAAGCGAATATCCGCTCACTGAATTCAAGCCCATTACCACAAAAAATCTGGGTAATATGTCGAAATATGAATACAACCCCAAAACCGGTAAAATAATTGCCGCCATCAACCACCCGGGCATTATTTCGCAAATAGCCCAAATCGACATCCACAGCGGCAAGGTTGATAAACTGGCTACGCTCGACTCGCCCATGCTGTACAACTCAACCCACCTGGCCTACGACCCCGATAACGAGCGGGTGTTTATTACCGAGCAAAACAACGGCTACCGCAGCCTGGTAGAAATTGATATACGCAAAAAACGCAAAAAAACACTCATCCGCTTTTCGCGTACGGGCGAGCTGGTTTATAACCGTACCGACAGTACAATATGGGGTGTACAGCACGATAATGGCTATTCACGGCTTGTGAAAATTCCGCCACCATACGATAAAGTTGTTCCAATGTATTCAGCTCCTTTTGGTAAATCAATGTTCGACCCGGCCATATCGCACGATGGAAAAACCCTCATTACATCACTAACCGGTGTGCGTGGCGAGCAGTCGGTAATTGCTTTCGATATAGCTCAACTCGAAAACGGCAATAACCGCTACGAAACTATTTACGAATTAGAAGAAAACACTCTCACACAGTTCAAATTTTCGCCCGATGATAAATACATTCTTGGCACATCCGATTATACCGGCGTTTCAAACGTGTGGCGCATCAAGCTCGAAACAAAAGATTTTGAGCTGCTTTCGAACATCGAAACCGGGTTTTTTATGCCCTTGCAACACACCTCAGATTCACTTATCGTTTTGAAATTTGAACGCGATGGAATGCTTCCGGGCATTATTCCACTCGAGGTTTTAAACGATGCCAATGCTATCGACTACCTGGGCAACCACGTGGCCGAACGCAACCCCGAGCTAAAAGACTGGGTGCTGCCCGTACCTGAAAAGTTGGATTCCGACACCATACGCAGCCGCGAAAGTGAATACAAAGTGCTGCGAAAAATGAAACTCACCAATGCCTACCCCGATGTGTCGGGATATAAAAATACCGCGGCACTGGGATACCGCATCAACATCAGCGACCCCCTTTCGCTTAGCAACATCAACTTGTTTGTGGGCACATCGCCATGGTCCGA
>JAFGGY010000146.1 GCA_016930365.1 Prolixibacteraceae bacterium | reverse complement strand
CGGAGCAGTAATTCATTTTCCATAGTCGAAAGATAAAATAATTAAGACAATTATTTTTCAATATCAACCCGAATGTTAAAGTGATCCATAATAATCGCGATTTGTGACAATATTTTGATTTGGGCTTAACTGTTGAAACAAGTATGAACTGTCCCAATGGATGTAAATTGTTGTTTGAATGGTGTTTTATATAAAAAAAAGCCCCGGTATTTTTACCGGGGCAGTCAATCACTTTTAATTTAAACACTATATATTATAGTAGTTTAACATTTACAGCGTTAAGACCTTTGCGACCTTGGGTCACTTCAAATGACACTTGATCTTCTTCTTTTACTTCGTCAACTAAACCTGAAACATGAACAAAATATTCTGTTCCTGACTCGTTGTCTGTAATGAATCCATAACCTTTAGATTCATTAAAAAATTTTACTGTACCTTCTTTCATTGTAATAAATTAAATTAACGCAACAAATATATGCTTATTCATTGAGCTTGCAAGAAAAAAAACAAAAAAAAAGATATTTAGTAAAAAAAGACTGCCAGATGGCAGCCTTTCTTCTGATTTCAGCCTTATAAAAAACATTTATTCGTCCATTTCGTGATGGTGTCCTTCATGACTACTATGATCCGTTTCCTTGTTTTCTTGCTTTTCGTCCTGACTTTCATCTTTGATTTTTGCGGTGTATCCCAATTCGTTAAAAGCTTCAACCAATTTAATGGCGCTGGTTTTGTTTTCTTTGAAGGTTACTTCGCATTCTTTTTTATCGAGCGAAACTTTCAAATCTTTAACGCCTTTTTCGAACGGAATATTGTTCTCAATATTTTGTACACAGCTGTGGCAATCCATGCTAACGATGAAGGTCAGCGTTTTTTCATTCTTCTTATTTTTTGCCATTGCCTTGATGTTGAATGTGCTAACGGCAAAAATGGTTAATGTTACTATAAGTGTTAATCGTTTCATAATTTTTATGTTTTTATTGTTATTTGTTTCTCAATAGCTCGCTCCAAATTTTTAAGATATTTACAGTGAGTTGTTTATGTATTACTGATCTGATTTTCAAAGTTGTTAACATTTAATTTATTACAGATAAAATCTCATGTCTCATGTCTGAAATCTAACGCACTATTTTTTCTAGTAGTTTTTGAGTGTATATCTCAATCCCACATATATTTTTCGACCATGAACAGATCCCCAAATCATCGATCCATCAAAATTACTGCCCCATGGGTCGTTCGACGCAATGATTGGGTTATCCATTTTAAAATTGAAAAGGTTTTCGGCACCGGCGTATAAACTCCATTTCTTAAAGTTTTTTGTGATTTGGGTGTTAACAACGGTAAAAGGTGAAAACTCTTTCTCCCATAAAGGGTTTTCATCCACGGGATCGGGCATGCGGCCACCACCGTTAAATTGTCCGGTTAGGTCGAACTGCCATTTGTTAAGACGGGTTGCATAGCTCAGGCTCAACAGACCTTTATAGTGGCTTTGTAAGGGGGCTTTGCGCAACTGCCCGTTAATGGTTTGTTTTACATCGTTTACACGGTATGCGGCATTTATGGTTAGTCCGTCAATAACTTCGTAAAACAGTTCAGCCTGTATGGCGTTGGAGTACGAAGCACCGTCGAGGTTGGTAAAGTGCACCTGGTGTGGGTTGCTGTCAATATCTCGAATCACCTGTTGGATAAAATTGGTGTGGTAATAATCGAGCGTAACCGACAGTTCCCTGGTACCAACGGGTATGGTGGCATTTAAACTTGTACCAATATTAACGGCTTCTTCTTGCTGAAGGTTGTTGTCGATTACTATTCCGCGTGAGCTGGCCAGCATGTAGCTGTTTTCGGACAGTGGTATCGAGGTGCGGAATCCTTTTCCTGCTGATGCACGCCAAATTAGCCAGTTGTTAACATTCCACTTGGCATGTACACGTGGTGTAATGAAAGTTCCGTACACCGAGCTGTAGTCGGCACGTACGCCGGCCAGGATATTCAGGCGATTACGCAGGTGGTAATTATACTCGAAAAATACACCCGGCACCATTTCGTCGTGTGTAAAAGCAGTTTCGTTTAACGTCTCATCAAACGAGTCGCCCAAAAACGAAGCCCCTGTTTTGTAGCTGTGCAAATCGGTGCCAAAGTTGCCCATGTAAATTACATTCAGGTAAGCATTGTATTGTGTGCCGTCATAATTTTTAGAGCCATACACCGAATTTTGGTTGTGGTAGCTTCCCGATAGCTGGATGCCCAAACTGGTACCCGGTTTATCAAACAGGATACCGTTTTTAGCAAACAACTCGTAACGGCGGGTGTTAATCTCGATACCGTATAAATTATTATTGTCGGAGTCAAAAGCACCCAATTGCCCCGATTTGCGTTGCTCGTCCAACACTTTGAACCCGACTTCGCGGTGGCCACCATTTTTGGGTGTCCAGTTCCAGCGGTTCATAAAGTTGATTTGCTTTACATTGGGCATGTCCAAAAAGTTATCGCCGTTATTGTCAATCTCCTTGCCCTGATTTTCACCATGCAAAAAAATCATGGTCGATAAGCTGTCGGTAAGCTGGTGGGTATAATTCACGTTGGCCTCGGTTTTCATGGCGTCGTTGCCATACAAGTTTACATGCAGCCATTCGGGGCTTTCGGCTTTTTTGTATTCAACATTGATTTGCCCGGTTACGGCTTCGTATCCATTGCTTACCGAAGCTGTCCCCTTCGATATTTGTATGGATTCCATCCACGGTCCGGGCGTGTACCCCAAACCGTATGGTGCAGCCATGCCCCGTACCGACGGAATATTCTCTGAAATGGTTTGTACATAGATACCGGCCAGTCCCAGCATTTTAATTTGCTTGGCACCTGTAACGGCATCCGAGAAGCTAACATCAACCGATGCGTTGGTTTCAAAACTTTCAGAAAGGTTGCAGCAGGCAGCCTTTTGAAGTTCCGACGAGGTTACCTTGGTGGTTTGCACTGCATCCATGGTCGAAATATACTGGCCTTTGCGACGCTCTCTAATTACCACTTCGCTTAGTTCAATGTTTTCTTCGAGGTAGGCAAAAACCGGCATGTCCGGGCTTACCTGAACGGTGTCGGTTTTGAAACCAACAAATGAAATCACCAGTGGTTTTTGGGTAGAGTTCTCGGGCAATGTGATTTCAAATTCGCCATCGGCATTCGTAGTAGTGCCATGCAAAGTACCGGCCCAGTATATGTTGGCGCCAACTACCGGTTGTGCCGGGTTGGCTTTTTCTTTTACAATTCCTTTTATAACTTCTTCGTTGGACATGTTGCTTGCATGCAGTATGCCTGACGTAAGAAGAAAGATACTTAAAATGATATTTTTCATCTGCTTGAATAAAATTAAAATTCAACAATAGTAATTTGTTTCACAGTGTGTTACTGTGGCTTGGGCGTTGATTTCAATTTCGCATTATGCAGATACGAGTAAGAATATTTCTGCCTGTTTTCGATACGAAGCCAGGCTCATTTGTGTATTGGAATATCGATTTCAGCAACGGTTGAATAAATTCAAACCGTATTGTAGCAAGCGGTATGATAATGGTTTGAAGATGTGGCGATTTGGCTTTTGCTTCGGTTGCATCAATGTTTAGGCGGGCAAATTTTGATGTTGAATGGTGATGTTTTTCGTGTTGATGACCTTCTGTGTCGATGGTGCAGCATGTTTGACTGTTGCTTGCATCGTTGCAACATTCGCAGTTAGTATCGGCCGTATCGTCCGGAAGCAGGGCAATGCTAATGTGTTCGTCATCGCAGCCACCGCAAAAAGTGGTAATGACGTTAAAGCCTATGGTTGAAAAAAGAATGAGCACCATTAAGCTTATGGCTGTTATGTTTCGATACGATTGCCTCATACAAAAGACAAAAATGTATGTTTTATGTGAAAAGGCAAAATTGTGGCTGTTAAAAGGATGTTAAAATAGCATATGCCTTAGGAAAGAGGACTAAAAGCTACCGTTTCCGTTTTTTCTTGCTCTTCTTTTTGTTTTCGAAAGGAGAAACCATCCCTATTTGTTGTAATTCTCTTTCAATTTGTTTTTGATATTCGGGTTTGTACCAAAAGAAAAACTGTTGTTGCTCAAGCTTTTCCTTTTTTGTTTTAGCCGTATAAACCGGCTCAAGCGTATAGGGATGTACGCCCGAATAATAAATTACCGTAGCAACCGTCATGGGAGTGGGTGTAAAGTCCTGAACCTGTTCCAGCTTATAGCCCAGGGCTCTGGTTTCGAGCATCAGCTCGGCCATATCCTTTTTGTGGCTGCCGGGATGGCTCGAAATAAAGTAGGGGATGAGTTGCTGTTTGAGTCCGGCTTTTTTGTTTTCGTCATTAAAAAAACGGAACAGCTTCTTAAACAGGTCGAACGAGGGCTTGCGCATTATTGAAAGTACTTGCGGACTGGTGTGTTCGGGGGCAACTTTCAAACGTCCCGAAACGTGGTTGTGAATAACGTTTCGCATGTACCCGATATTTTCGGGTGTGTCGTGTCCTTTGCTGAAAATCAGGTCGTAACGAATACCGCTGCTCACAAATGCTTTTTTAACCTGTGGGTGTTGTTGGGCTATCTCGTAAATTTCGGATAAAGCCAGGTGCGATGTGTCGAGGTTGTTGCAGATTGCCGGGTCAATACATGAGGGACGTTTGCATTTCTTGCAAATTTCGAGGTTTTTGCCTTGCATCTTATACATATTGGCCGACGGCCCTCCAATATCGCTGATGTAGCCTTTGAAATCGGGCATGCGGGTAATGGCTTCAATTTCGTTGGCAATAGATTGTTTCGAGCGGCTCGATATAAATTTGCCCTGGTGTGCCGAAATGGTACAAAATGCGCAGCCACCAAAGCAGCCGCGGTGGGCATTTATCGAGTGGCGTATCATTTCGTAGGCCGGTATTCGTTTGTTTTTGTAGCGGGGATGTGGCAGGCGGGTAAAGGGTAAATCATATACGTTGTCGAGCTCTGCTTCGCTCATGGGTGGGTTTGGCGGGTTAATAATCAGCCATTTATTGTAAACTTGCTGTATTAGTTGTGCGCCAATCCATCGGTTCGATTCTTCTTCGATGTGTTTGAAATTTTTGGCGTATTTTATTTTGTCGGCAAGGCATTCTTCGTGGCTGAAAAGGGTAATGCTGTTTGTGTTGCTTTCGTTTTCTATTGGTTTTTCGGATTGAAGCCAGGCTGTTTGGGCTACATCTTTTATTTCAGATAATTTTTCTCCATTCCGAACCCTTTCAACGATTTCGGTCAGGGGCTTTTCGCCCATTCCATAAACCAGCAAATCGGCTTTGGTATCGTGCAAAATTGATGGTTTTAGCTGGTCGCTCCAGTAATCGTAATGTGTTACGCGGCGAAGCGAGGCTTCAATGCCGCCAATTAGCACCGGTACATCGGGATATAGCTTTTTCAGAATAGTGCAATAAACGGTTGTGGCATAATCGGGGCGCATATCGGGGCGTCCGTCGGGGGTGTACGCGTCATTCGAACGAAGGCGTTTGTTGGCTGTGTAATGGTTTACCATGCTGTCCATGCAGCCGGCTGTTACCGCGAAAAACATGTTAGGTTTTCCCAGCTTTTTGAAGTCGCGCAGGTCGTCGCGCCAGTTGGGTTGCGGAACAATAGCCACGTTGAGCCCCTGCGCTTCGAGTACACGCCCAATTACAGCCGAGCCAAACGAGGGATGGTCAACATAGGCATCGCCGCTGAACAAAATAACGTCGATGCTGTTCCAGCCCCGCGCTTTCACTTCTTTGGCCGAAATGGGCAGCCAATCTTGGTATGTGGTGTGATTTTTCAAATGCTTACTTTTTTACGGCCGATTTAACGCTTCCTGTATATAATTTGCTGATAATTTCGTCGCCCGGTTTTAATTCGCTGGCATTTTTTATGACCTTCCCGTTGCGCAGCGTGATGCTGAAGCCTCGTTTCAGAATGTTTTTCGGGTCAACGAGTTCGTTGTTTTTTTCGAGCCATTCAATTGTGTTGCGCTCTTTTTCAAGTTTTCGCCTGCTTAGGTAAATCAGTTCCTGTTTCTTTTCGTCTAAAAACTGGCAGGTTTGCCGTGTTGCCATTTTTCCGGTAAAAACGGTTGTAGTTGTGAGTTCGTGTAGTTTTGCCGTTTTATGTTTTAAGAATGAAGCTGTTCGTGTTTTTAGCAGCTGTTGCTTTTCCATAAGGAGGTATTTTTCTTGTTTTATGGTTTCGCTAACCAGCGGTTTCACTTTGTTGCTCAGGGTTTTTAGGGTGAAAATATTGCGGTCGAGGTTCGATTTTATAAGCGGTTTGAACATTCGCAAGGCATCGGCAAGGCGTTGTTGTTCGCGGTTGATTAGTGCCTCCGCTTCGTCAAAAAATAGTTCTTCAAGTTGCTCCAGGTACAAGGCAGTAACTTCCATTTTGTCAATCAGAAATTCGGCTACTGCTGTTGGCGTCTTTAGTTTTTGATGGGCAACCAGGTCGGCTACCGACTCGTCTTTTTCGTGCCCGATTCCGGTTAAAACAGGTATCGGAAACTGGGCAATATGGGCTGCCAGTTCGTAATGGTCGAAGCAGCTTAAATCCATTTGCGAGCCACCACCACGAATGATGATTACCACGTCGAATAAATCTTCGTAAGCATACACCATATCGAGCGCATCCATAATTGAATAGGGCGCGTTGTTGCCCTGCATGGTGGCTTCGAAAAGTCGTGTGTAGAATTTAAAACCGGATTTGTTGCCGTGTAACTGGTTCATAAAATCTTCGTATCCGGCAGCTGTTGGTGACGAAATTATGGCTATTCGCGATGGAATTTCAGGGAATTCGAGCTCATGGTTCATGTCGAATATGCCGTCAGCCATTAGTTTTTCGATAACTTCGCGACGTTTGCGAGCCATGTCGCCCAGGGTGTAAGCCGGGTCGATGTCTTTAATGTTGAGACTAAGTCCATATACTTCGTGAAACTCAACGGTAACCGAAACCAATACTTTTATTCCGGCGCTCAGTGCTTGCCCGGTGGTCGTTTCGAAATAAGGTTGAATAAACCGGAACTGCCAGGCCCAGATGGTGGCGCGAGACCGGGCTGTAATGGTGTCTGTATCGTCGTCCTTCTCAACCAGTTCGATGTAGCAGTGCCCGTTGCGGTTTACTTTTAATTCACCAATTTCGGCTACCACCCATATCTGTTCGGGAAAAGCCAGTTCAAGGTTTTCGCGTATAAGGCTGTTTAGTTCCTGAAGTGTGATTTGTCCTTCCAAATGCTTACTTTTTTATCAGTTTTGTAATGTTTTGCTTGTTTTGGTTCTTCACAATGGCAAAATACAATCCTTGTGGCAAATTCAATAATTCGGGCGACGAAATTTTGCTTTGCCCCTTGCTTACCGGGCTCGAAAAAACCATGTTTCCGTTCGAATTGTATAGGGTGAGGTGCGTGGTGTTTTCATCGGTCAGAATGATAAACGTTGAAAATGGATTGGGATGAACCCTTGCAATGCTTGTTTCGGGCATTTGTGCCGCGTGGATTTCGGTTTTAAACAGGGTCGAGAAATCGGGGATTCCGTAGCCGTATTTTACGTCGTGCGAAGGGTAGAGATGCCCGCTTTGACGAATCATGCTAATAATTTCAGAAGCATTTTTTTCAGGGAAAATATCAACCATACAAGCTGCCATTCCGGCTATTACCGGCGACGAGAACGAGGTGCCGCTGCTTTGTACAATGTTGCCGTTTTGCGATGCGATGGTTGTTTGTGCCCCCATGGCGGCTATGTCGGGTTTGGGAATCGGGGCGCTATTAAAACCCGCCGATGAGAAATAAACGGTGTCGCCCTGATTGTTTACTGCGGCTACCGAAAGTACTTTCTCAGCTTCGGATGGTGCTGCAATATGTCGCCAGCTTTCGTTGCCCGAGTTGCCGGCACTGCAAACCACAACCATACCTTTTTCGACAGCCATGTTTGCAGCTTTTGATACGCGCAGGGTATTTCCGTCGAATTGTTCGTAGTTGTGGTTGAAAAACGGGTCGTCGAAGGTGGTGTAGCCCAGCGAGGTGTTGGTAATATCGCAGCCTATGCTGTCGGCAAATTCGGCAGCAATAATCCAGTAATCTTCTTCAACCGGGTATTCGGTGGCCGCATCTTCGGTACGCAAAAGCCAGTACGATGCATCGGGGGCGGTGCCGGTAAAACTGCCGGGTTGATTGGCTGCCATTACCGATAAAACGGAGGTGCCGTGCCAGTGGCTTTCGAAAACATTGCCGCCGGGGGTAACAAAATCGCGGGTGCCAAGTAGTCCGTTTCGGGCATAAAGCGAATCAAAAACCTCAAGTTTATCGGCGTTCGAAAAACCGGCATCAATTACGGCAACCCAAATCCCTTTGCCGGTCGATTTTTCGTGCAACAGATGGCCTTTTAGCATTTCGATTTGCCGGTAGCCAGTTCCGTAATAATTTTGCAGCAGACTGTCTTCGTCGTTAAATTTTGTCGAACTGCTTTTGTACAGTTGGTTTTTTCGTATTTCAATGGTGTCGATAAACGAGGGAAACACAAGCGTAGAAACCAGCGTTGTGTCGGGTGTTGTTATTATTGCGGCATTAAACCAACGGCTGGTGTGCTTCACTTTTAATCCCATTGAATTCAACGAATCGATGAAAGCCGGGTTTACAGGCAGGTCAGTCGAATCAATAGCTATATTTTGCCGTATTCTTCGTTCGATAGCCCGTTGCGATAAAAAATTCTGGGGTTTGTTGATGGAGTAGGGCGTACCTGCTTTGGTGTTAAACTGCACCCAGTAAATCACTTCGGCTTTAAGTACTGAAGTGAAAAAGATGAATAGTAAACAGGCTGCAGCTATCCGAAACATAAAGTTGCTTTTTTCTCAAAGATAGAAATTATCGGCAAATGATACCACCGCCCACCACATCGCGGCCTTCGAAAAATACAGCCGATTGACCGGGTGTTATGGCCCAGGCACTTTCGTAAAATTCAACTTTTATTTTGTCACCGTGTTGCGAAATGCGGCTCAGAGTACCTTTGTTGTTGTAACGAATTTTAGTAATGACTTCCATTTCGCCTTCAATCTTTTCGTACTTCATCAGGTTGATGGTATCTACCCAAAGTTCTTTTTTATCGAGGTCGGAACGGTCGCCAAGGGTAACGGTATTGTCTTCGGCGTTGATATCGACCACGTACATTGGCCGTCCTAAGGCTATTTCAAGCCCTTTGCGTTGCCCAATGGTGTAAAAGGGGTAGCCCTTGTGCTTGCCCAACACGTTGCCGTTGATGTCGAGGTAATCACCTTCGCCAATTTTTTCAGCAATATCGGGTACACGTTCTTTAATAAAACGTCGGTAATCGTTGTCGGGGATAAAGCATATTTCCTGGCTTTCGCGCTTTTTTGAGATTTTTTCGTAGCCTTTTTCGGCTGCAATTTTTCGAACTTCGGGCTTGCTTAAGTGTCCAAGCGGAAAAAGCGTACGTTTCAGGTCGTTTTGCGATAGTTGCCAAAGAAAATAGGTTTGGTCTTTGTTGTCGTCGTAACCTTGAATAAGGTAGTAGCGTCCATTATTTTCGCCTATTTGTGCGTAATGGCCGGTAGCAATATAATCGCAGCCCAGTTCGTCGGCTTTGCGTATTACTTCGCCCCATTTAATGGTACGATTGCAAACCACGCAGGGGTTAGGTGTGCGCCCCGACAGGTATTCGCGTACAAAATCGTTGATTACGGTTTTGTCAAATTCTTTTCGGATATCAAGCACCTGGTGGTCGATGTTTAAATCGTTGGCCAGTGCTTTGGCTTCAAAAATAGCATCGACGGTGCAACAGCCGGTTTGCTTATCCATGCAGGCCGGCGATATGGCATCGTACGGACGGTAGGTGAGTCCGTGTATTTCGTATCCTTGTTCTTTGAGCATCAGTGCGGCAACCGAACTGTCGATTCCGCCACTCATACACAGTAGTACTTTTCCTTTCGACATATCTTTCTTCAAATTTTGCTGCAAAAGTACGCAAAAATATTAAAGACAAAAATATCTGTTTTATAGAAATACTTTTGAAAGAATGTTCTGGTACTTATTATGAGGTGGGGTAGTGCAATGGATATGATTTGCTCATGCTATTTTCACTCCATCTTTTTGGATGTTTTTGTAAAGTGGCGTAACAGAATGTTTTGTATTCCAATCGTTTTTTGAATAAATAAAGGTTGATATTGGTTGTCCAATTTCTAGTTCAAGTTCAAACATTTCATCACGATATTTTTTTCAATTAATCTTGAATGTTTGACTTGATCAATCAAGATCAATACATCCCAATCTGAATCTTCTTTGGCCTCTCCACGGGCACGAGAACCAAATTGAATAATCTCTGCGTTAGGATCTTTGCTTTTAATCCTTGAACTAATCAGTTGTATTATATTTGATTCTTTTGTTGTCATTATCACAAAGATAAATCAATTTGAGCAGATTGCAAACCATAAGCCGACGTCTCACCGGGATTCCCGCTTCTGAGACTGGTTAGTAATATGAGCGCAATACAGTTGTCGGAGTATTATTGGATTTTCTATTTCTACTTTACTAAAATAGAATACGTTTAATTATTAGTATATCTTCCTGATTATTAGTATATTTAAGTCATTATTAATCATCT
>JAFGGY010000145.1 GCA_016930365.1 Prolixibacteraceae bacterium | reverse complement strand
TACCGGCACACCGGCATATTTCGCCAGTTCTTCAACAATATCCTGACCATAACCACGATATTCAATCGCATCAAACATTCGGCCAAGCACCCGGGCCGAATCTTTCATACTCTCCTTATGCCCTATTTGCGACCCCGATGGCCCAAGGTAAGTAACATGCGCCCCCTGGTCGTACGATGCTACCTCGAAGGCACAGCGCGTACGGGTTGACGATTTTTCAAAAATCAAAGCGATATTTTTACCTTTCAGCCGCTTTTTCTCTTTTCCATTTTTTTTATCAGCCTTTAAGCTGCCAGCCAGCTTTAATAACTCAGAAATTTCATCTTTGCTGTAATCCAGCAGCTTTAAAAAATGTTGGTTTTTAATTTTCATAGCCTTTTTATAGTCGGTTTAATAGTATTTACATATATAGTATAATGGTTGCGATGAATAAACATGCGCCCCTTCGGCGAAACAAGATATAAACTTATACATTAGAGCCGCAATAATTCATGATTTTTTTCGCTTTTCTCAAATGCAGTGTACAAAATAATATTTGAACAAAAGGCAGCATTTCGTACATGTATGTTCAATCAATTTTGATAAATTTGCATTCGATTTAACCGAAGAAGAACATTTTAATGGCAAACAAGAAAAAACAAAACCAAAAAAAGAGCAAGGCCACCAACTCCACTCAACCTGCAGGTAATTCAATTAAAATTGAAAAATCTCAATTACTCGCAGGCATATCGCTATTTATTATTGCCACTTACTTGCTTTTTGCTTTTGGTAGTTTTTTATTCAACGCCGAAGCCGACCAGAGCAAGCTCCAGATGAACTGGCTCCAGTTAATAAAAGACTCATCGGTTAAGGTTGAAAATATTACCGGTAAGTCGGGCGCATGGCTGGCAGATGTATTTATAAACCAATGGTTTGGCCTTGCATCGTTTCTTTTCGTTTACCTGCTTATTATATATGGTGCAAAACTCATCAATCGTCCGGTTAAAGCCCTGGCTTCAAAAACCATCAAAGTAATTATAATTATTATATGGCTATCAGTAACCCTTGCCTTCATTTTCCAAAACAAATATCCCGAATTATACCTGTATCCCGGAGGTAGCTACGGATACCATATTACCGTATGGCTCGATTCATTTATAGGCAAAATAGGAACCTTTTTTGTATTGCTATTCACACTGGCTGCTTTCCTTGTTTTTCAGTTCGACAGCTTTTTCCACTTGCTTAAATTTAACAAAAAAGCATCGAGAAACCCTGAGGGCGAAATCATTACCCCCCAAAACGAAAAAAACAAATCGAAGACAGAGACCTCGGGCTTTTTATTATCGGAAGAAGCCGAACGCTTTAAGGAAAACTTCAAAGAAGAACCCGAAATATTTATCAACGATGACGACGATGACCATTCCGAAGATACAGACAACCATATTTCTGCTTCCAATAACAGCACAATCGATATTGAACGCATAGAGAACCAAACCATTGAACCCGAAAAGGAATCATCGGAGGATTACGTTTCAAAAAAATCGATTGGAAACGAAAACGCAGACGACGATTTGGAAATGACGGTTGAAATAAAAGAAGAACAAACCGGCGAAATTGAAAACCAACCGATGGAAGACTACGACCCGACCCTCGACCTTTCGCACTACAAATATCCGGGGCTGGATTTGCTCGAAGATTATTCGCACTTAAAATCGGAAGTAAGCGACGAAGAACTGATTGAAAATAAAAACCGGATTGTTGAAACGCTTAAAAATTTCAAAATTGAAATTTTAAAAATTAAGGCAACCATTGGCCCTACCGTTACGTTGTACGAAATTGTACCGGCACAGGGAATTCGTATTTCAAAAATTAAAAACCTCGAAGACGATATAGCCCTAAGTCTTGCCGCGCTGGGCATACGTATTATTGCACCAATTCCGGGACGTGGAACCATTGGTATTGAAGTTCCAAATCGCAATCCTCAGGTCGTTTCGATGCGCTCAATTATTGCCTCGAAAAAATTCCAGGAAACGACTGCCGAATTACCCATTGCCATGGGACGCACCATTTCGAACGAAACTTTTGTTTTTGACCTCACCAAAATGCCACACATTTTGGTTGCCGGTGCTACCGGACAAGGAAAATCGGTGGGTCTTAATGCTATCATCGCCTCTATTTTGTATAAAAAACACCCTTCGCAGGTAAAATTTGTATTTATTGACCCCAAAAAGGTCGAGCTGAACCTGTATTCAACCATTGAACACCATTTTCTGGCTAAACTGCCCGACAGCGAAGAACCAATTATTACCGATGTCGAAAAAGTAAAAGCTACCTTAAATTCGGTGGGCATCGAAATGGACAACCGATATGATTTACTAAAAGCGGCACATGCCCGAAACCTGAAAGAATACAATAAAAAATTTATCGAGCGAAAATTAAACCCCGAAAAAGGTCATCGCTTTTTACCCTATATTGTTGTTGTAATCGACGAGTTTGCCGATTTAATAATGACAGCCGGCAAAGAAATTGAGTTACCCATTGCGCGGATTGCACAGTTAGCCCGTGCCGTTGGTATCCACATGATTATAGCTACGCAAAGGCCATCGGCCAATATTATTACCGGTATTATAAAAGCCAACTTCCCGTCGCGAATTGCGTTTAAAGTAGCCTCGATGATTGATTCTCGCACAATTCTCGACCAGCCTGGTGCCAATCAGCTAATTGGAAAAGGCGATATGCTTTTTGCATCGGGAAGCGAAATTGTGCGCCTGCAATGCGCACTGGTTGATACCCCCGAGGTTGAAAGCATTTGTCAGCACATATCGGAGCAACAAGCCTACCCTACCGCATACCTGTTGCCCGAATACGTTGGCGAAGATAGCGAAATGCCCGGAGCGGTCGATCTAAATAACCGCGACGAATATTTCGACGATGCTGCCCGACTGGTGGTACTAAACCAACAAGGTTCTACATCGATGATACAACGCAAATTTTCGATAGGATACAACCGTGCCGGACGAATTATGGATCAGCTTGAAGCAGCTGGCGTCGTTGGCCCCAGCGAAGGCAGCAAAACCCGAAAAGTACTACTACAAGACGAATATAGTTTGGAACAATTATTGAATACTTTATAATCGCAAAATAAAAATCACATGAAGAAAATCTTTTTTATAGCATTATTATCGGCTCTCGTTATATCCGTTTTTTCACAAAACGAACAAAAAGCCAAGGAAATACTGGATATCGTTTCAGAAAAAACACAAAGTTTTAACAGCATAACTGCCGATTTCGACTTTGTAATGGAAAATGCCGAAGTAGACTTAAAAGAAACAAACAGCGGAAATATTATTATACAAAACAATAAATATAAATTAGTATTTAATGGCATCGAAATATACAACAACGGAAAAAATCAGTGGACATACATGCCCGATGCAGAAGAAGTAAACATTTCGGAAGTTATTGAAGATGAAAACGATTATATGAACCCGGCCAATATTTTCACCATATACGAAAAAGGGTTTCAATACAATTATAAAGGCTTATCGCCATCGCGTGAAAACTTCATTATTGAGCTAAGCCCTGAAAATATCAATGAATTTTCGTTAATTACCTTAAAAATTTCACAAGACAGCTATCAAATTAACAAAGCAATTATGACCGGAACCGATGGCAACACATACATCATAAGCATCAAAAACTTCAAAACAGAACAAAAATACCCTGAATCGACCTTTGCTTTCGATACAAAGAAACATCCTTCGGTTAATGTAATCGACTTACGTTAATTCGTTTAAAAAACTCTCAATGGCAAGACGATACGAATCAAGGCCAAATCCCATGATGCTGCCCCTGCATACCGGACCAATCAGCGATTCGTGCCGGAAGTTTTCGCGCGTAAGGATGTTTGAAATATGCACCTCGACAACGGGAGTATTAATGGCCGAAACAGCATCGCGAATAGCCACTGAAGTATGCGTATAAGCACCTGCATTGAGAATCACTCCATCGTATGAAAAACCAACTTCGTGTAACTTATCGATTATTTCGCCTTCAATATTTGACTGATAATAATTGATATTTAAATTTTTATACTTAACTTGTACCTTTGTTAAGTATTTTTCGAAGTTTGTATCCCCGTAAATAGATTTTTCTCGTACCCCTAATAAATTAAGATTTGGTCCATTTATTATAATTATCTTCATAATTTGAAATATATTTTTTAAATTGTGCCATTATTAAAATGAAAAACAGGAAACAAAAGTAAACACTTTTTTTTAAACATAAATATTTAAAAATTGTTATTGCATATAAACAAATAAATTAATTAATATGAAATGGGAAGAAAACATCAAAGGTTTTGAAGAATATCTTCGACTGGAAAAAGGATTATCACAGAACTCGGTTAATGCGTATGTAAACGACATTAATAAGTTACTGGAATACCTAAAACAAGGAAATAAGGGAATTACTCCGGATAAAGTAAAACTTGCTCATCTCAAAGGATTTCTTGAATGGCTAAATGGTAGAGGTGTTAGTCCGCGCACACAAGCTCGTACAATTTCAGGCATCAAATCGTTTTACAAATACCTGCTAATTGAAGAACGTGTAATAAGCGATCCTACCGCGCTGTTAGAAGCTCCAAAAATTGGCCGGAAACTACCCGATGTACTTTCAATGGAAGAAATTGATCAGATCATCAATGCCATCGACGTTGATAAACCTGAAGGACAAAGAAATAAAGCTATAGTGGAAACACTTTACAGCTGCGGACTAAGAGTATCGGAATTGGTATCGCTGAAATACAGCAATGTATTTTTCGACGATGGCTACGTAAAAATAGAAGGCAAATCGGGCAAAGAACGTTTGGTACCAATCAGCAAGCGCGCTATTAAAGAAATTAAGGCCTATCTCGAAGAGTACAGAGACGGACTACGCATTGTACCCGAAGACGAAGACATTATGTTTTTGAACCGCAGAGGTAAACGACTAAGCAGAGTAATGATATTTACAATCATAAAGAACCTGGCTGACAAATTAAAACTTACCAAAAAAATCAGTCCACATACATTCAGACACTCGTTTGCCACACACCTGATTGAAGGTGGAGCCGATTTGAGAGCTGTGCAGGAAATGTTGGGACACGAATCGATATTAACAACCGAAATTTACACACATCTCGATCGCGATTATCTAAAAGATACCATAAATAAATTTCATCCCAGATCGTAAAGCTTAAGGGCTGATTATTAGCTAAACCGGTGAAAGAATGTTTGTTAACCATTTTTTAACATTCTTTTTCCGGTTTTTTTTGCCCCATTTCTAACTAACATCCAACAGGTTACATGAGCCTGTTTTTTTTTGCACCTCACTATTTGACTCAACAAAACATCAATTAACATTCACATTCTTCAAAATATCACGATTTCGTCTATTTTTGTTGACACTGTAAGATCAGAAATTATACAATCATCTATAAACAAGTACATTATGGCAAAATTAGATTTAAGCAAGTACGGTATTACCGACGTTAAAGAAATTGTACACAACCCAAGTTACGAGCAATTGTTCGAAGAAGAAACCAAAGAAGGTTTACAGGGATTTGAGAAAGGTCAGCTCACTGAGTTGGATGCAGTTAATGTTATGACCGGAGTTTTTACAGGTCGCTCCCCTAAAGATAAATACATTGTAAAAGACGACACTACCAAAGATACAATCTGGTGGACAAGTCCTGAATCACCAAACGATAACAAGCCCGTTTCGACTGAAGTATGGAACGACTTAAAAGCTAACACAATTAAACAACTTTCAGGTAAAAGATTATTTGTTGTTGATTGTTATGCCGGTGCAAATGAAGATTCACGTATGAAAATTCGTTTTATCATGGAAGTTGCATGGCAAGCTCACTTTGTAAAAAACATGTTCATCCGTCCAACCGAAGAAGAATTAAAAAACTTTGAACCTGATTTTGTATCAATGAATGGTGCAAAAACAATAAACGAGAAATGGAAAGAACACGGACTAAATTCTGAAGTTTATACCGTATTCAACCTTACCGAAAAAATGCATGTTCTTGGTGGATCATGGTACGGTGGCGAAATGAAAAAGGGAATGTTCGCAATGATGAATTACTACCTGCCTCTTAACGGAATGGCAGCAATGCACTGTTCGGCCAACGTAGGCAAAGAAGGCGACGTAGCTATTTTCTTTGGCCTTTCGGGTACCGGTAAAACAACCCTTTCAACCGATCCAAACCGCGCACTTATTGGCGACGACGAGCACGGATGGGACGACGAAGGCGTATTTAACTTCGAAGGTGGTTGCTATGCAAAAACCATTCACCTCGACAAAGAAGCTGAGCCCGAAATTTACGGTGCTATCAAGCGCGATGCCTTGTTGGAAAACGTTACCGTTGACGCAAACGGAAAAATTGATTTCGAAGATAACTCAACAACTGAGAACACTCGAGTATCGTACCCAATTTATCACATCGATAATATTGTGAAGCCTGTTTCAAAAGCCGGACACGCTAAAAAAGTAATTTTCCTTACTGCCGATGCATTTGGTGTATTGCCTCCCGTTGCTAAACTTACTCCCGAGCAAACCAAATATCACTTCCTTTCAGGATTTACTGCAAAATTAGCCGGTACCGAGCGTGGTGTAACTACTCCACAACCTACTTTCTCGGCTTGTTTTGGAGCTGCTTTCCTTTCGCTACACCCAACCAAGTATGGCGAAGAGTTAGTGAAAAAAATGGAAGAGCACGGAGCTGAAGCTTACCTGGTAAACACCGGATGGAACGGAACAGGAAAACGTGTTTCAATTAAAGATACCCGTGGTATTATCAACGCAATTCTTGATGGTTCAATCGAAAATGCACCTACCAAGAACCTGCCTATCTTCAACCTCGAAGTTCCTACCGAATTGAAAGGTGTTGATACCGGTATTCTTGATCCACGCGACACTTATGCCGATGCAGCTGAATGGGATACCAAAGCAAAAGATTTGGCAAGCCGTTTTATCAAAAACTTCGTGAAATTTACCGACAACGAAGAAGGAAAAGCATTAGTTGCTGCCGGTCCTCAACTGTAATTTATTACATAAGCATATATTTAAAGCCCGGTTTACTCCGGGCTTTTTTTTATACAAATAAATTGGCATAAAACTTGACATTGAGACGTATATTTTCTTAAATTTGCACCCCTTCCGTACCGGGGCTGACTGGTTTTGACAGCAGGCAGAGGTGGTATGTAAGCATGCAGGGTTTCGATTGTTTTCCCTTAATTAAGCAATCAAAATTGTAATTGGCGAAGATAACTACGCTCTTGCTGCGTAACCGAATTAAGTAGGTTGCCGCTTAATCCCGATACGAGGTATCGGGACAAGACATCTCCCGGATGGTTTCTTTCTCTACCGGTTCGATTGTGAGGTGCAAGCAACAGAGAAATAGGAAACGACAAGCTTTGGGTCGATTCCGAAATTAAAGAAGCTAAGGCAATGGTCGGTGGCCTTGATCCAGCTCTTGCACGAAAATTAAGTCGAGGCTAAGCATGTAGAAAGCGTATGGCTTCCCTGTTTGGACCCGGGTTCGATTCCCGGCAGCTCCACTTTTAACCTCCTTAGTCCCGATTAACATCTCGGACGACGGAGGGCTTTTAATGTACAACTTATCAGCAATTTATGCATCCTTATTTTCACCAGGGCTTGGTGGAGGCATTCTAATTAAAACAACACAAGAGTGTCTAATCAACTATTCACAAAAAAAAGATAAATTTCATTTATTCAGAAGAATAATTGTAATTTCATGGAACCATTGGTTTTACATCATAAAACTTAATTAGCATAAAAAATCATCTTGTTATGCTGCATACAAAAACGGATCACTTTAACATTCGGGTTGATATTGAAAAATAATTGTCTTAATTATTTTATCTTTCGACTATGGAAAATGAATTACTGCTCCG
>JAFGGY010000144.1 GCA_016930365.1 Prolixibacteraceae bacterium | reverse complement strand
TAAATTGTTTATTTTCTAAGACCGTATGGAACTCGCATGAATTTAATCATCCTCTTGGATGCGATCGTTTTACATGCTCGTTTCATACTATTCTATCGTTAGTTGTTTTGCACTTTCCCAATTACTACACTTTGATAAGGTTAAGAGAGGGTTTTAAAAGTATCCTTCTCTCTTTTTTTGTTCCATACTGGCTTCCTGGTCGAAATCGATTACGCGGGTTGTGCGCTCCGAAACGGTTACGGTCATCATTTCTTCTACAATTTCTTCGATGGTTGAAGCATTCGATTCAACTGCTCCGGTTAGGGGGTAGCATCCCAGGGTGCGAAAGCGTACCATTTTCATTTCGGCTTTGTCGCGTAATTCTTTGGGCATACGGTCGTCGTCGGCCATAATTAGTGCTCCGTCGATGTTCACTATTGGGCGTTCTTTAGCAAAATACAACGGTACAATAGGAATATTTTCGAGGCGAATGTATTGCCATATATCCAGCTCAGTCCAGTTCGAAATAGGGAATACCCGTATTGATTCGCCCTTATGAATTTTAGCGTTGTAGGTGTCCCATAATTCGGGACGTTGATTTTTCGGATCCCATTGATGGTATTTATCGCGAAATGAAAAAATGCGTTCTTTAGCTCGCGATTTTTCCTCATCACGACGAGCACCACCAAAGGCTGCGTCGAATTTATATTTGCTTAAACCGGCCAATAAAGCCTGTGTTTTCATAATATCGGTATGCACCTTACTACCGTGTGTAAAAGGGCCAACTCCCGACTCAAAACCTTCTTTATTGTAATGTACAATCAAATCCCAATTGTTTTCGCGTGCATAATTATCGCGAAACTCTATCATTTCTTTAAATTTCCATTTCGAATCGATGTGCATTAGCGGAAAAGGTACTTTGCCCGGGTAGAAGGCTTTTTCGGCCAGTCGAACCATTACCGATGAATCTTTCCCAATGGAGTATAGCATCACCGGATTTTCAAACTCGGCTGCTACTTCGCGTATGATGTGGATTGCTTCGGCTTCGAGTTCTTTTAAATGACTTAAATTGTAATCTTGCTGCATATAGTGGCTTTTTAATTTTTTCAAATAAAGTTTGCTGACACAAAAATAATGGTTCTTTTAGAATGGCGAAATATAAGCCCATTTATGGTCGGTTATTTGTCATATTTACCATAGAATTAATGCAAATTGAATAATTTTTGTTTGGGTGAAATTGAATTGGTGGCATTAAAAATGCCATATTTTGGGGATAAAAATAATCGACAGAATAAATACAATTAAATTCAGTGGAAGTCCTACTTTTAAATAATCTCTGAATTTGTAATTTCCGATGGATTGTACGATGAGATTGGTTTGATATCCAATTGGTGTTGAGAAGCTTGCAGAGGCTGCAATGCATATTACAATGAAGAAGGGTTTGGGGTCAACCCCTAGTTGATGTGCAGCCGACAGGGCTATAGGAAATGAAATTGCAGCTGCGGCATTGTTGGTTATAATTTCGGTAAAAACCATGGTTATGAGATAAATAATGGCCAATACAGCTCCAGGCCCCATGTGTTTAACCGAATTGATGGCCGTTTGAGCTATTTGCTCGGCTACCCCCGAATTAAACATGGCCTTGCTGATGGCAAAAGCCGATGCAATGGTGATAAGAACATCCCAGCTAATGGCACGTGAGTATTTTTTTGGGGGAAAGATTCTAAGAATAGCCATCATAACCGCGGCAATGGAAGCAAAAATAAACATATCGGGAACACTACCCCTGATGGTGGGTAAATAACGGCTGAATGTCGCTCCCAGTATCATAATGAGCACGGTTGCGATAGTCCAGCCAATTTTGTATGTTTTTATGGGCTTTTCGACCTCGCCTTTGGCCGAAATCAGGAAAAATATTTTGGATTCTTTCCAGCTTTCGATAAACTCATCGTCGGCCAGTATAATTAGCGAATCGCCGGCACGTAAACGCTCGTCCGATAAGTTGGATAAAATGCTTGAACCGTTACGATGGATGGCCAGAACGATACCATTGTAGCGATTGTAAAAATCAAATTCTTTCAGCGTAGAACCTATTCCCGGAAAACGTGGAGCCAACACCACTTCGATGCGCATAAGGTTCTCATTCTCGATTACTTTCTCAAGGTCTCCGTGTGTGATAACGTCGAGACCTTCGAGCGACAATAAATTTTCGATATTTTCGTCGTAGCCGCTAACCAAAAGCTTGTCGCGCTCCTGAAGTACAATATGCTCATTTTGAGTGTAGTTCATGGTGCCGTTTCGTTCAACACCCACTATCGATATGTTTTTGTTATCCGATAGTTGTCCTTTTCGGATAACCTCGCCAATGTATTTGCTGTTTGGGGTTACCCGCATATTAAAATAGTATTCTTTGGTATCGATACGATCGTTTCCCGGGGCGCTTTTTTTAAGGTCGGGTAGCAGGTAATGCCCGACAAACGATACGTAAATCCATCCGGCTAAGGCAATAATAAGCCCTATTTGCGCCAGTTCGAACATATAAAGTCCTTTAAAGCCTGCTTCTTGCATCATACCATCGACAACCAGGTTGGTTGAAGTACCGATAAGGGTACAAACACCACCAAATATGGTTGCATACGACAGAGGAATCAAAAATTTAGACGGCGAAATGTTTAGTTTTTCTGCCCAGCGCTTAATTACCGGAGCGAAAATTATTACCACCGGTGTATTGTTTAAAAAGGCCGATAGGGCAGAAATGGGAATCATTATTGTAGCCAGCATGCGAGGCATTGAGTGTTTTTTCCTAGGTAAAGATATGGTTGCCAGTTTGTTAAGTATTCCGGAATACCTAACCCCTTCGCTTACCAAAAACAACACCCCAACGGTGAGCATCCCTTTGTTTGAAAATCCGGCAGCCATTTCGCCCGGTGTAATGATGCCAATTGCCATAAAAAAAACAGCACCCGAAAAAAGAACCAGTCCGGGGCGCATCGCATCTTTTGCCAGGGCAACTATCATGGCTGCAACAACAAAAAGTACTATGTAGCTTTCGAGGGTCAAGGTTCGGTTTAATTAGTTTACAATGAAATATGGATTAAGCAGGTTTTCTTTATTGTATTTTAGTGCATTCATCGAAGGGTATTCTACTACAGTTTTGCCGGCAAATAGAGCAATGGCATGCCCCGCTGCGGTGTCCCATTCCATGGTTGGCCCCAGTCGTGGATAACAATCGGCATTGCCCTCGGCAACCATGCAAATTTTGAGCGAACTACCTTTTGAAACAATTTTTAATGGCTTACCCTGGTGATCCATCCGGGCAATAAAATCTTCTGTTTCGTTGCTCATGTGAGAACGCGACCCAACCACAACAAATTCGCTTCGTTTTGTGTTGAAGGGGAGTTTGACCGATTGCTTTTCGATATTGGCATCGGGCTGGATATTTTCAACCACAAATGCCCCTTGTTTATCGGCGTAATACAGGCAATTGGTGGCTGGCACATAAACGACTCCCGCAATAGGCGTGTTGTGTTTTATGAGCGCAATATTAACAGTAAATTCATCATTTTTTTTAATAAATTCTTTGGTGCCGTCAAGTGGGTCAACCAGCCAGAAAACATCCCATTTTTTGCGTTCGTCGTAAGCAATATAACGACCTTCTTCGCTAAGAACCGGGATTTGGGTAGCCAACAGGTGTTTCATTATTATTTGATGAGCCTGTTTGTCGGCTATGGTTAGTGGCGAATCATCTTTTTTGTATTCAATACCAAAATCGGCCGTTAGGTAAATCTTCATTATTTGTTTACCGGCTTCAATCGAAGCATTGATAGCACTTATTAGTTCTTTGGATATCATAGAGTTACTAAATTTCTACATGCTCCATGGTTCGGCTTTCGAATCGGTTTCGGCGCTCCATTTTTGCTGTAACTTTTCAATTTGGTTTATAATACCAGATGGCAGCGGCTCAATTTGCTCCGAAGCCATTAAAAACTGGTGAAAGTGCTCAGCATCGATGGTTGATCCTACACTTGCCCGGACTTGTGGAAAGCTGTGGGCAAAACGCATACAGAACTCTGTCCAGGAAGCTAAACCTGATTGTTCAAAAATGGGAGCAATCTGGGTTGCTCTCTCTTTGAGGTATTCTTTCCAAGCAAACCCTTCAACATTGCGTAAGCTGTGAACCGGGCCACCGGCAATTGTTCGCAGTGCAATTATGGGTTCAGATTTTTCGTTGATTAAATCCCAAAGCTCATTGCTTACAAAACGCTGCAACGGGTTGAAGTAAAAAATCAAACCATCAATAATTCCGTCGGTGTATCCATTCTTTAAGGCATTTAGTGCAATGTCGGAATTCCATGGGAATACTTCGAGCACAAATCGTTTAACCTGCCCCCTTTGTTTGAGTTTTTCGAGGCTGATGATTGATTTTCCGCCACGGACAATATCCTCAGCAATTTCGCCATCGAGGCTAAGCTGACCAATGTCAATGGACGCAATCTCCAGCGCTTTGGTGTGTTTTTGATATTCTGCTTTTATTTCATCAATTGTTTTCCCGGCAAGCTTTACAATTAATTGTGGAATTTTATTACGTTCGTACCTAAAAGCTTTGTTTAATACTTTTAGTGCCGAACCGTATTGATTACTTGTATGAAACCATAGCTTAGTGTCGATGGCAGCTTTCGCAATTTCAACCCGCTCCTCAAACGGAATTGAATCGTCGCCCAGCCTTTTTGTTCCATAAATAAATGGTGATAAATCGTTCAAAAGAACTGATTTCTCAGAAAAATTAATTGCATTCATTTTGTTTCCCCCCTATAAATTTTTTTATCCCTTAAATGTATGCTTATAATCTTCAAATATATTCAAAATCTTAAAAAAACAAATGCAAAACATTGTTCAATGTTAAATAAAAAAGAATAATTGTGTAAAAAAGTTCCTTCTTTTCAATGATATGGTTGATTCTTTACATTATTTATCTTTGGGTCCTACCAAATTATTGATGTCTTCTTCGGTTTTAGGACTTAGTCCGGTTTTTACATTTATAACTTCGAGAAATGAAGCCTTGCCCCTGATGCCATAGCTGCTTCCTACATATACAATTGTATCGTCGGTGCTAATGCAGTTTTGGTCAACCAAATCCTGAAGGCTGGTTTGTATCGTTTCGTCGCGGTTGCTGTGTGCCTGTATGGGTGAGGCAAATATACCGTATGATAAGGCAAGTTCGCGCATAACCCTTGGGCGGTAGCACTTGGCGTACACCGGCATTTCGCCTCTGAATGCTGAAATGTGGCGTGCATTATGCCCCGAAAGTGTGTCGGTAACAATAGCTGTTGTGTTCATTTCGTTGGCTGCTTCGATAGCTTTTGCTGCCAGAAACGACGATATGTCAAAGTTAATCGGAGGTACAATATCGTTGCGTTTGTCTTTGTTTTTTTCTACTTCGGCGGCTACTTTACTCATAATTTTTACCGCTTCAATACCATATTTCCCGTATGCAGTTTCACCACTCAGCATAATAGCATCGCAACGGTTATAAACGGCGTTGGCAATGTCGCTTACTTCGGCACGTGTAGGACGTGGATTTTCAATCATCGAATGCAGCATTTGTGTCGCCATAATAACCGGGCGTTTACGGGCAATACATTTTTTTATGAGCATCCGTGCTACCGATGGAATTTTTTCGGCCGGAATTTCTATTCCCAAATCGCCACGGGCAATCATTACCCCATAAGCATAATCAAGTATCTCGTCAATTTTATCAACGCCTTCCTGATTTTCAATTTTGGCAATAATCTTTATCGGACTGTTGTGTTCGTCGAGAATTTTTTGAATGTCAAGAACATCGTGTTTGTTTCGCACAAACGAGTGAGCAATAAATTCGATGTTGTTTTCGATGGCAAAAAGAATAAAATCTTTGTCTTTTTCGGTAAGCGATGGCAGTTTAATGCTTACCCCGGGTACGTTAATGCTTTTTCGGTTTTTGATAATACCACTGTTGGTTACTTCGGTGTATAAATAATCATTGTCTTTGTCCTTAACTTCTAGCTCAATTTCGCCATCGTCAACCAGTAGTTTTGCTCCAATATGAATGTCGTTTACAAAATAGGGGTAATTAACATGAAGGCAATCGTGCAATTTTAGATTTCCCGATACTTTTACTTTGTCTCCATAATCAACTGCAAGCCCCTCCTCCAGGTTTGTTATTCGCACTTCGGGACCTTTGGTGTCAATCAGCAGGGCAATTTTGTTTGAAACCGCACGTACATCATTCATGATTTTTGTGGCTCCCTCGCGGTTTATGTGTGCGGTATTCATTCGCACCACATTCATACCATTATCATAAAGGGATTGTATGTATTCCGGACAGCTTTTCCAATCGGAAATGGTAGCTACAATTTTGGTTTTCTTCATTGTTATATGGATTTTTATGCTTTATTTTTAATAGTTGTTTGCTGATTGTTTTTTAAGACATTGACGGTGGATTGTTTGTATTTTAATTTGTGAATGCTTAAACTACTGTTGTTTAAAGTATTACAAACAACTATGTTGTCTCATGTCTTTTATCTAATGGTCTATTGTTTAAAACAGCTCGCAAAAGTAAACTTTTGCTTATCGGCTTGGTTGTATTTCATATTAATT
>JAFGGY010000143.1 GCA_016930365.1 Prolixibacteraceae bacterium | reverse complement strand
GTCTTGTGGGAGAGTAGGTCGCCGCCAATCCCGATGACCGTCGGGACCCGATTCTTCATTGAGTCGGGCTTTTTTTATGCACAAAACCAACCATTGAATATTGCATCGAACGGAAATTAGGATGGAAGGCAATAGAAAGCAATTGAAGACGGTTGAAAGCAATGAGAAGCAATAGAAGGCGATAGAAAGCCAATTGCATCTGCTTTTATCATTAAATAAATCATCGTTTAAAAAAACTCCTCAAGCGGTGCAACAATTTCCGTTTTAGAGTAACATGTATTTTACGCAGTGGCGTACGTTCAAATTTCTTCACATATTCGCTTAGTGGTACGGCAAACTTCTCGGGATTCTCCTCAATCCATTCCGACACAGCGCGATACTGCTCAATCTGTTTACCAAACTCCAAAAATGGAAAATTCTTATCCATTTGCGGTATGCACACAAAAATCTCATCGGCTATGTCCTTTTTACGTGCCCACCTATCAAAACGTTTAATAAACAAATCGAATCCGTTTTGCGACACCATCGCCGTAAAAAACCGCAGCACCTTAATATTTTTCAAATCCAGGCTCAGCAAGTCGCGCGCACGGGTAATTTTATTCATCTCCTCGTAATCATCCTCGGCTACATCGCGCATAGGCGAAACAATATAAACTTTCTCAAAGCGCCCGTTTTGTTTCAAATAGCGCTTCAAATAATACTCAAAACGCCGGAACGACCCCCCCGAACCGCCATCGGCAAAGCTTCCACGCGTATATTTTTGCATCTTTTTTTCGTGGTTTTTTATTGTCTGATCCGGAAAAATCAATGGTATCGCCGAGGTCGCCATTAACAAATCCAGCATCTCAATTTTTTGATGCCGGTTAAACATATTCGACACCCAAACCGTTGCCAACCGCCGATACGAAAAGGCCAGCACAAACGACTTAAACGCACAATCGCCCAGTGTTTTAATATTAGCTTCTTTCAAAAAATTACCCAGCAATTCGCGCAAAGGCGACGTGTTAAACGGAATAAAATTCTCCCTGTAATAAATTCTCTCCGTCGTTACCGGAAACAGTACCTCCTCCTTAAAATACCCGTTCCAATCGAGCGGATTTTCCGTCCGAAAGCACGCATTAATCGCCCCAATATTCAGCGCGCCCGAGCTAAAACCCGCCAACATCGTACTTTCCGGCTTAATCTCAAGCCCCTTTTTCTCAATCAGTTTATCAATAATCGCCACTTCCTGCGAAATACGCGCCGCAGCTCCGGTTAACAATAAAGCATTCTTCATAATCCGCAAATTTTTACGAAAGTAATTAAAAACCAACATTCGACACAAGCACCCAAAATTAAAAAATAATCATTATTTGGCGGGCTTACGGCCTCCAGCTTTTAGCGCCCTTGTCATGCCCGTATTCAGCACGGGGTGCAGGGGGCTCATGCCAATCGCCCCTGCGCCCCGGCTTCATATCGGGCATGCCATCGGCCGGCTAAGCGCTTCCGTCCGGCCCGGGGGCGGTGTAATAAACAAAATCGTTTCATTTTCTACAAAAAGATTCTTACATTTACTTTTCTTGTTTAAACAAGCAAAACAAATAAACAAACGTATGATTCAGTTTAAATCAAATCCCAAACGCCTCCTCATTAGGGGCATCGTATCGGTAATTGTAGGCGGAGCCATTATTGCAGTTCCCGATTTAACGGCTAACCTTGTTATGCAAATTCTCGGAGCCCTCCTTATTATCGATGGAGCAATCGCCTTTCTGGTCGAATATCTCAAAAAAGAAAAACAGCCAGCAAACCCCTGGGTACTCGTACCACGTGGCACACTCTCGGTTATTGTAGGTGCTATCCTTGTTATATTCCCATCATTTCTCATTAATATTTTCGTATTTGTATTGGGCATCATCCTTTTTATGGCCGGATTCTCACTCCTAACCACCCAGTTAAACGCACGCAAATTAGGTATATCATGGATTATGGTTACGCTTTCGGTTATCAGTATCGTTTCGGGTGTCGTACTCGTTGCCCGTCCGTTCGAAAGCACCAACAACCTGCTTATATTCTTCGGGGTAATCTTATTTTTGTATGGAATAGGCGAAATCGTGTGGTCGTTTAAACTCAATAAACTTCACCGCGAAGAAGTAAAAAACAACCCACCACAAATCGTAGATGCCGATTACGAAGAAGTAGAAATTGAATAACGACACCACAAAAATGCAAAAACCCCGATTCCGAATTTATGGCTTACTGGCACTTATGTTATTCCTGTTTTCGGGCTGTCTCAAAATTGGCGAGTACTATGCCGGCTTACACATGCAGCCCGACACCGGCGAGGCTTTCGAGCCCGGGCTCAACGTTTTTGGCGTTGTAAAATGCGGGCCGTCGCTCGACTCGACCAACCACTTTTTCGAGGTGCACAAATTGCTTAACCTGGCAAATTCAACCGATACCATATTCCAGATTATCGATGCCGAAATACAACTCACCCGATGCACCCCCAGCCAACAAATTGAGGAGTATTTTCCACAACCAAGCCCCGACAGCCTTTATTCCGACAGCCAAATCGAGGTCAGTCCCGGCGATCAATGGAGCTTTCGGTGCCAATACGATTCATTTTCTGTTTCGGCAAGCTGTATCGTACCTCAACTACCGGTACTTCACTCTGAAATTCAACGTAGCGCAAACAGCCTATCGTTGATTTTGCAAGCCGATTCAACGGCTTTTTTGTACCAGGTTTATGTATTCGAAAACAATCAGTTTGCTCAAATACAACATGTGCCCACTCCCGGTAAGCAGGTCAAAATTGAAATACCAATCAGCTGGCAACCACAAGCCGGTTCTGGACTCGTTTACATTTTTGCCTACGACCAAAACGTAAGAATTTACCAAACCACCTCAAACACTTTTTTTAAGCCCAATACCTATCGTCCGGCGTTCTCCACAGTCGATGGCGGCTACGGCGTTTTCGGAGCCATAAGCAGCGCCCTGGTTTCGTATTAATTTTCTATATTTGGAGCAAACCAAACACCATGATACGTAAAATCAAAAATCCTTTTGACCAAACCAAACCCGAAGATTACAACTGCTTTGGATGTTCGCCCCACAATAAAATAGGGCTTAAGCTACAATTTTTCGAAGAAAACGACGAAGTAGTTACAACATGGAAACCACAACGGCATCTCGAGGGTTATCCCGGCGTAGTTCACGGAGGTATTCAATCGCTATTGCTCGACGAAATTGGAGGTTGGACAGTTTACATCAAATGCAAAACAGCCGGGGTAACCACTAAAATGGAAGTCGAATACCATCACCCCTTGCGCATTGCCAGTGGCGATGTTACCGTTCGGGGCAAACTGCTGAAAACCGAAAAACGAACAGCCATTATAAAAGCCTCGCTTTACGATGGAAACGATAGACTTTGCACCGAAGCAACGGTTACTTACTTTGTTTACCCCGAGAAAATAGCCCGCGAAAGATTCTTTTACCCCGGGGTTGAAGCCTTTTTCGAATAACTCAACATTTGCTTCACTTTTAAAAAGTCATAGTTAATCGTATTCCTGCAACAGGCAAATTACGATTAAGTATACAAGCTATACCTAAGTCAGGATTTATTCGCAGGGTAAGGCCTTGCCTTCTTTCTTCTAAAGCCATATTCTTAACTAAAGCAATATGTACTACATCAATAATACTCCAAAGATAAAAGGCATTTAGGGCTATTACACCTGCATACATAACCGTTCTCGAGTTATATGCAGGCGTTATACCACCAAAGTCGGGACTTAAAACCCCAGTTAAACCGTAAATAGCCACCGAAAACGAAAGCAGCTCTCCACCTAATATCATCATGCCTCGCATTGCTTCGTCAACATAGTAATAGCCAACTGTGGGTAAAACAAAATTTAAAGCTCCGGCTAAAAATGGTGAATAGTGCTGATGATCTACTTTTTCATTATAATTACTGAGACTGTAGTCGTTTTTGATGTTACGATATCTCAATCGCTGACCAAATGAATTTGCCACAGTCAGAGATATAACAAGCAACATTAAAACTATACCCTTCTTCATTTTTAATAATTTACAGGTGTGTTAATTTTTTAGATATCAGGTATAAACGATGGTGCATTAGTAACTCATGGCATACACACATGCTTCGGCCATTAGTTTCACCGCCCGTTCGAATACTTGGGGTTCTTCAAAACCATACGACAAACGCAATTGATATTTAGAATCTGATGTTTTACTACATATTGTGCCGGGAATGTATATTAAGCGCGGCAGTTTTTCTGTTAGCCCATCAATATTAGGATCTCCTGTTGTACGCGTCAAAAAATTAAAAAAACGCGATTCTTTATCGGTTCGTATATCATTAAATGTGAGATAGAAATAGAAAGCAGCATCACCACCGGAGTAGCATTTTAGGTATTTGCCAAGATGCTTGGTAAATAGTTGTTGAATAAACTGTGCCTTTTTCTGATAACCTCGGTTTACTTTTTCGCGTTGTTGGTGTATGTAGTGGTCGAGAAGCCATCCGGCAATTTCCTGATTAATAAGTGGCGAGCTAAAACCTATATCAGAGGTTCGCTGGGTAAGTACTTTTGCAAAATCGTTATCCGAACAAATAATGTAACCAATACGCAGTGCCGGGGCAAAAATTTTAGAGAGGGTGCCAATCTCAAATACACCATCGGGTTTCCCAAATTTTAATCCCGAAACCGGCTTCTCGATTCCTGTCTTATGAATGATGTCTTCGTATGCTTTATCGAATACAACAGGAATAATACGCCCGATTTTTTGCGATATTCTCTGTGCGATTTTTACAATTGCCTTTCTGCGCTGGTTCGAAAGAATAACCGTTGATGGGTTATTAACGGTTACAATGTAAAAAAAGCGAATAGTATCGGGGCTTAATTGCTCTAGCGTTTTCGATAAAAGATCCACCTTTAGCCCTTCATCATCTTCAGGTATCGCTACTATCTTATATCCTTTTCGCTCCAGTGTTTCGGTGTAAATGTAGTAATACGGATCGGCTGTAATTACGACCCCGGGTTCAAATATATCGGAAAGTGCATCAAGAATACTGGTTGCCCCGTTTGCACCAATGAGTATTTTTCTTCCTTCAAAGTTCTTTTCACTCAGCCCTCCTATATTGCAACGTATGTAATAGTTCATAATTGCTCGTCGCAAATTGGGCGATCCATCAGCTCCGCCGTAATTTAGCGCATTACGATACTGATGTTGATTGGATACAATTTCGGAAAAAGCCTCACCAATAGCGTCTGCCGGAATGGTCGAATCGTTTACATAACCCACGCCCAGGTTTATGTCTGTTCCTTCCCTGAAATCTTCGGCAAAATCGGCTGTTAATTGATTTACGGCCGACGGCACTAACGAAGCTTTCGCAAGTTTTGAAAAAGCATACTTCATGGTTTTTTATTAATTCTTTTTAGGTTTTGAACAAGGGCAACCCTTTTATTTTCGTACCAAATCGATGTAGGAATAGTTAAAATCGTTCTTCTCGTCGTAATGGTCTTCACGACTCAGTTCATTCCACTCGTTAAAATCGATTTCAGGAAAGAATACATCGGCTTCAAAGTCTTTATGTACGAGGGTTAAATAAAGCTTCTTAGCCACGGGGTAAAACTGGCGATATACCATACCACCACCAATAATAAAAGCCTCTTGTTCGTTTTTAGCCATTTCAACAGCTTCGTCTATTGATCCTGCCATCTCGCAACCATCAAATTTTTCTTTTTCGATATCGCTAATCACAATATGCCGGCGATTTGGCAGAGGCCATTTGGGAAGCGACAACAAGGTGTTTCGTCCCATAATAAGGGTTTTACCGTTGGTTATTTGTTTGAAACGTTTCAAATCGTTGGGTAAATGAAACAAAAGGTCGTTATTTTTGCCTATGGCAAAGTTTTGAGCAATAGCAACAATAATCGAGATGTTTTTTTCAATCATCCTGTTTTTTGTTTATTGATAATTAGAATTTTTTTTAGCATAACGAAGACAAACCAATTGAAATCCGGATGCATGGATATTCTATTATAGAATTTTAAACATCAAAATGGTATATGGTTATGATGCAAATTTAACTTTGTTTGTTCAATTTGCTCAATCTTTATGTAGAAAATCTTTTTTGCAATAGAGCGTCAGATTATTGATGAGAAGCAATATATTGTTTGCAATTTGTTAAATGAAAGTGAATTAAATAAACGCGCCATCAAAACATGAACAGTTAATTGTTAGTGATTTAAAAATGACTAACGAACTATTAGTTTAAAATATGCCGATTAGTATAATGATTTTCTATTTTGATAAACGTTAAATTACGCTTTCAAAACTTTACGAAAAAAATACGTAATGAATTACTTAGGACACATATTTTTATCGGGCGACAACGAAAAACTGATGCTTGGAAATTTCATAGGCGATTATGTAAAAGGGAAAAATTATTTGCAATATCCTGCCGACATTCAGAAAGGCATTCTTATGCATCGCCAAATAGATGCTTTTACCGATTCAAATATCCATTGGAAATCGATACGGGAAATCATTCGACCGATTTATCAAAAATACTCAGGTGTAATAGCAGATCTTTTTGTCGATCATTTTTTAGCTGCCAAATGGTCTTTGTTTTCTGACATTACACTTGCTCAGCAATCGAAATGGGCTTACGCTGTTATGCTCAAAAATTTCAACATTCTACCCAGTCGTGTGCAGCATTTTATTCCTTACCTCATTCAGCACCGTCGATTACAATCGTACGCTACATGCGAAGGGCTTCAAAATTCGATGTCAATTATGTCTTTACATACCTCGTTGCCCGACCACACCAACCGGGGCATTGAATTGCTTTTGTCGGAATACCATGTGCTTGAAGAACAATCCATACATTTCATTCTTGAGGTTAAACAAGAATTCATGTAGATAAACGAAGAAAAAACAGTCATGCCTTCGTTTATTCTATGCATTAATTTTTATTCTACCCCTTCGGTATGTTCAAGGTCGTGCTGACTGTTACGCATTTGCCTGAATTCGTCCATGAAAAAGAACTCTTTTTCGCCAAAAGCGGGTTTAAGGTCGTTAAGCCACAACGCATTGGGGTTGTATTTTGCAAAAAAGATATGGTTAACCCATTCGGGGTTTCTGGCTTGAATAAAACGCATCACAAATACCTTTTCTCCTCTTACTTCGCTAACCCCCAGCATGTGAATTTTACCTGGATCGCTCGACATGCTTGGACCACGCACTGTGCGGCATATACCACTTACATGAGCATAAGCATCGTTGTAAATCGTCATGGCTTTATCGAGCGTAACGGCAAAATAATCTTGAGCACCGGTATCGCGTGCTACAAACATATAGTAAGGAATTAAACCCATGTTAACCTGCTTCCGCCACAATTTAGCCCATACTTCGGCATCGGCATTTATATGGTTCAACACCGGCGATTGGGTTCGTATTTGAGCACCTGTTGAAAGAATACGATGAATGGCTTGTTGTACCGCTTTGGTTTCTAAGGCTCGTGGATGGTTAAAATGCGCCATTATGCTGATATTTACTCCTTTATTAACGACTTTATCGAATAAGCTAATCAAATCGTCTGCGTCGTCGTCGGTAGTAAATCGGTATGGCCAATATGATAACGCCTTGGTTCCGATACGAATTGTTTTAAGGTTGGGAATGTCGGCATCGAGCAATGCATTGAAATAATACTCGAAGAATTTGGTTTTCATTATCGCCGGATCGCCCCCGGTAAACAATACATCGGATATTTCGGGATGTGCCTGTAGGTATTTTACCATCAGGTCAGCTTCTTTCATTGCAAAGCGGAAATCGTTCATTGCAAACTGCGGCCATCTGAAACAAAAGGTGCAATATGCATGGCATGTTTGACCCTGGCTTGGGAAAAACAGCATTGTTTCGTCGTATTTATGCTGAATGCCGGTCAATGGCTCACCTTCGAACTCGGGCACATTGTATTGTTGCCCGGCCGGATTTGGATTAAGCGATAAGCGAATGCGGTCGATTTCAGCATTTAAGGTTGAGCGATCAGCCCTCTCGTCAAGCAATTTCTTTACCGAGTTAAAATGTTCGGGAATAAGCATGTCCTTTTGTGGAAAATTGAGTATGAAAAAAGGATCTTTTTCAAAGTGTTCCCAGTCAATCAACTCATCAACAATGTAGTTGCTCACTTTAAATGGCAATACATTGCCAACCACCTCAATGTCATTCTTTTGTGTTTCGCTAAGCTTTTCGAGCTGTGGTATCGATCTAAAATTATTTAATGTGTATGCTTTATATTTCATAAATCAATCGTTTTTTCAACCAAAATGAATGCTGAAACTAAAAAAACCGAACAATAACAAAGTCGGGAGAATTTAAAAAAGACGGTCTGTTTCGTTGCAAAAATGAACACTAAATTTATTGATCTCCCCAAATCAATAAAAAGGTGAAATTAATAATCCCCCAAATTTTTAAAGGCACACAAAATTACAAAATATGGCATTAAAAAAAAAATGACGTTTATTATACAATAGTACGTTAGATTTTAGTACCCCAGCCGCTATGCGGCATATT
>JAFGGY010000142.1 GCA_016930365.1 Prolixibacteraceae bacterium | reverse complement strand
CTATTTTTGAAAAAATCGCAGACCTAAAAAGTGTCCGGATAAAACCGGAATGGGTGTCCAGATAAAACAGAATACGCACGCTGACTTTCTTTGTACCTGGCTACTTCGGTATTATCGAAAAAGTAGCTGCCATCGCTGGGGTTGTCCAATAAACCAATAATATTCAGTAAAGTCGATTTTCCACAACCTGATGGCCCCATAACGGCTACAAATTCACCTGATTTTACGTGAATGGATACTTCGTTCAAAGCAAATGTTTCAACTTCCTCTGTACGGAAGATTTTTGTTAATTTTTCTGTTCGTATCATATTTTAAAATGCTTAGAGCAGAGGGCTGAGGGCGTAGGGCCAACAGCACTTTGCTTTTAATTATTTATATTATTCAACTTATTATCATTTATTTAATGCTTAGTGCACAGGGCACAAGGCCAATAGCACTTTACTTTTATTAATTCTTTTTATCATTATTTTAAATATCAAATTTGAAATTTTAAACACATTTCATTTTTCTAGCTCTTTGCACACTGCCCTCTGCTCTTTGCCCTCAGCTCCTTACCCTTAACAGCGTTTTTCTGAAATTCGTTATTTTTCTACTTAATACATCCAAACCATTTAATATTTGAGCCAATTCTTCTTTATCAATAAAATCTCTTCTAAATGCTACAAAAGAGATATTGGCGGTTTCAAAAACAGATCGTCTGGCAATATTCAGAAAATTAGCAAAATCTTTATCTGAGAATGAACCTGAACCTTCAGCTATATTGTTGGAGATGCTTAAAGAAGCACCCCGAAGTTGTTCGGCAACCCTAAAACTTTTAGCATCACTTAACTTATCAGCAAGATTAAATAGTCGATCGTTTAATTCAATTGATTCTTTCCAAATCTCTAACTCCATAAACCGAGAATGTACCATAACAAATTATTTAGCCAAGGGCAAAGAAGAATAAGCATTCTGCTCCGAAAAACCCTAATTGAGTAATATTTTTCTTCAATATTTTTATTTTCATTATTATTCCTCTCTATTCGCTCTCAGCTCAACGCTCTCAGCTCCATGCCCTAAGCCCTCCGCTCTCCGCCCTCAGCGCAATATCAGCTTATCATTCTCCCCAAACAGATCGTACCCCGATGTTATAACTTTCTCTCCGGCATTAAGTCCTTCAATAACTTCATAATATTTTGGGTTTTTTCGTCCAATCCGTATATTTCTTTTGCTCGCAAAATCACCCGACGGATCGACAACAAATATCCATTGTCCGCCGGTACTATTAAAGAAACCGCCTAAACTTACTAAGGTCGATTGTTCTGGTTCACCAAGTTCCAGATTGATATGATAACCTTGCCCGGTACGAATGTTTGCCGGCATGTTCCCCTGAAATCGTAGGTCAACTTCAAAAGTACCGCCAACTACTTCCTGGTAAACTTTCATAATTTGCAAATCGTATTGTTCGCCCTGACGCTCAAGTGAGGCCGTTAAGCCTTGGTGAATACGATCGATATAATGTTCATCAATTTTTGCTTTAATTTTGAATGCACTCAACACACTAACCTGGCCAATCTTTGTTCCTTTCGAGATGCTTTGTCCCAACTCAATGCTTCCCAGGCTAAATTGTCCGTCAACCGGAGACTTTACCTGCAAGTTGTCAATTTTTTGTTTAATTGAATTGATTTTTAATTGAATGTACCTGCGGTCGTTTTCGCGTTTAGCTGAATCAAGTTTCATTCTCTTAACTTTAAAATCTTTTGTTGTTTTGGCAATCTCATAGTTTCTTTTCGATTTTTCAAAATCCAAATCTGCTACGCCACCTTTATCGTGTAGGCTTTTATTTCTTTCATAACTGTTTTTTTTATCGTATAGGTCGAACTCTTGCTGTGTAAGCTCTTGTTTTTCTGATAGATCTTCTATGTTGAGCGCGATGAGTTTGTTGTTTAAGTCGTTGGTGAGATACTCGAAGTATGCTTTTTCATCCAATCCATTCATCTTCATCTCTTCATTGCTCAACCGAAGAATAACATCTCCTTCCTTAACCATCGAAGTACCTTCGCCAACAACTATTTTTTCAACTCGTCCTTCTTCGAGTGCTTCAACCGATACAACTGAAATTGGCTCAACCGTTCCGTTTATACTAATGTAATCAAGAAATGGCCCGTCGATAACCTCCGAAATGGTAAGTTTCTCTTTATCCACTTTAAAAGAACTTTCGTAATCACTAAAGATTACAAATGCAAGCAAAATAAACAATATAACAGTACCTGTAATATATTTCCAGTACTTCTTTTTAATCCACTTTTTTTCTACTATTACCCTGTCCATTCCCATTTTAGGTCTGTGTTTATATTGTGTATAATTCAATTTCATTGTTGAGGTATGCCAAGTATGTGCCAAAAAGTTAATTATCACATTATGAGTTGATTGTTTTGAGTGGTGTAAACAATGTGTAAATAAATTAGACAGTTGCTGTAAAATATTTTTACAAAGCACTAACTTGCGATAATTTGTTATTGCTTGTTGTTCAGTGGATAACAATACAGGATTAAATTTTGTTAGAAATGTGATTACGCCCCTTGGGGGCTTAGCATGTTCTGACGAACATTTATGGCACAGGGCTTTACCCTGTGTTAGTGATAACAGCCCTTTGGGCCTATTTAGAGCGAAATATAATCCATCTTGTAATGATGGATAAAACTATTGCAAAAATTATAGCCCCAAGGGGGCGAAATCATTAGTCCGGTGTGTTAGCCCCGGGTATATGGTGTAAACCATGTAAAATAGCCCCAACGGGGCGAAATCCAATTATTTTAAAATGAAAAAATCGAATATCTTAATTGTCGACGATAACAAGAGCGTTTTGAGTGCCCTCGAGCTTTTGTTACGGGGAAAGTGTGCTAGTGTAAAAACACTCTCGTCGCCTAACTTACTTCTTAGTACATTGCAAGGGAATGATTACGATGTGCTATTACTCGATATGAACTTTAAGGCCGGCATCAACTCCGGGAATGAAGGCATTTACTGGTTGCAGCGGGTATTAGAACAAAAACCGGGTATCAGTGTGGTAATGATTACAGCTTATGGCGATGTTGAACTGGCTGTTAAAGCTGTGCGTATGGGAGCATTCGATTTTATTCTAAAACCCTGGGAAAACGAAAAACTACTATCGACGGTTGAGGCTGCATGGCGCTTAAGCCAATCGCGAAAGGAAGTTCATAAACTGCAACAAAAAGAGCAACAACTTATTGCCGAAATGAACAAACCGGGAGAGCCACTAATTGGTTCGTCTGATGCATGGAACGCTGTAATGCAAATGGTTGCCAAGGTAGCTCCAACTAATGCCAACGTGTTGATTACCGGCGAAAACGGAACGGGAAAGGATTTGGTGGCGCGAGAAATTCACCGTTTATCGGAACGTTCGGGTAAAGTGATGGTTACGGTTGATATGGGTGCAGTAACCGAAACATTGTTCGAAAGTGAACTTTTCGGTCATAAAAAGGGCGCATTTACCGATGCGCATGCCGACCGTACAGGGAAAATTGAACTGGCAAACGGAGGTACTCTCTTTCTCGATGAGATAGGAAACCTGTCGATGGCCATGCAGTCGAAACTTTTAACGGTACTTCAGAATCGTTCGGTTGTGAAAGTGGGCGACAACAAAGCCAGCGATGTTGATATCCGCTTGGTTTGTGCTACAAATTGTAATTTGCAACAAATGGTTGATAATGGCGATTTTCGGGAGGATTTGTTTTATCGTATAAACACCATTCATATTGAAATACCCCCGTTACGCGCTAGGGTTGATGATATCCCGGAATTAGCTATGTTCTTTTTGAACCGTTATGCATCGCGATACCATAAAAACCAATTGAACCTTAGTGCCGAAGCTGTTGATAAACTAAAAAATTACAAGTGGCCGGGGAATGTACGCGAATTACAACATGCCATCGAAAAGGCTGTAATTTTAAATGAAAGCGGAATACTCCGGCCTGACGATTTTTTATGCAGGGAAAGCGAACGGGGCGATTCTTACATGCCTGATGGAACGCTAGAAGATATGGAGCGAAACCTGGTTGCAAACGCGATAAAAAAACACGACGGAAACATGACCCTGGTAGCAAAACACCTGGGAATAACCCGCCAAACCTTGTACAATAAAATTAAAAAATATGGCTTGTAAAAATTATACTTTTAAACTTGCATTGAGCTTGTTTTTTATTGTTATCGCAGCTTTTACAATTGGTGTTCTGGTAATGCATGGTGCAAATGTTTTAATAGTAATTGTGTTGGTTATCATTGAAGTAGCCTTTATTTTTAGCCTTTTTTCATTGGTGAATCAAACACATCGCAAAATTACATTTTTTATACAGTCAATTAAAAATGAAGACACAAGTTTCAATTTTCCGGTAAATGAAAACGATTCAACGTTGAAAGATTTACATAAAAGCCTGAATGAGTTGAATGTTATTGTGCAGAACGCTATAGTGCAGAGTCGTATAAAAGAGCAGTATTTTTCTGAAATTATTAAAAACATCGATACCGGTATCATCGTGTTGGGGGTTAACGGATTTGTTTACGAGGTTAACCCGGCCGCGTTACGAATGCTGCATCTTCGTGTTTTAACCCACTTGAAACAAATACAGCAAGTTGATATGGCATTTGGCACAGCTCTGAGTAAACTTGAAAGCAATCAAAAACAAACTTTTACCTTTCATGTCGATAACGAACCGGAACAAATAGTGGTGCGTTGCTCTATAATGCACCTAAAAGGAGAGGAAGTGCGTTTGTTAAGCATGCAGGACATCCGGGGTGAACTCGAACGGAAGGAGCTTGATTCGTGGGTGAAACTTATTCGGGTAATGAGCCACGAAATAATGAACTCGCTGGCACCGGTTACATCAATCGCCGGGTCGCTGAAAGGTATTTGGAAAGAAAAGCTGGAGTTGGATGCTGCATTTTCAGATGATGAAGATGTAAGAAGTACTATCGACGGACTCGATGTTATTAGTGAACGGGGCAGGGGGTTGAGCCAGTTTGTGCAAAACTATCGCAAACTTACTAAGGTACCCGTCCCCCAACTTTCGTTAGTAAGTATGCAGCAACTATTCGACAGGCTAAGTATTTTGGTGTCACCAATGAAAGCCGATTATGGTGTGGCAATACAGTTTTATCCGCTGAAAAAAGATTTTCAGGTTCAAATTGATGAACAAATGATGGTTCAGGTTATTGTGAACCTCGTGAAAAATGCGGCCGAAGCTTCCAGTGAGCAGGAAGAACCGTTGGTTGAAGTTGTAGGCCGTCGATTGGTTGATAATCAGGTAGAAGTATTGGTTGTTGATAATGGCGACGGGATATCTGAAGAAATTGCAGAAGAGGTTTTCGTTCCGTTTTTTACTACAAAATCATCGGGCTCAGGTATCGGGCTTAGTCATTCGCGACAAATTATGCGTGCCCATGGCGGCACAGTGAATTACCGAAGAGAAAAAGGGAAAACCGTATTTGCAATTGTATGGTAGCTAATGTCATTAACTAATTGGTATTAGTACCTCAAAATATCATCAAGTCCTTGTTTTATTAGGGTGAGTTCCTGGTCTGTAATTGTTCCGATTTTCTTAACCAGACGATCTTTTGATAATGAACGAATGTGAAAAGTTAATATTTCGGAGGCTGATTTTAGATGGTTGGTGGGATTGGGGTGCACCTAAATGGCGCGTTTGCAACTCGTGCTCCCCCTTATTCAAACGAAACGAGGAGATTCCGGAAAAGAAATAAAACTGAGTAAAAATTGTTAAATTTGCAGTATGACACAAATGATGCAAGACATATTAAAAATGAGCGTTCCAGAGCGTATTTTAATGGTAGAAGCCATTTGGAACAGTATTGTTGAGAATGATGAACAGGTTGAATTATCAGCAGAAACTAAGCAATTACTGGATGAAAGGCTTGAAGCCCATAAAAGCAATCCTAAGGAAGGTTCAAGTTGGGATGAAGTTAAAGCCAGGATAAAAAGCCAGTTCTGATGCATAGGTTAATTATCAAACCTTTTGCCACATAATAAAGCCGCATAACGAAAATGGAAAACATAAAATACAGATTAACAGAAATATAATCAAGTGTCATTTAATATACATCGCTGATGTTCAAAGGAATAAAAGGATGTGCGAAACTTATGATCACTAATATACAGAGTCGTAAAAAAGGCAAAACAGGAATTGACCCGGCTATAAAACTTGAGAAAACAATTGCTACAGGATGAATAATGTAAGCAGCATAGCTGTTGCCCGACATGTTTAAGGCAAATGAGATTTTACGGTATGCGTATTTTTTATACTTTTATACTCATCCAATTCTTTTATTTTAGAAATGATAGAGAATATAGCCCGAATATATTTTTTAAAATGACAAGTTTCTTATTTTGTATATGCTACATACGTCATGCAGCTGTGAGCAAAAAATGAGGGCAATTAAAATTTAAATAATTTTAGTATTTATCTTATTTAAAATGAATGATACATTTGAACTACTTGCCCTCCTTGCTGATTGTTGATGACAATAATGAAAATATAGAGTTATTGTCTTCTGTACTGAAAAGAATAGATGTAAACCTTATTCGGGCAATGTCGGGGCACGAGGCTTTAGCTAAATCAGATGGTATTGAACTTGCCTTGGCTATTATTGATGTTCGCATGCCGATGATGTCTGGGTTTGAGCTGGCGGTTAAACTTAATGAGAACAGAGTAGAGAATAAAGTGCCGGTAATATTTTTAACGGCAAATTATCTCGACCAGGAGGAGGAGCTCAAAGGCTATTCCTCAGGGGCAGTTGATTATCTGCTCAAACCATTTTCAAATAAAATACTATTAAGCAAAGTAGCTGTTTTTCTCGATCTTTTCAGGCAGAAACAGACTATCCAAAAAAATGCAGAATTATTAAGCATTTCAATAAAAAACCTGGCCGAAGCCAACGAGCGTTTAGCTGAAAGAGAACAGAAATATCTGAAAGAGCAATTATTCAATAAAGCTTTGCTGGACAGTATTCCCGGCATATTTTATCTTTATTCATACCCTGAGCTTAAGATGGTTGCATGGAACAAGCAACACGAAACACTTTTTGGTTTTGAGCCCGAAGCAATGGAAGGACGACATTTTTTGGAATGGCATTTGCCTGAAAATCATCAGGCCGTTTTAAAATCGTTGGATAGCTTTAAGTATAAAGGACGAGCCGGGATTGAAACGAAGCTGTTGACTAAAAATGGACATCCAATTCCCTTTCTGCTTACAGCAGTTAAATTCGAAAGCCAGAAGCAAAAATATTTGATTGGGGTTGGTACCGATATCAGCGAGCAAAAGCAGGCAGAAGAGGCACTGCGCGCCAGTAAAACCATACTTACTAAGGCACAACAAATTGCCCGTGTGGGGAGCTGGGAGTATGATTACCAAAGCGATAAAATGAAATGTTCTGACGAAACTTTTCGCATTTTCGGATATCAGCCCGGAGAAGTAGAGCCTACGCTTCATTTGTTTTATAGTATGGTTCATCAGGATGATTATCCTATACTAATGGCTGACATCGAAGATGTAAAAAACAAGAATATTCCCTTAAATATCGACCTGCGTATTATTTATCCCAACGGAGAACAAAAATTTATACACGAACAGGCCGAAATGACATTTGACTCCAACGGCTTACCTTCGAAGTGGATTGGAACGGTACACGACATTACTCAACGAAAAAATACCGAAAAGGAACTCAAAAAGTCGTTGGAGCAACTACATCAGCTGTCGAACCACATTGAACAGGCAAGAGAAAATGAACGCTTGCACATAGCAAGAGAATTACACGACGATTTGGGGCAGGCACTTACTGCTGTGAAAATCGATTTGGAAATTATTAAAAAACGCGCTTCAGATACAATTGTAAAAGAAAAACTGGAAGATGTAAAGTCTTTAGTAGGCGATACCATCCGGACTGTTCAACGGATTACATCGCAGCTAAGACCCGAAATTATTGATGACCTTGGGCTGGAAGCTGCCATTGAATGGTACACTAAAGAATTTTCGCAACGTTACGGTATCAAAACTTTTCTGGATATTGAAAACGGAATTAACATCTCTAACAATGATGCACTGCCGCTATTCCGAATTATGCAGGAGTCGCTTACCAACATCGCCCGACATGCAAAAGCAACGTATATTGAAATAATGCTCCATCAACACGACGATCTTATTCAATTTGAAGTAATTGACAACGGAGTGGGCATTACGGAAGATAAAATCAATTCCAAAAAATCGTTTGGGATTATGAGTATGAAAGAAAGAACGACTTTTCTTGGCGGAAGTTTTAAAATTTCCCCAAGAGATACAATTGGAAGTAAAATTGAAATTTCATTTCCTGTAAAAAAAGAATAAGCTATGCATATATTGATTTGTGATGATCATAAAATTGTTCGCGACGGTTTAAAGCAAATACTTGCACAATGCAGCGATGATTTTATTGTTGATGAAGCTGCAAACGCCGGCGAGGTGTTTGATTTACTCAATAAATCAAGGTACGAAATTCTATTGCTCGATATTTCTTTACCCGATCAGAGCGGCTTGGATATTCTTCAGAAAGTAAAGATAAATTGGCCCGAAACTCATGTGCTGATGCTT
>JAFGGY010000141.1 GCA_016930365.1 Prolixibacteraceae bacterium | reverse complement strand
GATCCGAAACAACCGTAAACATGGGGTCGGGGTTGTCTTTAAATGCTTTTACTTCTAAATGTTCTTTTTCGAGTATGTTTTGTTTTGCAACAATGTCGCTATACGCTTTATCGATTATGCTGTTGACGTAACATTTTTCGCGTTTGGGTTTTATTTGATTGGTTTCGAGTTTCGCAATTTCAATAATGTTGTCCATAAGGTTCAGAATGTCGTTGCTGCTGTCCTGTATGAATTTAACATATTCAATTCGTTCTTCGTTCGATAAATCGGGATCAGCTAATAAGCTGGTAAAACCTGTAATAGCGTGCAGTGGGGTTCGTATTTCGTGGGGCATATTATCGAGAAAAGCCGATTTCAAACGCTCGGCATCTTCAACAATTTGCTTAGATCGTTGCAATTCGGTTTCAATTTCTTTTTCGTTCGATACATCGCGTAAAGCAATAATCTGGTATTGTTCTCCCAAATGTTCAAAAGTTCGGATGTATTCCGAAAACCAAAATATTTTGCCCGACTTGGAGATGATTCTTTTATCGAAGAAAACGGCATTCATGCCATTTTTCAATTTTTTGTTCATCATCGTTTCCTGTAAGGCTATATCTTCTTTGTAGGTGAAAACACGCCATGGGTTTTTGGCAATTTCTTCAAAGCTGTATTCAATCTTCGATATCAGATAGTCGGACACAAATAGTGTTTCATCGGTATCTAAGTGCTTAATAATGATGCCTAACGGAATGTTCGAAAATAGTTTTACACAACTTTTATTTTTGAAGAAGAATTTAAAATCGGGTTCAATAATTTGTAACGATAAGATGGCTTTGTGATGATCGGTAATATTCGAAGCTATAATAACCGATACGAACTCGTTATTTTGATTGTTTATGGTGTTATAACCATTATTTTCAAGGGGATATTCGGGAACAATAGCTTGTGCTAAACGCTTGTTCAGCGCTTTTAGGTTAGCTACCGAAAAACCAAAGGCTTCGTTAAAAGCCAGGTTTGATAGTGCTTCATCCGATTGTAAATCGATTATTACAATGGGTATTGGCAGGTAATTAATATTTGAGATGCTGTTCATTCAGTTGTGCAATTTTATTCAAAAAAAGACAATAATATTATATCCTGCAAGCATTTGTGATATATTTTGATAAACGACCGCTATTCTTTGAGCAACGATTCAATTAACCTTACCAAATTTTCCTGATCAATTTTTTTAGCAATTATTTTTTTGTCTTTATCAAGCAAGTATATCAGTGGGGTCATTTTTATATTGTACTTAAATCTAAATTGCGTGCTATGGTCGGGATCCCAAACATTATACCAGCCGTTTATTTCATTTTCGTTTACAAATTCTGTCCACTTTTCCTTGTCGTCGTTCATCATTACGGCATATACTTCAATGTTTTTATCGATGTATTTCATATAAACGTTGTTGTAAAGGCCTGGGATATCGCGCTTGCAATGTCCGCAATCGTATTCGAAAAATACCAGAATGGTATAATCTGCCATTATTTCGTGTAGGCTTTTGTATTCGCCGTTTATGTCTTCCATTACAAGCTCCGGAGCTGTGTTCCCAATTAAATTAGGGCGAGTCAGGTAGGCTTCTTCTTCAATCTTTTTCAAGGTTTCTTTGTCAGCCCAAAATGCTTTACCGCTTAAATATACCTCGTCGGCAATAGCAACAAAAACTGCATCCATGCCCATTATTTTCGATTGCGTGCTGTTGTTGAGCAAAAATTGCGACACGTAGCGATACATTTCAGGACTGGATTCGGCTTTTGTTAGTACTTTTTTTATTTGTGGAATAATTGAATCGGGTGCTTGTATTAATATTCGATTGAAATAGGTGTTGAGTTTGGAGTGAAGCAGGGGGGTGTTAAGCAATCGCTTGTCGGAAAAGTCGATGCCATCTAAATAATGGTCGCGGTTGTAGTTGTACTGATGAAACCATGCAATGGAGTCGTATTTTGGATGATTCCGTTCAATTTGAGGAGCAGGAATTTCGATGCTGTTGGCTGCATTCAGAAATATGCCGTACATATTTGTTTCATTAGCAGCAATTTCGCGTTGCATAAATTGCTTTATCTCATCGTCGAGATTTTGAATAGCTTCACGGGCTTCGTCGCGTTCGGTATCGTTGTTGGTGGTATTTATGGTTTCCGACAGCATTCTTTTTTGTTCCATTTTGGCTTTCACCATTTTCTGATATTCGGCAAATTTTTCGCTCACTTCTGCGCCTTCAATTGTTATTTCATCAATCGAAACCGGGTACGAAGCCTCAATTTTAAGGTTCTGCTCGCTACCTATTAAAAAATCGAAATAATTGTCGGCCGATTGATAAACCAGGTATAAACCCTGATCGAGAAGTGAATCGGAAGCAAATGTACCTTCGCCCTTATTGTTAAGTTTAATTGTATCGTTTACATATATATTGGTGTCGAAATAATGTGCCAGGTAAATGGTCGAATCGTTCATTCCGTTCCATTTTATTTCGATTTTACTGTTATTTGCCTCAAGGGCACTAAGGTTGAATAATAAAATGATGCTTACAATTATGTGCTTCATATCGTATTTATTTTGTGAGATGTACAATGCCAAATCGCGATTTGACAATTATTTTCGAGTTAGAATCACCGTCGCCAATTTTTGTACTTGATTTGATGAAATCGCCAGTAACTTTTTGTGCAATGATTGTGCCGTCGGGGTATTTCAAATCGGTGTAATAGGTCTCGCTATCGAGATAATAGGTCAAGTTCTCAGGCATATTCAGGAAAAGTTCGCCATAAGTATTGTCAATTTCGATGGTTTGAATTGTTGTTGAAACATTCTGAACTTTATAATCGCCATGTTTCATTATCAGTTCGAGCGATTTGTTGATACGATCTATAGCAAAGTGACTGTAATTCGATGTGCTTTTAATAAAATCAACGGTTTCAATGCTGATATGATCGAAATTGGATTCAAGCTCTATTTGGCTTGTTGTGTTTATTTCAATTATCGAATACTTCGAATTTAAATTCGTTTCGCCTGTTTTTTTCACTCGTAATTCGGCATAGTTTATATCTGCGTCGAGGTTATGTGCTTCATTTAAAATAGCTTTACCATATTTGAGCGATAATTTTACAGGACTACTATCACACGTTAACTTACCGGCTTCTAAATTGCCATATTCGATGGTAAGGTTTGTTTTGCCTTCAAAATCGGGCATATAAACGTTGCCATAGCTGTTCTCGATGTTAAGTTCAATATTATCGGGTATTCGCACCTTCAAAATAATCTCAAAATTTTGGCTCGTTTTAAAATCATTGGTGAAACTTGTTTTCGACGAAACGGTATGCCCGCTTTTGTCGAAGTTAAATCTTACTTGTCGGGCTAAATATTCGGCGTTGCTTTTCGATAGGTTTTCGATATCAAAACTGGCTTCGATACGAATTAGCTCGTCGTTGGTTTTTTCAATATAAATGGTTCCAAATTTATTGTCGATGGTGAGTTTCGAAATATCTTTGGCAGGCCATTCTTCGTAAACTTCTTTAACAGGCTGGCTGAAAATGCTTAAGCTGCTGAACGATAGCGCAAAAGCTAAAATGTATATTTTTAGCTTGTTCATCATTTTTATAGTTTATAAACTTTATCGCTTGCTTCTTTAATCATATTGCGCATATCAACAATCAAACGGGCATGCTTTTCAATAAATTCAACATCAAAGGCATTGTGATTCGTAGTTAATACAACGCAGTCGGCTTCCTCAAGAGTTTTGGCCGTAAGCTCGGTCGATTGAAAGCGGTTGCCTTCGTTGGTTTTTACCGTAGCAATGTGCGGGTCGTGGTAACTTACCTCGCCACCTTTGTGTAAAATGGTATCGATAATATCGAGAGCCGGCGATTCGCGTTCATCGTTAATATTTGGTTTGTAGGCTACGCCCATAAAGAATATTTTGCTTCCGTTTACCGCTTTCTTGTGGCGGTTAAGTGCGGTCGAAATTTTGATATACATATAATGGGGCATTCGCATGTTGATGTGGCCGGCAGTATGTATCATACTTAAATCGAAACTGTATTTTTTGGCAATATGTTCAAGGTAAAACGGGTCAAGTGGGATGCAGTGTCCGCCAATTCCGGGACCCGGATAAAATGCTTGGAATCCAAATGGTTTGGTCTTAGCTGCATCAATTACTTCCCAAATGTTGATGTCCATTTTACCAGCTAGCAGTGCAAGTTCGTTAATCAAACTGATATTTACAAGACGGTACGTGTTTTCAAGTATT
>JAFGGY010000016.1 GCA_016930365.1 Prolixibacteraceae bacterium | reverse complement strand
TCAGTAGCTCAGCTGGTAGAGCACATCCCTTTTAAGGATGGGGTCCTGGGTTCGAACCCCAGCTGAGTCACAAAAAAGCTTCAACAAACGTTGAAGCTTTTTTTGTATTTAGAACACTCTGATAATCGTATTTCTTGTAGTTATTTTGTTGAAAGATTATTGGAAATACACAAATAGGAAAGAGAGCATTTTGCTCTCTTTCCTATTTGTGTATTATGACAGTTGTTTTTTGGCGTATAAAAATCTGCAAGCAGTGGAGAGAATACCGTATGCTTGTGGTGCTATCTTACCAGATTGCCAATCTTTACCCCAAAATAAACTGTGCGTGGCAGGGTGGGGCCATAAATATACCCCGGATCGCGGCCTATTCCACTGTCGAAATCCGCTTGGTAGGCATTGAATATGTTTTTTATACCAGCCGAAAGCTGCATGGTTGCCCCGTTGATTTTAATATTGTACTTAGCTTTTAACCCGAGATCAAGAAATGATTCCGATTCGCGCAATTCTCCATGCTCAGGTTTTTCTATTTGTGGCCCGAAGTATGGAACCAACATTTTACCGGTATAGTTTGAGGTTGCCGAAAAGCCAAGTTTGTGTGTCGGATCCCAGTCGAGCGTTAAAAACCCATAGTTGTTCGGTGTCCTGAAAAAGCTTTTCTCACCAAATTCATGCGCTTCTTCATAAGCACTTTTTTGTATGGTGAATCCCGATTTTAACGCAAAAGCCCTGCCCGGAATAAAGTTGAATTCGAGATTTATACCTTGCACCGTTGCACCGCCTTCTGCGTTGGTGCGGGTATAAACAACGGTGCCGTTTTCGTCGGGTTCGCCGTACTCATTGGCAAAAGCATCGTTTAGTTGGGTGTAAAACCCTTCGGCTAAAAAGCTGATGTACATCTGCCCAATTTGCTTGTTAAAATCGATAGATGCCATGTAGCTGTGGCTGGTTTCCTGTTTCAGGTCTGGGTCGTTACGGTGAAGCACCTGCCGCGAGCCAGAGGTTTCGATGTGCAAATCTTCGTCGAATATTTGTGGGGCGCGATAACCTTGAGAGTAGCTCGCACGTGCCTGCAGGTATTCAAACACATCGTATTTCAGGGTTAAACGCGGACTAAAAACATTGCCTGTTTTTTCAGCGCTTGTTTTGGTGTGGTCGTTAATGGTATAATGGTCAAAGCGCCCACCAACCGAGATGTCGAGCCTGTTTATGCTTACCTCGTACTGGGCAAATGCACCTACGGTGCTGCTTTGCTGATCGGCTACAAGTGTGTTTTTGGTGTGTGGAATTTCAACTATTTCCCCATTTTCAATTACGGCATTTTCGTAATCGGGGTAACCCAACTTGGTGTCGTTGAGCCACTCCTGGCGGATTTCGGCACCAACGGTCAGGTTCGAAGCTCCCAAGACAGCGTTATACTGGGTGCCTGCATTGTACGTAAAACCTTTGGTAATCCCATAATCTTTCAGCGATTGTTCGGCACCATAGTACGAGTCGCGCAACACCCGCTGGCCAGAAGCGAAAATCGACCATTTGTCATCGGTGCGTAAAAACTGGTCGTAGTTTAAAGCTCCGGTGGTAATGTTATGGTCAACAGCTTCCGAAATGTTCGATTCGTGCAGCGGGTAGTCGAACATATCGCCTCCACGTCGGCTTTCCTGAATGTTGAAGAAATCCCCCGTAAGTTTATTGCGGACACCAAAACGGTGAAAAACACGGGTGCCGAAAGTTATGTTGTTCATTTCCGAAATTTCCGAAAACGAATCGTTGTTGGCGTCAAATGGGTCGTGGTTGCGGTAAAAACCATACAACGAAAGCCCCGTTTTATTGTCGGACGAAACCACCGAAGCATTGGCGTTTACGCTGTAATCTTGCGATGGCTCGCCCGAACCTTCAACACCGACACCCATTACGCCCCCGTTTGTGCCAATTTCGTAGGCATTGGTTACGGGGTCTTTCAAAATCAGGTTAATGGTTCCGGCAATGGCATTGCTGCCGTACAGGGCAGAACCCCCGCCACGGATTACTTCAATGCGTTCGAGCATGTTCGATGGTATTAGCTCCAACCCGTAAACCCCTGCTAAGCCACTAAATATTGAGCGGCCATTAATTAGTATTTGCGAGTACGGGCCTTCCATGCCGTTCATGCGTACCTGGTTAAAACCGCAGTTTTGGCAGTTGTTTTCCATGCGCAGCCCCGGGCTAAAGTTCAGGCTTTCGCTCAGCGTAACCGCACTGGCTGTATTAAACAGTTTCGAAGAAAGTGTATTCACAATAACCGAAGCATCGCGGCGTTTTTTCTCGTTTCGGTCGGCTGTAACTACTACTTCCTCGATGCCAAGAACATCTTCTTCAATGTCGAATTTAATTTCTTTTGTTTTACCTGCTTCAAGGGTAATCGGTTTTTCGGTTGGTTTGTAGCCTACCGATTGTACTTTTACAATCCAATCTCCTTCGGGTAAATTGTTCATAATGTAATGCCCGGTTTCGTCGGTTGTAGTACCAATCGTAGTCCCTTTTATCGATACCGACACAAAAGGGAGGTGTTCGCCATTGCTTACTACATGGCCAACCAGGTTGGCGTCGGTTCGGGGTTTTGTGGCATTAACAATCAGGGCGATAAAAAGAATGGACAATGTTAAATATATTTGCTTCATTGTGTGGTTTTGTTTAAATAATGCTTTGAAATACAGTGTTTTGAGTGAGTGATTTTTTGTTGAGTTTTGCACAGAATTATTTGTTGTAGAGCTATTCTACAGCAAAAGTTTCTATGTTAATTATTGTTTCAACATGCAAAAGTCGAAGCCAAATTCTCAGATTGAATTTGGATAGAAAACCGTTTTAGGCTTCGTTTTGAAGTGTGATATACGGTGGTGCTTTATTTTTAAGCGAGAAGTGATATTCGGGTTTGGCGTTGGTGTAGTTGGGCAGATATACTTTGGTGTGGATAACCGGGGGGATGAAATCCGGATGTTGTGTGGTCGATAATATGATGTTTGAGTGGGCTTGTATTTGTACAAAATCGTATGTGCTGTGATGATGGTGTTTTACCGGATCTGAATCTTGTTTTTTATTAAATGGGTGTGCGTGAATGACCATTTGACCATTGTCGAGTCGATGAACGTGCATATTGACTACATCGTTGAATACAACGGTTCCGATTAACAGTGCGAAGAGCAGCACGATGTAGTTTTTTGCCTTATGTCTTATCGTTTCAATCATCAGGTGCAAAGAAAACTAAAATATAGTTCATGGGCAATCATAAGAATTGAGGATTTTTCGAAATAAAAAAAGCAGCTTTCGTATGCTGAAAGCTGCTTTTATTGCTTGTATTAAGTAGTAATGTGACTCAGTTTTACCACTCTTGTTCGCTCAAACGCTTGTACGATTTATAACGCCACTGAGCATTTTCCTGCGAAACTTTGAAAAGTACTTCGGCTTCGGCAGGGAACGATTTCATGAGCGATGTGTATCGAACCTCGTTTTTCAGGAAGTTTTGGAATTCGTCCCAGTTTGGCTCTTTGCTGTCGAGTACAAATGGATTTTTTCCTTCGCCTTCCAATTGAGGGTTGTAGCGATACAAGTGCCAGTATCCGCATTCAACTGCTTTTTTCTCCTCTTCCTGCGATTTGCCCATTCCCGAGCGTAATCCGTGGTTGATACATGGAGCGTAAGCAATAATGATTGAAGGTCCGGGGTATTCTTCGGCTTCTTTCAATGCTTTAAAATACTGGGCATTGTTTGCACCCATGGCAACCTGTGCAACATAAACATAACCGTAGGTCATGGCCATAGCACCAAGGTCTTTTTTGCGGATTTTTTTACCCGAAGCAGCAAATTTTGCCACCGCACCTGTTGGAGTCGATTTTGACGATTGTCCGCCGGTATTCGAGTAAACCTCGGTATCCATAACCAGTATGTTAATGTCTTCGCCACTGGCAATTACGTGGTCTAAGCCGCCGTAGCCAATGTCGTAAGCCCATCCGTCGCCACCAAATACCCATACCGATTTTTTAACCAGGTATTGTTTCAGTTCGGTAATAATTTTTGCAGCTTCGTGTTTCGACCCTTCAATCGCTTTCAACACTTTAGCTGTTGCTGCTTTTGAACCTTCGATGTTGCCTTTGTTTTCAATCCACTCGGCATAAGCTTCTTTTTCGGCATCGCTGGCGCCGTTGTTCATGGCATCTTTCATTACCATTTCGATACGCGCGCGTTGAGTGCTGATACCTTCGGCCATACCAAAACCGTACTCGGCATTGTCTTCGAACAGCGAGTTTGCCCATGCAACACCATTGCCGCTTTGTTTGTGTGCGCAATATGGAGTCGAAGGTGCTGAACCACCGTATATTGAAGAACAACCTGTAGCATTGGCAACCATCATTTGTTCGCCATAAAGCTGGGTGATGGTTTTGATGTATGGTGTTTCGCCACAACCGGCACAAGCACCCGAAAATTCGAACAGTGGTTGTGCAAATTGCGAGTTCTTAACAGTTTTAAATTTGTCAACTACTTCTTTATAGCCTACTTTTTGGTCCATGTACTCGTAACGTTCAACTTCGGCCATTTGCGAGTCGAGTGTTTTCATCACCAGCGCTTTTTCTTTCGACGGACAAACATCGGCACAGTTGCCGCAACCGGTACAGTCGAGTGGCGAAACCTGAATTTTAAATTTCAGCCCTTCGAATTGTTTTGCCGGTTTGGCTTCAATTACCTGTGTTCCGGCCGGAGCATTGTTTGCTTCTTCTTCGGTAAGCAAGAACGGACGTATTGCAGCGTGCGGACAAACGTAGGCACACTGGTTACACTGGATGCAGTTTTCGGCCTGCCATTCGGGTACGTTGATTGCGATACCGCGTTTTTCGTATGCGGTTGTTCCGGCAGGGAAGGTGCCATCTTCGCGGTCAACAAAAGTCGATACCGGAAGGCTGTTTCCGTTTTGAGCGTTGATTACGTCAACCACATTTTTGATAAAATCGGGACGGTTTGCGTTTGCTTCTTCGCCGGCTACTTCAAGCTTAGCCCAGTCGGCAGGTACTTCAACTTTTTTCACATTAGCACCACCTGCGTCAACAGCAGCGTAGTTCATATTTACAATTTGCTCACCTTTTTTACCGTACGATTTTACAATGAATTTCTTCATTTGGTCAACGGCCATTTCGTATGGAATTACACCGGTAATTTTGAAGAAAGCACTTTGTAAAATCGTGTTGGTGCGGTTGCCTAGCCCAATTTCTTCAGCTAATTCAGTAGCTTTAATGGTGTAGAAATTGATGTCGTTTTCGGCCATGTATTTTTTCATTTTTGCCGGCAAGCGTTTTTTGGTTTCTTCTTCGTCCCAAATGGTATTCAGCAGGAAGCTTCCTCCTTTTTTCAAACCTTTCAGTACGTCGTACAGGTTAATGTAAGCCGGTACGTGGCATGCTACAAAGTCGGCAGTAGTTACCAGGTAGGTTGAGCGGATTGGGCTGTCGCCAAAACGTAGGTGCGAGCAGGTAAAACCGCCCGATTTTTTCGAGTCGTATTCGAAATATCCCTGGCAGAATTTATCGGTAGCTTCACCAATAATTTTGATGGAGTTTTTGTTGGCGCCAACAGTACCGTCTGAACCTAAACCGTAAAATTTAGCTTCGACAATGTCTTCGGGCGAAACTTTAATTTCGTCGAGCATGGGCAGCGATGTAAAAGTAACATCGTCAACAATACCCAAGGTAAACTGATTTTTAGGCTCGTTCATTTCGAGGTTTTTGTAAACCGCGAGAATCTGAGCCGGAGTAGTATCTTTAGAACCTAATCCGTAGCGTCCGCCAACCACAACAGGCCATTGCTTGAATGGAGCTTTACCGGCTTCGAGTGCTTCGCCAATCGAGTTGCGTATATCGAGGTACAATGGCTCACCAACCGAGCCCGGCTCTTTCGAACGGTCGAGTACGGCAATGCGTTTTGTAGTTGCAGGCAATGCTTTCATCAGGTGTGCGGCCGAGAATGGGCGGAACAGATGAACAGCTACTAAACCTACTTTTTTGCCTTGAGCCAAAAGATAGTCGATGGTTTCTTTAATGGTTTCGGTAACCGAACCCATGGCCACTACAATATTTTCAGCATCATCGGCTCCGTAGTAGTCGAACAAGTCGTATTTGCGGCCGGTAATTTTGCTGATTTTTTGCATGTAATCTTCAACAATTGCAGGTACAGCATCGTAAAATTTGTTTATCGATTCTTTTGACTGGAAGAAGATGTCGGGGTTTTGAGCAGTACCACGGGTTACGGGATGCTCGGGGTTGAGTGCACGTTCGCGGAATTCTTTCAGCGCTTGCATATCAACCAGGGGTTTGATATCGTCTTGGCTCATTACTTCAATTTTCTGAAGCTCGTGCGAAGTACGGAATCCGTCGAAGAAAGCCAGGAATGGAACCCGCGATTTGAGGGTTGCCAGGTGAGCAACGCCGGCCAAATCCATTTCTTCCTGTACCGACCCTGATGCCAACATAGCAAATCCGGTTTGACGTGCAGCATACACGTCGCTGTGGTCGCCAAAAATCGAAAGGGCATGAGCAGCCAGTGCACGTGCACTAACGTGGAATACGGTTGGCAGCAATTCGCCGGCAATTTTGTACATGTTCGGAATCATCAGCAACAAACCCTGCGATGCAGTGTAGGTTGAGGTTAATGTTCCACTTTGCAAAGCACCGTGTACAGCACCCGAGGCACCACCTTCACTTTGCATTTCGGCCAAACGTACCGGACGGCCAAACATGTTGGTTTTGCCGTTTGCAGCCCACTCATCAACATATTCGGCCATAGTTGACGAAGGCGTGATAGGATAGATACAAGCTGCTTCGCTAAACATGTAGCTCATGTAAGCCGCAGCGTAGTTTCCATCGCATACAATAAACTTCTTTTCTTTTGCCATAACTTATAAGAGTTTGTATTTATATAGTTTCTAATTTAAAATTCGTTTTATTTATTTTGCTTCAATATTTAGTACATGAACCCAAACAGCCAAAGCGGAATTTTCCTATCGCAACCTATTTCAATTCTGTCCGATGCTGCATAGCTTGAGTTACTTTTTGGTTTTATGTATTTTCCTCCAACGTCGAATAAATAGTTTTCGTCAATTTTAAAATCATATCCTTCGGTCGATTTTACTTTGTGCTTGTATCCAAGCTGGTTGTAAAAAAACGTTTGTCGATAACTTGCATTATCGGCATTTGCAGGCACAACAGCATGTAAAATGTTTGTGTTGTGTAAATATATTTTGCTTGGTTTTTTCATTTGGTCTTCGTCGCCGTTAGCGTACAGCATATTAATCAGCCGTGCATTTTTTAGGTAACGAAGGTAATTCATTACAGTTGCTCTCGATGTTTCAATTTCGTTGCTGATTTTGCTGATATTGGGAGAAAATGGAACTTCGTTAGCGACAATGTACAACAACTTTCGCAATTTTGGAAGATACTTTAACTCTATCTGGTTCAGATAGGTTACATCAATTTCGAGTGCGAGGTTGATGTGTTTCAGTAAATCATCGGAAAAATACGAACGCCGGTCAAGAAAGTAGGGGTAGTACCCATGTTTCAGGTAATCGTCGAAGTAGGCCAGTGGTTTTACTTTTTCGACAATTGCCGACGAAATTTTTTTGTGATTTTTAATGATTTCGTTGAACGATAGCTTTTTAAAGTTTTGTTTTGTTTGGTGATTAAGGTATTCGCGAAACGAAAGCCCCGGTAAATGATATACTTTGGCTATGTTTTGTAAATACTCGTTGCCTTCGAAAACTCGCAGCACAGGCGATGCGGTAAAAATAATTTTCAAATCGGGCAGCATGTCGTAACATTCGCGTAGCTCTTTAGCCCAGTCGGGGTATTTATGAATTTGGTCGAGCACCAGCACTTTGCCTCCCCGCTTGTGAAACTCATCGGCAAAGCCGGCAATTTTACGGCCGGTAAAGTAAAAACTGTTCAGGTTTATGTACAGCGAATCTTTAGGGTCGGGATGGTTTTCGCGCAGATAGTCGAGCAAAAACGAAGTTTTACCAACGCCTCGAAAACCTTTAATCCCAATTAAGCGGTCGTTCCAGTTAATCTCGTCGATTAAATCGCGCCGCATAACACTTTTCGAGTTGTTTATCAGGTTAATATGTGCCTCTTTGAAAAAATCCATTATATAAAATTGGAAAACAAAGATACTAAAAAAAGAGGCAAATTGTAATGTGGAGGTGGCAAAATGTAGCCGAGAATGCAATTTATAATTGTTAAAAATAAGCCGGATTTTATGGTTGTTTGGTGTTGTTTTTTACCATTTTACCTGGTTTAGAACTTTGCCTGTGGCATCGTCGGGGGGATAAATGCCCAACAGCTTGCTAATTGTTGGTGCGATGTCGGTTACTTCGACAGCGATGTTGTGTTGGCCTTGTTTTACATTCATTCCATAAAAAACCAGTGGTATGCGGTTTTCGGTCGAATAATCGATGGTGTGGTACTTATACGTGGGATACCAGCCTTCTTCAAGCAGTAAAAGTACATCGCCCGATCGCTGTACGCAGTAGCTGTTTTCAATTTTTCGGAAACGTGGGTTGTTCAGGTTTCCGGTTTCGATCAGGTGGGCAGGCAGGGCTGCATTAACGCCGCTAAACTGGTTGAGAAACGAAGCCGCTTCTTTTCGAATATCGTTTAAAGACTTTTGTTTTGAATCAATTAGTCGATGGTTAAGGTAAAGTTGTTCTTCGTTGTACGTTTCAATCCATTCGCCTACACCAAACAAAATATTCAAATACGAACGCAATAATGCAAGCGCCGATTGTGGGTTAAAGTCGCCGGCGGCAAAGTTGAAATCATCTTTGAGTACGCGAACCGGGTAACCGGTTGTCGATGCAGCAGTTAAAACAACCAGGTAATTGTCTTTTCCCAGTTTATCGTCGAGGTAGCGTAAAATTGAAGCTATTTCGCGATCGGTGCGCAGCATGATTTCGTGTACCTCAACCGACGATGGGTTGAACCATTTGTTGGCATAATCGAGCCCCGAGAAGGTGATATTTAATACATCGGGATATGCATCCATTCCCAGCGCTTCCTGATCGATTAGTTGCATGCAGAAATCGCGGATAAGGGTATTTCCAAAGGGGGTAGCTTTAATTATTTCCAGTGGATATTCCTGGTCGCGGCCAATTTTATTCAGTTGATACGGAAAGGTATTCCATTTGCTCCAAAAACCTTCTTCTAAAAGGTAATCGTCGGCAAATCCTTTGTTGTAATCGTTGGCAGGAAGTAGCAAATCCCACTCACGTTCGAGGTAGGTTTCGGCCATTTTTTTAGCGTTGAAATCCATAACCCATTCCGGAAACTGTTCGTAGTAATACGACGATGTTATCATGTTGCCGTTGGTTTTGTCGAACCAAAAAGCACCATTGGCCGAGTGGCCTGCTGATAAAACGGCCGGGGTTGCATTAAGGGCAACTGAAAAAACTTTTGATTGAAAACCCGTTTGTTGTTTCAGCGCGTCACCAAGGGTGAAAACTTTAAGCTGCCTGGCAGAAACGTTTCCTTCGTCTGAGTCGCTTCCCAGGGTAAGATAATAATTGTCGGTAACAGCAGGAATTACTTCTCCGTTTATGGGTTTTATCCATTCACTTCCTATAATGCCGTGTGCCGAGGGGTAAGTTCCGGTAAAAATAGTTGGAATGAGGGTCTCGGTTTTGATGTTATGGATGTCGGCACGGGTGTTTTCAAATACAGCACCGCCTTCGTACAGGCGTTTGAATCCATCGTTTTGGAATGTATCCCAAAATCGGGTGATGTAATCAACACGCATGTGTTCGATGCTGATGTTAACCACGAGTTTAGGAGTGTTATTTGTGGCTTTTGAACCGAATGTAAATGATATGAGGAGAAGAATAATAAAAGCTGATTTGATGTTCATGTATCTTGAAATTTTTGCCAAAAGTATAAAAACGGATTAAATAGTGGGATTAGTGTGTGATGTTTTTGGTTTGTCAGTGTCGTTTTTCAAATTGTTGTGTTCTTCTCCTTCTTCTCCTTCTGACTCTTCTTCGTCATCTTCCTCTTCTTCCCAGTCGTAACGGGGGCGTGGCGGACCGTATTTGTGGAAAATTGATGCCAAAATGGTACCCGATGCGGCACCCATAAGGTGTCCGTCCCACGAAATGTTTTCCTTAATGGGGAATAGTCCCCAAAAAAAACTTCCGTATAAAAAAACTACAATAAGCGATATGGTTAGCAGCCTTACATCTTTTCGGAATATTCCCGAGAAAAGTAAAAAAGCGGCCAGACCATAAATTACTCCGCTTGCTCCAATGTGCCAAACCTGCCGTCCACCAAGCCAAAGCAATATCCCCGATAAAAGATAGTTGATTATGAATATGCGAAGAGCCAGTTTGCGGTAAAAGAAAAACAGGGCGGTTGCCAGTACTAAAAACGATGCTGAATTTCCGAATAGATGTTGCCAGTCGCCATGTATTAGTGGCGACATGATAATGCCGGGCAGTCCCTGCTGGTGGCGGGGGTACATGCCTAAATTCACCAGGCTTATACCCAGTGTGCTTTCAGTAATTTTTATTATCCACATTGCAAATAAAAAGAGTAGGGGAATAAACAGACTGTAGCGAAATATTTTTTTCTCCAGCCCGGCTTGCTCCGGTGAGATGGGATATGGATAATATCTGAACGTTAGCTTAGGCATTGAGCAGTTCTTTTAATCGCGCACAAAAATGTTTTACATCGTCGGCGCTGGTGTCGAAGGAGGTCATCCATCGTACCTCGTGCCGGTTTTCGTCCCAGGGGTAGAAAAAGTATTCCTGAAGTAGTTTTTCAGAAATTGCATCATCGAGAATGGCAAAAACGCCGTTGGCTTCAACTTTTTGTGTAATCTGAACGCCCATTTCACTGGCTTTTTGTGCTAAAACAGCAGCCATTTTGTTGGCGTGCGTTGCGTTTTCTTTCCAAACATCGTTTTCGAAATAAGCCAGAAACTGTGCAGCCACAAACCTCATTTTTGAAAAAAGCTGAGCCGATTGTTTACGGATGTATTTGGCATTTTCGGATAAGTTTTTGTCGAAAAACAGTACCGCTTCGCCCATCATCATTCCATTTTTAGTGCCGCCAAACGACAGTACATCGATGCCTGCATCAACAGTAAAAGCCTTAAAGGGTAGGTTGAGCGCTACGGCTGCATTGGCTATGCGTGCCCCATCCATGTGTACGTACATGCCGTAGTGGCGTGCAAGCTTTGTTATGGCTTTAATTTCGTTTACCGAATAAAGTGTTCCCATTTCGGTAACTTGTGAAATGGAGATGATTTTAGGCTGGGAATGATGTTCGAATCCAAATCCATGCAGATGTGGTTTTATGAGTTCCGGCGTGAGTTTTCCATCGGGAGTATGAACCGGGATAAGTTTGCAGCCCGATATTTTTTCGGGAGCGCCACATTCGTCAACCACGATGTGTGCGGTTGACGGGCATATCACGCTATGAAAAGATTGCGATAGAGTTGAAATGGCTAATACATTGGCGCCGGTGCCATTAAATACGAAGTAAACATTGGTTTCGTTTCCAAATCGCTTTTTGAATTCGTTAATGGCTTGTGCGGTGTAGTGGTCGGTGCCGTAACCGGTAACGTGTCCGCGGTTGCACTTGCTAATGGCCTCTATGATGGCCGGATGCACTCCTGAGTTGTTATCGCTGGCAAATCCTCTTTTGTTCATTGTTCGATATTTTAATTAATTAGTCTGGTGTTGAAGTGCCTGAAGACGGAACATCAAAACTGCAAAATAATATCGAGTTTTCATGCTTTTTAAACCATAATCTCAGTATGTTTAAAAAAAATAAACGAGATGCTTTATGGTAAAACATCTCGTTTTTAATTTTATAATGAAGTTTGGCACATTCGGTTTGCTTACATAAAAATGAGTTGGGTAATTACATATACAGGTAAAAGAATGACCAACGAGAACTTAAAAATGTAACCTAAAAATCCGGGCATGGC
>JAFGGY010000140.1 GCA_016930365.1 Prolixibacteraceae bacterium | reverse complement strand
TATTAATTATTTATCAGCAAGTAAGCATACCATTGATGCCAACTTACCTATAGACTTAGGTGGTGGCGGTGGCTTTTTGGATTTACTTCCAACATTTAGTCTTCCAAAAACAATGTTTTATAATATTGGCTCTAAGGCTGGTATTATATTGAGTTATAATCCATGGGATAAACTGATAATTGATATAAATGCTAAAGCCAATCCAATTTGGGTTAATGCTGCAGTAGTCGATTTTAAGTACGACAAACTTAATTATTTTAAAGGTTTTATGGGTTTAAAGTATTCATTTGGCATGAACTTAAGATATGATTGCTTTATGCTTGGTACTGAACTTAACTTAGGAAAATTGAAATACCAATCAGTAGATGATAAAGATTCATATATTGGTAAATCATTATTCCCGCCTATTGATGAGGAGACTCTTGAATATTTAGATCAAGATAAAGAAACTAATTCTCCAGCATTTAACATATCGATAGGATTTTGTTTTTAAGAAGCATTACGCTTCAATATCAAAAAATTTATTAATAAAATTTGCATAAAAAAAGCTGTCGAAAAATTCGGCAACTTTTTTTATATACGATACAATAGTTCTTTACTCATCACATAATACACTACATTTAACCCGGATTGTGTATTAGAACTCTGTTATGAGCATTGAAGGTACAATAAAACAAGAACTTACTGAAACGAGGCATAGCACCGTTCTGGTGAGTTGAAGAAAGTTAGCGAAGCGACTTTTTTTGACGTAGTTTGGCTACGCCGATTTCCAATTCAATGCGTAATAAGTTTTCTAATGCATAAAACGGGTTTAAGCACATGACAAACACATTGTCTCACACCTAAAGTCTAACGTTCAATTATTATGAACAAGATGGTTCTTTACCGGTTGCCTGTTCAACATACCACTTTAGTTCGTACGACGATGGCCGCTCGATGGGCAGCCCGTAAACCCGGTCCATTACAAGCGATGATAACACACCCAATGCTCGCGAAACACCAAACAGCACGGTGTAGAAAGTGTATTCTTTTATGCCGTAATGATGCAACAAAGCTCCTGAGTATGCATCAACATTGGGCCATGGATTTTGAATTTTTCCAATTTTACCCAAAATAGGCGGAACAACCTCGTAAAGGTTATTAACGGTATTAATAAGATTGTCGTGTTTGATATATTTACTGGCAAATTCCTGCTGTGCGGTAAAGCGTGGGTCGGTTTGACGCAAAACAGCATGGCCGTACCCCGGAATAACCCGCCCGTTTTCGAGCGTTTTTTTCACATAATCAGACAATTGCTCTTTAGTGGGTTCTTCGGTGTCGAGTTCGTCCATCAGCTCAAATATCCAATGAATGACATCCTGGTTGGCATATCCATGTAAAGGACCGGCCAGGCCAAGCATTCCGGCAGCAAACGAATAGTACGGATTGCTTAATGCTGAACCAACTAAATGAGTTGCGTGTGCCGATACATTTCCACCTTCGTGGTCGGAGTGAATAACCATGTACAGACGAAGCAAACGTTTCACTTCTTCCGAGTCGTGTCCCATCATATGTGCCAGGTTGCCTGCCCAATCGAGCCTGCGGTTGGGTTCAATGTGGTCGCCATTGTAAAAATTACGACGGTAAATATAAGCCGCTACACGTGGCAGTTTGGCAATCAGGTTCATTACATCGTCGTAAATAAAATCCCAGTAAAACTGTTTGCCAATGCCCGAACGGTAGGCTTTCTGGAAAAGCGACTCGGTAGCCATAGCTACAATAGCCGCGCTAAACTGGGTCATGGGTTTGGCATTTTTGGGCATCGAGTCAATAACATCGTACACATGCTGTGGTACGTGTGCACGGGTTGACCAGTCTTTCGAAATATTGAATACATCTTCCTCGCTTGGGATTTCACCCATAAGCAGCAAGTAGAACATACCCTCGGGCAGTGGCTCACCCTCGGGTTTCAGGCGTGGAAGCTTTTGACGGATTTCAGGAATGGTGTAGCCTCTAAAACGAATCCCTTCCTGTGGGTCGAGTTTCGAAGTGTCGGTAACGAGGCTGGGTACGCCTTTCATCCCGGTCAAAACCTGTCCAATAGTTACTTCAGAAATCACTTTGTCTCCGTGTTCCTTTTTTAGCTTGTTGTATTCGTCGATACATTTTGTTGCTTTGTTGTAAAATCTACTTTTGATGTATTCCATATTGCTTGTTTTTAGTTTACGTATTAATGTATATTTCTGATAACTTCATGAGCAAATTCTTTGGTCGATAACAATGTTGCGCCTTCCATTAATGCAAACAAATCGGATGTTACTTTTCTTTTCGAAAACGTATGTTCCAGAGCATCATAAATGTGCTCAGCGGCTTTGTTCCACCCCATGTATTCAAGCAACAGGGCTGCCGATAAAATCAGTGAACTCGGGTTGGCTTGACCTGTTCCCGCAATGGTTGGTGCGGTTCCATGGGTGGCTTCGAATATGGCAAACCCACTGTTGTAGTTAATGTTAGCGCCGGGCGAAATTCCAATTCCACCTACCATAGCCGCCAATTGATCCGATATATAGTCGCCGTTCAAATTCATCGTTGCAATAACAGAGTGGTTGTAGGGTCGCAACAGGCTTTCTTGTAAAAAAGCATCGGTAATTACATCTTTGATGATGATTTTACCTTCTTTGCGAGCCTCCTTTACCTTTTCTTTTGCTATTTCAGCTCCTTGTTTGCCGAAAATTTTTTCGTATTGTCGCCATGTGAATGTTTGATGTTCAAATTCTTGTTCGGCCACCTCGTATCCCCAGTTTTTAAAGGCTCCTTCGGTGTATTTCATGATGTTGCCTTTGTGCACCAGGGTAACCGACGGCAGTTCGTGTTTTATAGCATAATCGATGGCAGCACGAACCAGTCTTTTAGAACCTTCTTCCGAAACAGGTTTAATGCCAAATGAAGTTGAATCGGGAAAACGAACGTCGTCAAGACCGAAATTTTCCTTTAGCAGCGATTTGAATTTTTCGGCTTCAGGAGTTCCGGTCATAAACTCGATACCGGCATAAATATCTTCGGTATTTTCACGAAAGATATGCATGTCAACGGTCGATGGATACCTTATCGGCGAGGGTACACCCTTGAACCAGCGTACCGGGCGCAGACAAACGTACAAATCAAGTTCTTGTCGCAGAGCCACATTCAACGAGCGTATTCCACCTCCTACGGGTGTGGTAAGTGGCCCTTTAATGCCTACAATATGTTCTCTAAATGCGTCGATGGTTTCAACGGGAAGCCATTCGCCTGTTTTTTTGTAGGCTTTCTCTCCGGCCAGAACTTCTTTCCACTCAATTGAGCGTTGCTTTCCATACGAGGCCTCAACTGCTGCATCAACTATGTTTTGTGCAGGTGTGCTGATGTCTTTGCCTATTCCATCGCCTTCAATAAAAGGGATAATAACATGATCGGGAACATGCAGTTTGCCGTTTTGTATGGATATTTTCTTGCTCATTTCTGCCGGTTATCGGTTGTCGGTTGTTGATGCCTAAACACCTATTGATTCTTTTAAGTTATAATCAATGGCTTCAAGAAATTGCTCGGTTGTGAGATAATGTTCTTCTTTCATATCTCGGCCATGAATGATTAGCGCTAAATCTTTGGTCATTTTTCCGCTTTCAACGGTTTCGATGCACACTTTTTCGAGTTTTTGGGCAAAATCGGTCAGCTCGGGTGTGTTGTCGAGTTTACCGCGGAATGCCAACCCGCGTGTCCATGCAAAAATGGATGCAATGGGGTTGGTCGAGGTGGGTTTGCCTTGCTGGTGCATTCGGTAGTGGCGGGTAACGGTGCCGTGTGCTGCTTCGGCTTCCATGGTTTTTCCGTCGGGGGTTACCAGGGTCGATGTCATCAATCCCAGCGAACCGAAACCTTGTGCAATGGTGTCGCTTTGCACATCGCCATCGTAATTTTTGCAGGCCCACACAAAACCGCCATCCCATTTCATGGCTGCGGCTACCATATCGTCGATTAAGCGATGTTCGTATGTAATACCGGCTGCATCAAATTTTTCTTTGTATTCGCTTTCAAAAACTTCCTGAAAAATATCCTTAAAGCGGCCGTCGTATTTTTTTAGAATGGTATTTTTGGTGCTTAGGTACAGAGGCCAGCCTTTATCGAGTGCCTGGTTCATGCAGGCATGGGCAAATCCGCGTATCGATTCGTCGGTGTTGTACATAGCCATAGCCACACCGTCGCCCTCAAAATCGTACACGTTAAAGCTTTGTGCTTCACTTCCGTCTTCGGGGGTGAACGTTATGGTAAGTTTACCTTTTCCTTTGGTTACAAAGTCGGTGGCTTTATACTGGTCGCCAAAAGCATGACGGCCAATGCAGATGGGCTTAGTCCAGCCCGGCACCAGTCGCGGTATGTTTTTAATAATGATGGGCTCGCGAAATACTGTTCCGCCCAATATGTTTCGGATGGTTCCGTTGGGCGAACGCCACATCTTTTTTAAATCAAATTCTTCAACCCGTGCTTCGTCGGGGGTAATGGTGGCGCATTTAATGCCTACACCGTATTTTTTAATGGCATTGGCCGAATCAACGGTAATCTGGTCGTTGGTCTCGTCACGTTTTTCAATGCCTAAGTCGTAATATTTTATGTCGATATCGAGATATGGCAGTATAAGCTTATCTTTTATAAACTTCCATATTACTCTTGTCATCTCGTCTCCGTCGAGTTCAACAACCGGATTTAGTACTTTAATTTTTTTCATACGATAATTGTTTATTTTCTAAGGTCGTATGGAACTCGCATGTAATGAATTATCATCTACCTGGATGTGAGTATTTTACATGCTCGTTTCATATTATTTATTGTGTGTTTGATTTTTTAATAAGATTAAGAGCCGAGCCGGCTTTAAACCATTCAATTTGTTGGGAGTTGTAGGTGTGGTTTGTTTTAATGATGTCTTTGCTGTTATCGCTGTGCAACACTTCAATATCGATGGGTTTCCCCGGTGTAAAGCGGTCGAGGTTTAAAAAGTTGAAGATGTCGTCTTCGTGAATTTTATCGTAATCGGCTTCGTTATCGAAAGTAAGCGCCAGCATGCCCTGCTTTTTCAGGTTCGTTTCGTGTATGCGGGCAAACGATTTTACCAAAACAGCACGTACTCCCAGGTGGCGTGGTTCCATTGCAGCATGCTCGCGCGACGAGCCTTCGCCGTAATTGTGGTCGCCTACAACTATGGTTGGTATTCCGTTGGCTTTATATTCGCGTTGGGTTGCGGGTACTTCGCCATATTGACCGTTGAGTTGGTTTTTCACCTTGTTGGTTTCGTTGTTAAACGCATTTACGGCCCCAATGAGGCAGTTGTTCGAAATATTGTCGAGATGCCCGCGAAAACGCAGCCATGGTCCGGCCATCGAAATATGGTCGGTGGTACATTTGCCTTTGGCTTTAATGAGCAAACGCACATTGCGTATGTTTTTACCGTCCCAGGGTTCAAACGGTGTGAGCAGTTGCAGCCTTTGCGAGTCGGGTTTTACAACAATTTCAACGCCGGAACCGTCTTTAGCCGGAGCCAGGTAACCGGGGTCTTCAACATCGAAACCTTTGGGTGGTAATTCCCAACCGCTAGGTGGGTCGAGTTTTACTTTCTGTCCGTCTTCGTTAATCAGGGTATCGGTAATGGGGTTAAATCCCAGCTCGCCGGCAATAGCCAGTGCAGTAACCATTTCGGGCGATGCTACAAAAGCGTGTGTGTTTGGATTTCCGTCGGCACGTTTGGCAAAGTTTCGGTTAAACGAGTGTACAATGGTGTTTTTCTCGCCTTTTTCAGCGCCTTCGCGATTCCATTGGCCAATGCAGGGGCCGCAGGCATTGGCAAACACATTGCCGCCAATTTTTTCGAATGTTTCGATAAAACCATCACGTTCGATAGTGTATCGAACCTGTTCGGAACCCGGAGTGATGGTGTATTTCGATTTTGTTTTCAGCTTTTTCTCGGTAGCTTGTTTGGCAATTGAGGCCGCGCGCGAAATATCTTCGTACGACGAGTTGGTACACGAGCCAATAAGGGCTACTTCGATTTTTGTAGGCCAGCCGTTTTTGGCAGCTTCTTCGCGAACTTTACTGATGGGAGTTGCCAGGTCGGGTGTAAAGGGGCCGTTAATGTGTGGCTCCAGTTCCGACAGGTTAATTTCGATTACCTGGTCGAAATATTTTTCGGGGTTGGCATACACTTCGGGGTCGCCGGTAAGGTAATCGCTAATGTTGTCGGCAGCTTCAACCACGGCTTCGCGGCCTGTAGCTTTTAAGTAACGTCGCATCGAGTCGTCGTATCCAAAAGTCGAAGTGGTGGCTCCAATTTCGGCACCCATGTTTCCAATGGTTCCTTTGCCTGTACACGAAAGCGACTGGGCACCTTCGCCAAAATATTCAACCACAGCACCAGTTCCGCCTTTTACGGTTAAAATACCGGCAACTTTGAGTATAATGTCCTTGGGAGCTGTCCATCCGCTTAGTTTTCCGCTAAGTTTAACTCCGATAAGTTTAGGCATTTTCAGTTCCCAGGGCATTCCGGCCATTACATCAACCGCGTCGGCACCACCAACGCCAATGGCAATCATTCCGAGCCCGCCGGCATTGGGTGTATGCGAGTCTGTTCCAATCATCATTCCACCGGGGAAAGCATAATTTTCGAGAACAACCTGGTGAATAATTCCGGCACCGGGCTTCCAAAAGCCAATGCCGTATTTGTTCGAAACCGATTCGAGAAAGTTATACACTTCGTTGTTTTTGTTAAAGGCATCCTGTAAATCTTTATCGGCACCAATACGGGCTTGTATGAGGTGGTCGGCATGTACGGTCGATGGTACAGCTACTTTATCTTTACCGGCCTGCATAAACTGTAAAAGTGCCATTTGTGCCGTGGCATCCTGCATAGCCACACGGTCGGGTGCAAAATCAACATAATCGTTTCCTCTTTCGAAGTTTTTTAGCGGGTTCGACTCGTGTAAGTGTGCGTATAAAATTTTTTCGGTAAGGGTGAGCGGTCGTCCCAGCTCCTTTTTGGCGGTATCCACTTTGTTTTTGAATCCGGCATATACCTTTTTAATAAGTTCGTAATCGAATAGCATAATGAAATATTTTTAAGTGATTTGTTATCGAAACTAATATAAATCAGAGATAAATTTTAAACAAAGAGTTCAACTAAATGTTTTTTGTTTAATGGATTAATTATACGAAAAGTTGAAGTTTTAGTTGGTACGTTTAGTCACATATTCAATTTTTATTTACATTGTGTTTAATTTTGAATACCGACTTTGTAAAAATGCATTTTTTCCGGGTAAATAGCGGATAGAAGTCAGCATACTTACAAGCAATTGAAACACACATAAAAACTAATCGGTAATGAAACGGATAGCAATAATCATAATCATATTGGCAATGGCAAATTGCCTCCCGGGTCAGGTTCGAAACGGGTGGCGCTCGGTATTTGATAAAGACGGGCGTTTAACACGGATGCACTTTTACCAGGATGGGGTGAGTGTGGTCGATTCGGGTTTTTATTTTCAGTACTATACCGAAAATTTACTGAAAGCATTAATCACCGGCGAAATTGAATCGCAATCGGGGCAGATTGATGGCAGCATTGCTTTGTTTGATCACTCGGGTAAATTAACCAGCTATAGCATGAAAGCCGAAGGGTACAATGTTTTTGATGTTGAATGCGATTACGATGAGAATTGCAAAGCTCTTTTTAGTGAGTCGTTTGAAACTCATTCGGATAATTGGATGGGCGATAATTTTCACATTTCGAAAGGAGAACTTGTAATTGAAAATGAAAGCTCGTTTTCGGCGGTTGAATATAAGCCCCCGTTTCCTATTGATTTATCGCGTGAGTTTGCCCTTAAGCTGGTAATGCCCGTTAAAGGAAATGCCGCAAAAATCGGGTTAGCGCTAAACTGGCAGGATGTCGATAATTATCTTCTTTTCGAAATTTCGTTTGGTCGATATTATGCCATCGAGCAAAAAACGAACGGAAAAGAAAAAATGTTAACCGAAACCAGGGTAGATATAGAAAAGCCCGATGAAAATTATAATGTACTTGTAATCCGGAATGATGGTAAAAATTTGATAATGGAGCTTAATTCTATTATTCAAGAAGTAATTCCTTTGCCTGATTTCGAAAGCAACAGGATTGCGCTTATTAGCAAGGCACGTGGGAAAGCACGATTCTCTGAAATACTGTATCGATATGATTTGAATGTCAAAAACGATTTTTTCAATAGCTTGTGGGTTGGACGTGGTTCAGGTTTTTTCATTGCAACCGATAAAGTTATTACAACCTACGATGCGGTGATTGAAGCTAATCGCATTCGAATTACAGGGCTTGTGGGTGATAAAAATTTTTCGTTGCCGGCTCGTTTAATAAATTACGATGAAAAAAATAATCTGGCAGTTTTGCGCATCGACTCAATCGATTTTCTACCATTCCATCGTTTACCTTTTGGTTATACAAATACCATCCCTGTAAGCGAATCGAAAGTTTTTTCAATAGGATATCCCAATGCAGTAAGTGGCATTTACATGGAACCCCAGATGCTTGACGGTATTGTATTGCCAGGCTCGTCGAATTATGGTGGAAGCCGTTTGCTGGAAATGCCTTTCAGATACGGTATGATTGGGTCGCCTGTTTTTGATAACGATGCGAATCTGATTGGCATATATTCTCGTAAAGGCATCGATCTGAGCTATACAGAAATAGTAGATTTTCAGGATAATTCGCGTACCATTAAAGCCGAAATGGGACAAATAGATAGGAAGCTGGAATCGCCTCACAAAAATGCCTCTACCGATGAAAAACTGAAAGCTCTTTCTTCAATTGTTGTAATAGTTGAATCGAGTGTATTCGAAAAAAATGAATAAGCTATTATATCTCGCTCTCCTTTAATTTTTGTGCATTTTCTTCCAATTGAAGCTTATCAATTATCTCCTGTATATCGCCATCGATTATTGCCGGCAAATTATACAGCGTAAGCCCTATGCGGTGATCGGTTACGCGTCCTTGCGGCCAATTATAAGTGCGAATTTTTGCTGAACGGTCGCCGGTTGACACCATCGTTTTTCGTTTCGAAGCAATTTCGTCGATATACTTTTGATATTCCATATTGTATATACGCGTACGCAATTCATTCATGGCTTTTGCCAGGTTTTTAAGCTGAGATTTTTCGTCCTGACAGGTAACCACAATACCCGTTGGAATATGCGTAAGCCTGATGGCCGAATAGGTCGTGTTTACACTTTGTCCGCCGGGTCCCGATGAACAATAGGTGTCTTTTCGGATGTCGCTTTCGCGTAGATCGATGTCGAACTCTTCGGCTTCGGGCAACACAGCTACCGATGCAGCCGATGTGTGCACGCGGCCTTGTGTTTCGGTTTGAGGTACACGTTGTACGCGATGAACCCCCGATTCGTACTTTAAAACACCATAAACCCCGTTGCCCGAAACTTTGGCAACAATTTCTTTGTAACCTCCCGAGGTGCCCTCGGCAATATTGGTTACTTCGAGTTTCCAGCCTTTGCGTTCGCAAAATTTCGAGTACATACGAAACAGGTCGCCGGCAAAAATACTGGCTTCGTCGCCACCGGTGCCGGCACGTATTTCCAAAATGGCATTTTTGCTGTCTTCGGGATCGGCCGGAACAAGCAACATTTTAATCTCCTGTTCTTTCGGCTCAACTTGTTGCTCCAGACTCTCAAGCTCTTCTTTTGCCATCTCACGCATCTCGGCATCGGTTTCGGCTGCCAAAAGTTCGCGCGTTGAAGCAATATTATCGATGATGTTTTTATATTCGCTAAATGCTTTCACCAAATCTTCCAGGTGTTTGTATTCCTGGTTCAGTTTGATGTACCGTTTCATATCCTTCATTACTTCGGGGTCGGTAATTTGCTGACCAACCTCTTCGAAACGATATTTTATATTTTCAAATTTATCGAGTATTCTAGTATCTGTCATAATTTTATAGTCATTAATCAATGGTCATTGGTAAATAGTCTCAAATTTCACTACTCATTACTCAAATCTCACTACTCATATTCAAATTTACCGTGGCGGGTACTGATTGTGAGTTGTTTGTTTTCGGAGGCTTCAACTCGGCCAACTATTTTGGCTTCAACATTAAACGATTCCGATATTTTAATAATTTCTATTGCCGTTTCAGCATCGGTGTATATCTCAAAGCGATGTCCCATGTTAAATACTTTGTACATTTCTTTCCAGTCGGTACCCGATTCTTTTTGGATGATTTCAAAAAGCGGCGGAACGTCAAACATGATGTCTTTAATTACATGTACCTTGTCAACAAAGTGTAAAACTTTGGTTTGTGCACCGCCCGAGCAATGAATCATCCCGTTTATTTTGCTTCGGTATTTATCGAGAATTTGTTTTACAATGGGTGCATAGGTGCGGGTGGGTGAGAGCACCATTTTGCCGGCATCGATGCCAATTTTCTCGATGGTTTGTGTGAGGTGGTAGTTTCCTGAATACACCAGTTCGGCAGGTACTTCGGAGTCGAAACTCTCGGGGTATTTTTGTGCCAGGTAGTTGTCAAAAACATCGTGGCGGGCCGAAGTCAGACCATTGCTGCCCATTCCGCCGTTGTATTCTTTTTCGTAAGTAGCCTGCCCCGACGACGATAAGCCTACAATTACATTGCCTGGTGCTATGCGATCGGCACTGATAACATCGGCACGTTTCATGCGGCAGGTAACGGTTGAGTCAACAATAATAGTACGCACCAAATCGCCTACATCGGCTGTTTCGCCGCCGGTTGGAATTACGGTTACGCCCATTTTAGTGAGTTCAGCACACAGTTCGTCGGTGCCATTAATAATGGAGGCAATTACCTCGCCGGGGATTTTGTTTTTGTTACGCCCTATGGTTGACGATAGCAGAATGTTATCGGTAGCGCCTACGCAAAGCAGGTCGTCAATGTTCATTATCAGTGCATCTTGTGCTATGCCTTTCCAAACCGATAGGTCGCCGGTTTCTTTCCAGTACATATAAGCCAGCGACGATTTAGTACCGGCTCCGTCGGCGTGCATAATGTTGCAATAATCGGGGTCGTTGCCCAGGTAATCGGGCACGATTTTGCAAAAAGCTTTTGGGAAAAGCCCTTTGTCGATGTTTTTAATTGCGTTGTGTACATCTTCTTTCGAGGCCGAAACTCCCCGCGCCATATACCGTTCGTTTGTTTTTACCATAGCACTCAAATTTGAGTGTGCAAATTTAATATTTTATGGCGATTTTTTCGATATTGGTTGAAAAGCTTAGTTCGAAGAATGCACCTGGGAATTTAAGATGCCACTTGCTGCTTACTTTTTAAGGAGCAAAACGAGCGAAATAAGAATATAAAGTATAATTACTGCCGGTATGGCATTAATGGTAAAAAACACTATTAGCACGATCGACAAAATTAAAAAAAGGTAAGTTGCCAGGTTCTTTTTGAACCCATACGATGAGAATTTGAGTGAAAACATTGGGATTGGCGAAACCAGCAAATAAGAGAAAACAACGGTAAGGATAAACAACACTCCCGGCCTGGCTGCAATGCTTCCTATCGCGCTGTTGCTTAATACAATACCGTAACACAACGAAGCAAAAAACAATGCGTTTGCCGGTGTAGGTAAGCCAATAAACGATTTGCTCTGGCGGGTGTCGATGTTAAATTTAGCCAGCCGTAAAGCCGAAAAAGCCGGTATTAAAAGTGGAGATAGAATATAAATCCATTGCAGAAGTGTGAAATTTTCAAAGCCATTTTCCGTGATTAATAAGCGCTGGGTTGAAAATACAATTGCTCCGGGTAAAACACCAAATGTTACCACATCGGCCAGCGAATCGAGTTGTTTGCCGAGCTCACCGGATACTTTTAGCAAACGGGCTACAAATCCATCGAAAAAATCGAATATTGCACCGGCGAACATAAGTATTACCGCCAATTCAATGTTGTTATTCAACGCAAAATAGATGGCTACTGCCCCACTCAGCAGGTTTAAAATGGTTAATAAGTTAGGGAAAAAAGCGTACCACTTTGTTTGTTGTTCCATTCGTATTGCTTGCATTATGCGAAGCGGGCAATTACGGTTTGAGTACCTTTTACCCGTTCGTTCAATTTCACTTTAATGATTGCATCCTTGGGCAGATATAAATCGACTCTCGACCCGAATTTAATAAATCCCAAATGTCCGTTTTGTTCGGCATAATCGCCTTCGTTAGCATAGCAAACAACCCGGCGTGCCATTGCACCTGCAATTTGGCGAACCAATATTGGCCCTCCTTTGTCGCTGTCGATAACTACAGTTGAGCGTTCGTTCACGTCCGACGATTTTGGTGCCCACGCAACCAGATGATTACCCTTATGCATGGCTTTGTATAATATTTTCCCGGTAACCGGAAACCAGTTCATGTGTATATCAAAAGGCGACATGAATATCGACACCTGTATGGTTTCTTTATTAAGGTATTCGGTTTCAGAGGAAGGTTCAATGACCACAACTTTTCCGTCGCAAGGTGCTATTACGGCATTATCGTCGCTGATTTGAACACGCGAAACGAACCTGAAAAAAAAGAGTGTAAAAGCATATGCCAGTACCGAAACCAGCAGTACCAAGTATATTACGTATTCGTTGCGGGTAATTTTAATGGCAGCGTAACTTATGGCTACGATCACAGTTGCAACAATTAAAAGGGTTAGCCTGCCTTCTTTGTGTATTCTCATTTTTACAAATTTACAATCATTGAAATATAGATATAAAAAATGGGTGCTGCAAACAGCATGCTATCGAACCGATCGAGTAAGCCTCCGTGCCCGGGTAAAATTTTTCCTGAATCCTTTACCTTGAAGTGGCGTTTTACCATCGATTCTGACAAATCGCCAAATGTACCGGCAACAACAGTTAATGCCGAAATAGCAATTGAATGAAATAATCCTATAGGATAAAAATAATGAAACATGATTAAGGCGGTAGCGATGGCCAGAATTAATCCCCCTACAGCTCCTTCCCATGTTTTACGTGGCGAAATTGATTCTATCATTTTGGTACGCCCCAGTGTGCTTCCTGCCAGATAGGCTCCCGAATCGTTGGCCCATAAAATGGCAAAAAAGATGAGTAAAATATTAGGCATACGTACCATCGAACCATCATTCAGTGGGGTTATAATGTTGTTCAAAATTGAAAACGGCAGGCCGATATAAACAATACCCAGCAAGGTATAGGCCATATTCTCGACGGATTTGCCATCTTCGGTAAAGAGTGAACGTATCGGTATTAACATTGCAAGCGGTATGAGTCCGAAAAACAAATTTACATTTGCGCCCTGATTTTCGAACATAAATGTAGCTGTAAATAGATATAAAGCTGTGATAATTCCTAAAAACATATAGGGTTTGTAGCCACCCTTTTGGCAAAGCCGATAAAATTCGAACAATGAATAAGTCAGTACAATTCCAAAAAAACATGCAAATGCAAATTTCCCTGCGTATATACTAACGATTGTGAGCGCGATGTATATAATTCCTGTAATGCTACGTACCAATAATTTCCTCAATGTTTAAGCTCTTTTATGATTTCCAATGCCTTCGCTTCGTCTTTCTGATTTACAAACACTTCAATATCACCAAATGAGGTGTATGAAGAATCTTTTTGATTCATTATAACAGCATTTATCCCATTATTCTCTAATAATTCGCGGGCAATTTCTGCCTGGTATAACTCACCCGACAAAAATACTTGTTTCCAATCTTTTTCCATGATGTTTTCTTTTAAAGTTGATATATAATTTTCAATATAAAGAATAATTAGATTGAATGTACCTCAAAACGATATCTTTTATAGTAATTATTGCAAAAAAAAGCCCGGCATAGAAACATTATAATCTGCCAGACTTCCTCTTTGAAACTATTTGTGCATATGTTATTGTTCTTTCATCTCTTTCAGTTCTTCGGGACCCAAGTGCTTACTGTCCGACTCATGTCCGGGACGTTTACCAAATATTTGCTCCAGATCCTCGGTAAAAAGTACTTCTTTTTCGAGTAATCGTTCGGCAAGTATTTTGTGGCCTTCTTTGTTTTCGCCAAGTACCTTTTTAGCCTGAATGTATGCCTGTTCAATCAACGATTTGATTTCATCATCGATTAACTCGGCTGTTTTTTCACTGTATGGTTTTGTAAAGCTATAGTCCGATTGTCCGGATGAATCGTAAAAACTGAGGTTTCCGACTTTTTCGCTCATACCAAAATAGCAAACCATAGCGTAAGCTTGTTTGGTAACCCGCTCGAGGTCGTTTTGTGCTCCCGACGATATGCTTCCAAAAGTAACTTCTTCTGCAGCGCGTCCGCCCAAGGTAGCGCTCATTTCATCCATCATTTGTTCTTTGGTGGTTATCGAGCGTTCTTCGGGTAGATACCAGGCTGCGCCCAGTGCTTTACCGCGCGGCACAATGGTTACCTTAACCAGTGGATGTGCGTGTTTTAGCAACCAGCTAACAGTTGCGTGACCAGCCTCGTGGTAAGCAATTGTTTTCTTCTCCTGTGCCGATATTATTTTGTTTTTCTTTTCGAGACCTCCAATTATACGGTCAACCGCATCGAGAAAGTCTTGTTTTTCAACCGCACTATGTTCACGGCGGGCAGCTATAAGCGCCGATTCGTTGCATACATTTGCGATATCTGCTCCCGAAAATCCGGGTGTTTGCTTCGAAAGGAAGTCAACGTCCACATTTTTGGAAATAGTAAGTGGCTTCAGATGGACATCAAAAATTTCTTTTCGCTCGTTCAGATCAGGAAGCTCAACATGAATCTGGCGGTCGAATCGTCCGGCACGCATTAGAGCTCTGTCGAGAATATCGGCACGGTTAGTTGCGGCTAATATTATTACACCCGAGTTGGTATCAAAACCATCCATTTCGGTAAGAAGTTGGTTCAGCGTATTTTCGCGTTCGTCGTTCGAGCCCATATTTGGGTTTTTGCCACGAGCACGGCCTATGGCGTCAATCTCGTCGATAAACACAATGCAAGGCGATTTTTCCTTGGCTTGCTTAAACAGGTCGCGAACCCTCGAGGCTCCCACACCCACAAACATCTCCACAAAATCGGAACCCGACATTGAGAAAAATGGCACATGAGCTTCGCCGGCAACAGCACGTGCCAACAGAGTTTTACCGGTTCCGGGAGGCCCTACAAGCAAAGCTCCTTTTGGGATTTTTCCACCCAATTTGGTATAGCGATCGGGATTTTTCAGAAACGATACAATTTCTTCAATTTCTTGTTTTGCTTCAGCCAGTCCGGCTACATCTTTAAACGAAGTAGTTACTTTCTGATCTTTATCAAATAACTTAGCCTGCGATTTGCCAACATTGAAAATACCGCCTCCTGGCCCTGCTGCACCTTTGCTCATTCGTCTGAAAATAAACCACCAAAAGAAAATTAACAGCGCAACAGGAAACAGAAACGAGAGAACCCCACTCCAATCAGTTGTGTCATCATATAAAATTGTAAACTCCTCAACACCATACTCTTCTAACGCTTCTTTTACATTACTTTCGAATACTTCGACAGATTGTATTTTGAAAGAAAAATGAGGACCATTAATATCGGGGCTTGAGAAACCACTGCCCAGCTTTTCTTTGTATTTAGGATAACTTTCTTTTTTAAGGTAAATATTGACTTGTTTACCATTTAATACTAGAATTTTTTCTACATCCCCATTTCGGATTATAGTTTTTTTAACTTCGAGCCAGTTGGTATCTACAGTTGTTTTTCCCGATGTGAAAAAATTAACCCCCAATATAATCATTATAGCAAGATAGATGTAAAGCATGTTAAACTTTGGCTTTCCATCTTTATTCTGAGGGCTTCTGGGCTTAAAATTGTCGGAGAAGTTTCCTTTGCCTTTTTGTGCTCCGGATTTTTCTTTTTGCTTCTTTTCCTGGGTTTTTGTATCTGTCATCTTCTATTAATTTTCTGAGTTGTATTCTTTTATTTTCGCATCGGCCCATAACGACTCCAAATCGTAGTGGCTTCTCCAAGTCTCCTGAAAAACATGCACCATTATATCAATATAGTCAAGCAATATCCACTGAGCGTTTCGATACCCATCGGAGTGAAGTGCTTTTTGTCCCGTCAATTCTTCTACGGTTTCTTCAACCGAATGCGCAATAGCCTCTACTTGTGTGTTTGAGTTTCCATGGCATACAATGAAATGGTTGCATTCTGAATATTCAATATTGGAAAGATCAAGATCAATAATTTCCTGACCCTTTTTTCTTCTTACTCCTTCAATAATTGCGTCAATAATATTTGTTGTAACGTTTGTTTCTTTTATGTTCTCCATATATTTGTATCAATATTCTGCAAATTTAATTTATTTACCTAATTTATCCCGCTGAAATTATGGCAGAAATAATTGGAAGAAAGATAATAAAATTTGATGGCATTGACTCGACCAATAACTATGCCACCAAAATTGCCGGAAACAGTGAGGTTTTTGAAGGTACTATGGTGCTTGCCAACGAACAATTCAGCGGGCGCGGACAGATAAACAACACCTGGGAAAGTGAGCCGGGCGCAAATGTTTTGGCCAGTATTATTTTTTACCCTGAATTTTTGCCTGTTCATTACCAATTTATGCTATCAAAAGTAGTGTCGCTGGGAGTTGCCAATTGTGTTTCTACTTATGTTGAAGAGGTAAAAGTAAAATGGCCCAACGATATTTATGTGGGCAATCAAAAGGTGGCCGGTATTTTAATCGAAAACTCCATTATGGGCATGAATATCGGCTGGTCGGTTGCCGGCATAGGCCTGAATGTAAACCAGATGATGTTCCAGGGCAATGCACCAAATCCTGTTAGCATTGCAATGCTATTGGGCAACAAAATTCCATTAACGGAGGTAGTTTCTCGTCTATGTAGATGCATCGATAAGTGGTACGCTAAACTTAAAAACAACGAAGTTAGCACAATAAACCAGGCATATTTAGAACATTTGTATCGTTTTGGCATTGAGTCGGATTACCGCGATAAAGAGGGGGTTTTCCGAGGCAAAATTTGTGCTATAAACAAAATTGGGCAGCTGCAAATTGAAAAAACAAACGGGGTAATCGGCACGTATCATTTCAAAGAAGTTATTTTCTTATAAATTTCAAGCAAGTGTGCCAATTTGACCGGTTTTAACGATAAGGCAGTTTGCAAAGTGCATCGGCCAGTTGGTTAATCCCGTCTTTCAACTTCTTGCCTGCCATCATTTTCATCATCATATTGAGGTTTGCATGAAGTGTTAACCGTATTTTCGACTGGTAAGCCGATGTTGATAGAATCTGAATCCAAAAGAAAAGTTCGAAAGGAATTTTTCCTTCGCCGGTAATTTTTATGGTTTTGGCTGGCTCTCGATCGATAATTCGTAGCCCTGCCTCGCCATACGTACCAATTGTAAAACTGCAACTATCGTAGTCAGCTTCAAAATTCTCGATTGATGCTTTGGGTATCTGTTGCGAAATCATATTTAGTGTGTTTTCATTGAAAAACACAGCAATATTTCTGAAATCTGAGAGATAATTGTAAATAAGCTGATGATTTTGGTTTACAGTTTTTATATCGCTCACATATTTACTCATGCTCATCTTGAATCAATTTTTAAAAGTATCGTATTCATTAAGAAGCCGGTTTTCTCAAAAACCGGCTTAAAACTGTTTTATGTGATTAAGTATTATTCTTTGCCCCATTTCGAAGGATTTTCTCTCCACCGCTGCAGCCGCTCCAGCTCTTTTTCATCAATTTCGCCTTTTTCGATAGCATAATTAATAAGGGTTTGATAATTACTGAGCGTAAAAAGTTCGATTCCTGCTTTTTCAAAATTTTGTGTAGCCACCGGAAAATTGTAAGTAAATATTGCTACCATACCCAACACATCGCCTCCAAAATTAGTTAATGCTTCGGCTGCTTTCAGGCTGCTGCCACCGGTTGAAACCAAATCTTCAATAATAACTATTTTCTGTTCTGGTTTAAGGTCGCCTTCAATCAGGTTTTCGAGGCCATGATCTTTAGGCTTCGAACGAACATACACAAAGGGAAGTCCCATCTTCTCGGCTACCAATGCTCCATGGGCAATAGCTCCGGTTGCTACTCCGGCAATAACCTCAACCTCAGGGTATTTCTCCTTAATGATGTTGATGAACTGATCGCAAATAAATGTGCGGGTTTCGGGGTACGATAATATTTTACGATTGTCGCAATAAATTGGCGAAAGCCATCCCGAAGCCCAGGTGAATGGGTTGGATGGTTGTACTTTTATTGTGTTGATTTGAAGAAGCTTTTTAGTAACTTCGAGTTGAAAATCTTTCATTCGTTTTAATTTTTTAAGTTTCTAACGTTTTTCACAAAGGTATTGTTAGACAATGGGCAACTTGCAAAATTTTTCACTGTTCTATTTACCGTATGGAAAGAACTATTCTTATATTGTATTTTTTAAACAGGTTCAATTTACCATGTATTATAATATAATATGGAGCAAATGTACAAAGTTTTTTTTAATGAAAGGGTTGTTTATATTTCCGTCCAAAAGAATGAAACATTATTTAATAATGACATGAGAAACGGTTTTTCCGAATCGGAACTTACAGCCAATTCTCCCATAAATTCTCTTTCACCAATTCCAACATTCCAAATTACCAAAACGGCTGATTTCAAGCACTTTTGGTTCGATTTTGTCAACAACGAGCAATTGCAAAAGGTTAAGGTAGAGGCAAAAACAGGCATACAACTAAATGAAATTCTAAACTCGTTTTTTCACATTGTTAAGGCTGCCGGCGGATTGGTTTTTAACAGCAAGGAGCAAATGTTGTTTATTGAACGTTTGGGTAAATGGGATTTACCTAAAGGGAAAATTGACAAAGGCGAAAATGCCGAAGAAGCTGCTATTCGCGAAGTAAAAGAGGAAACCGGGGTGCTTGTTTCACCAAATGTAAAAAAAGCTGGCACAACATTTCATATTTATGCATCGCCCTATCATAATGGTGAATGGGTTCTTAAGCCCACGTACTGGTTCGAAATGCAGGCAATCGATTCATCGGGAATGACTCCACAACTTTCTGAAAACATAAGCAATGTGTGTTGGTTTAATCCATCGAAATTCGAAGTAATCCTATCCAATACTTATGCTTCATTAAAAGACATCGTACTTCGGTATAAGAAATGAAAAACACGAAATATTACTCCATTTTAGTAGCTTTCAGAATATTATCGAACTGCATTTCGAAGTTTTCATCGGGCCAGGGTGCTTGCGAACCGGCCATGCGTCCGTTTGGATCTACCAGGAAGTATGTAGGCATAATACGAACATTGAACGACTCGTATATTTCGCGCCGGGTTTGACCACGCAAAATCGTCCATTCAAAATCATCGCAGCCCAATATATCTTTATTTTCATCAATTTTATCGTCTTCAACTACCACCACAATAGCCAAATCGTCACTGTATTTCTTCTGAAATTCTCTCATCAGGTTTTTGTGAGGCACAAACTTCTCGTTGTCGGTTCGGGTAAAGCACAAATAAACGTACTTTCCCTTGTAATCCTCCCATGTGGCAATTCCACCGTTAATGTCAATCAGATCAAGTTCTGGAGCAATCGTTCCGTACATGGTTCGAGCCAGTTGATTAAAAACGTAGCTTGCTGTAGTTTTGTGTTCTTCAACCTCCGATGTGTCGGTAATTTTTTGAAGAATGCTAAAAAGCCCAACTGTGTTAAATCTCTTAGAGTAGAAAATGGGCTTGATGCCTTTTAAAATAATGGCTTCAGCCAAGGCTTTATCAAATCCCATATCGATAGTAAGCCAATCGGAAAGTTGCTCGTACGCACCCGAATTAAGCATTACGCTTATTTTCTGGCCATTAACCTGCTGAGTAGCATATTGCAAATATTTTCCAAAAAGTTTGTCGAACAATTCAGCATAATCGGGATGACTATATAGAATAGGGTTGTTAATATAGTATTCGTCCATCACCGGCTCGGGCTCCTGTATCTGTGCAGTGTACTTCAGCGTAGCGTATTTGTATTTTTTAAAATTTTCGAAATATGGATTGTCCGTTTCGGGATACGATTCTTTTAGCTCGGCAATTACGGCTTCGGCAGTTTCAAGAGACCGACGTTGAAAGATTTCCTGAAAATTTTTATTCATTTTGTTGTTGTAAATCCGGGTAAAATTGTCAACCAGTGTATTGGTATTATCCGGTTCCGGATTTTTAATGCCAAAATGAACTTGTCTCAGTTTGAAATATGGGTTTGTTGATGTTTTTGGAGTTTTAGGCGGAAGAATAATTTCAACACTCTCGTTGGGTTTCAGAATAAACCATCCTTTGAACACATCAAATTCGGTAAAAACGGTAATCTCCTCCGATATGTCGAGTTCGCAACTAAATGCCCCACTTTCGTCAACCGTTCCATTGCCAACTACAACCTGGTTTTCGGTTAGAAAGTTGGGGATAATGTAAAAGCTAAAATCATCGCCGGCGTATGCTTCAGAAATAAATTTTATTTCAGCTGCCTTTGATGATATAGCAACGATTAAAAAAATAATTGCCAACCCTGTGTTCTTAATCATTCTCATTCCCCAAGTATTTTTTTAAATCGAGATTTTCTGGAATAAAGATACGAATATCTCCGTTGTGTTTTAAAATATCGCGAACCAACGACGAATTAACCGGAGTATGCTCTGGTAAAGTAAGCAAAAAAATGGTTTCGATGTTGTTATACATTTTTTTATTTACCTGGGCAATGGCTCTTTCGTATTCAAAATCGGCCGATGTTCTTAATCCCCGTAAAATATGCGTTGCTTTTGCCTTTCGGCAAAAATCAACGGTTAAACCATCGTGTATTTCAACGCTTACTTTGGGCTCGTCGTAAAACAGATCTTCAATCATTTGCTTGCGAGCCTCAAGAGTGAACAATGTTTTTTTCGCATTATTAACCCCCAGCATAACAATTACCTTGTCGAATAAAGGCAAGGCTCTTTGAAGAACTGATTCGTGTCCAATTGTAAACGGATCAAACGATCCGGGAAATACAGCAATCTTTTCCATTCTCTTAATCTTCAAAATACAAATCTAAAATATTTATTCAAAACGTCTAATAGTTGGGGCGAATAATACTACTTTTTTACACTGTTGTCCGCTAAAGTAAAATTTTCAATGAAAGTACCACTTCGTTTGGATTTTTCTACGCTCGCAATGATTTCATTATGTGCCTGAAACCCACCCCCACATAAATGCCATAAAACCCCCGTCATCCGGTTGAGAAACGATATCAGCAAAAGCAATCTGAAATTTTTACCTGACAACAATGATTTTTTTATTCGAATTGAACGCAAAGGCTAAAATGTCTTATTTCTTCGTTATTTTTGAAGAAAAAATAATCGCTTATGCAGGTTAACCGCGAACATATTGGACTGTTTGGCAAAATGAATTCGGGTAAAAGTACCCTGATGAATTTGCTTACACAACAAGAGACATCCATTGCCGACCCGACACCAGGCACAACGGCTGATACCAAAGTGGCATTTATGGAGTTGCACGGACTTGGACCGGTAAAACTTTTTGACACAGCCGGGCTTGATGAACCATCGAACCTGGGTGTTAAAAAGAAGCAAAAGGTGCTTGCTGTTTTAAAGGAATGCGACCTCGTTTTGCTTATTGTTGATGCATCGGCTCAAACCTTTGAAGTTGAGTATGGGATAATTGAAGCAGCTCGCGAACTTGATAAGCAGATATTGGTTGTATTCAACCTTTTCAATGAAATTTGCCCCAAATTGGCAACTGAAATTGCTGGTATGCCTCAATGGCATTTATTACCACATATTGAATTACGAGCTATTGATTCGGACGAACGTAGCCGATTAATAAATTTTATTCTTCGAAACTACCAGCCCAAATCCCAAAGCGTTGAACTACTGCCTTTTGTCCAGCCCGACGAATTTTATATTCTGAACATTCCTATGGATGAGGAGACTCCCGACGGGCGTTTTCTGCGACCACAATCGATGGCGCTTGAAGCCATTACCCGAAAATGGGCATACCCGATAGCATACCGAATGGATTTGAAAACGGCACGAAGCGAACATGCAACAAAAGAAAGAGAACGGTTTGAGGCATTTCTTGCTGGCTTCTCAAAAAAACCCAAGGCCGTAATAACCGACTCGCAGGCTATGGATATTATGGCTACATGGATGCCCGACGATATTTTGCTAAGCACTTTCTCTATTATGATGATTAATTATGGCAGCAACGGGGCACTTCGGTTGTTTTACGACGGGGTTCAAGCGATGAACGATTTGCAACCGAGCGACAAAATTCTGATTGCCGAAGCCTGCAATCATTCCAGAATACAGGAAGATATTGGTACGGTTCAGATTCCGACTATTATAAAAAAACGTTGCCCGGGGGTAGCCGTTGAATTTAATTTTGGTCGCGAATTTCAGCTGAATGAGAAACTTTCGGAATACCGTCTTATCATTCATTGTGGCGGATGCATGATTAGCACCCAGAAATTACAGGCACGCCTGCGCGATTTACGTAGCGTGGGCGTACCCATTACCAATTATGGCGTATTTCTCTCGTGGGCACAGGGAAGCGGAGCACTCGAAAGGGTAATGAAACCGTGGCTCGCAACATCTAGTGAATAAATTCGAGCAGCATTTCTTCGGCGGTTTTTTCTCCTTCGGTTAAAAGTATTGCCGTTTCGATTAAGGCCAGATGTGAATAAGCCTGTGGAAAGTTACCCAGTAAACGTTTGCTATCGAAATCGATATCCTCGCTAAAAAGATTTAAATGATTGGAATAAGTTAGTAATTCGTCGAATTTTTTCTGTGCCTCTTCTTTTTGCCCTATTTTCACCAGTGCATTTATAAGCCAAAAATTACAAATGGTAAAGGCAGAGCGAGGTTGCCCAAAATCGTCGTTGTTTTTGTATCGAAACATTAAGCCTTTGTATTCCAACTCTTTCTGAATAGCTCTAACTGTGCTCACATATTTCGGATTGGAACCAGCAATAAAACCGTAGCTTTCCATAAGCAATACCGACGAATCGAGCTCTTCGTTTCCATAAGCCTGTGTAAAAGCCTGCTTTTTCTCCGACCAGGCATTTTTGAAAATATCATCCTTTATTTCTTTTCGAAGGCTAATCCAACGCTCGATATGCTTTTTTTGATTGAGCAATGCGGCAATGCGTAAAGCCCGATCAATGGCTGTCCAGCAAAGCACCTTACTAAACGTGAAATGTTTGTCCTCGTTACGCATTTCCCAAATACCTTTGTCGGGTTGATGCCAGTTTCGCTCCACAATTTTCACCACATTGCGAACAATGGTCCATAGCTCTTCGCTATGCATTAGCGAGGTTACATGAATTTTATAATGCTGATAAATAACATCAAGCAGGATGCCGTAAATGTCGTTTTGCTTCTGCATGTAAGCCGCATTACCGATGCGCACCGGCTTCGAACCTTCGTAACCTTCGAGATGAGGCAGTTCGAACTCGGTTAATTCTTTCTCTCCATTAATGCCGTACATAATTTGCATTTTTTCGTCTTTATCGGGCATAATGTTGATGATAAAGTCGAGATAACGGCGCGAAATGCTGTTGTGCCCAAGACTTTTCATGATTTTCACCACCATCGAAGCATCGCGTATCCAACAAAAGCGGTAGTCCCAGTTACGTACCTCGCCAATAGTTTCGGGCAGCGATGTTGTGAGAGCTGCCAGTATAGCTCCACTTTTTTGATAGCTGAGCAGTTTCAGCGTGAGTGCGCTTCGGTTAATCTCCTCCTGGTAACGCGTGTACGAGGTTGTGCGTTGAATCCAATTTAGCCAGTAAACCTTGGTGCGCTGCAATTTAAGATACGAGCGCTCGGTGGTTTGTTTCAGCAGCTTTTGGTGGTAGCTAACCAGGCAAAAGTGATCTTCGGTAAGAGTAATGGGATTGCTGTTTACCAGGTCGTTTTTGTTAAAATCGGTATAAAGATAGAGCGAATCGTAGCTGCCGTTTTTGGTAAACGACTTTATGTAATCGTCTTCAACAATATTTTCGGTTTCGTGCCTGGCGTATTCGAGTTTCGGATGGTAGTCGATCGAAAAACGGGGTTCGCCCCAAATATGCTTGAAAAAACGGATTAAATCGGGTGGGTAATAGGTTTCTTTTAAGCCTTCGGTTTTGTAGCGTGGCATAAAATCGTGCACCTCGAAAATGCCTTCGCTGCATGTGAACCGGGTGCACAATATGTTCGTATTTCGAATGTATTTCTGTTCAATATTTTCGACATTAACAGGATTGATACCAAAGTGCCCGCCTTTGTTTTGGTCGAGTAGGCCGGCAAAAACCGATGGAGAATCGAATTGCGGCAAACACAGCCAGTCAATTGACCCGTTTTTCGATATCAGTGCTCCCGTTCGGCAGTTGCCTATAATTCCGTAGTCTAAATTGTTCATGTATTACGTGTTTTTTATAAACGTAAACCTATCATTTGTGCATGGCTAAAAAAAGAAAAGAAAGTTTAAATTTAAAAGGAAAATAAAAAAATAACAATTCATAGGCTTTTTGGGTGTAAAGAAGCCTTATTTTTTGCAGAATCTAAACATATTGCTATATTAATGGTTCAATCAAAACCGAAAAGAAAATCTATAAATTTATGAATAAACTACACATCTTATCAAACCGATTGCCGTTTAATGCCAATAAAAGCGGCGACGATTTTCAGTTAACGCCCAGTGTGGGTGGTTTAGCAACCGGCATGAAATCGATTTACAAAAAATACAATGGCAACTGGATTGGTTGGCCGGGCATTGCCGAAGAAGATTTAAAAGGCGACGACCGCCATAAAATTGATAAAGCCTTAGCACGTGAAAACTGCGTTTCAGTTCATCTTACAATGCAGGATGTGCAGCTTTTTTACGAGGGCTTCAGTAACAACACAATCTGGCCATTGTTTCATTACTTTAACGAATTTGTTGAATACGATCAGGAAACCTGGGATGCTTACGTGGAGGTAAACCAAAAATTTGCCAATGCAGCTCTCGATGTTTTGGGAGAAGGCGATACCATATGGGTACACGATTACCAATTGTTGCTGGTGCCTCAAATGATTAAAGAGAAACGCCCCGATGTTACTATCGGATTCTTTCTGCATATCCCGTTTCCGTCGTACGAGGTATTTCGAATTTTGCCTTGGCGTAACGAATTGATTAAAGGAATGCTGGGAGCCGACTTGCTGGGTTTCCATACTTACGATTACGAGCGTCACTTTTTTAGTACCGTTCGGCGTTTGCTGGGGCTCGAAATCAATTTCAATAAAATACATTGCGAAGACCGGATTATTTTGGCCGATGCTTTTCCGATGGGAATCGACTACGATAAATTTATGAATGCATCGATTAATGTGAAGCATAAGTTATTGCAGGAAAAGTCGGAACTACAGCTCGAGCTTGAGAAGTACTTCCTGATATCGCCCAACCGAAAGCTAATTTTATCGATCGACCGACTTGATTACACAAAAGGAATTCCAAATCGATTGAAAGCCTTTTCAATTTTTTTGGAGAAATATCCCGAGTACCAGGGGCGTGTCAGCCTGGTAATGCTGGCCGTTCCATCGAGAGGGAATGTCGATCAGTATAAGAAATTAAAAGAACAGGTTGATGGATTAGTAGGCTACATTAACGGTAAATTCGGAAAGGTAAACTACACGCCTATCTGGTATTTTTACCGCTCGATGCCCTTCGAGAATCTGATTGAATTATACAATGCCAGCGATGTAGCGCTGATAACTCCTGTGCGCGATGGAATGAACCTGGTAGCCAAAGAATACGTAGCATCGAGAGTGAATAAAACAGGGGTGGTAATTTTGAGCGAAATGGCAGGTGTTAGCAAAGAAATGGGCGAAGCCATCAATATCAACCCCAATAATTTTAACGAAATAGCCGATAGCATTCACCAGGCACTCGAAATGCCGATAGACGAACAGCGGTCACGAATGAGCACAATGCAGGAGCGCATAAAACGCTACGACGTATTTAAGTGGGCAGCCGAGTTTGTAAAATCGCTCGAAAAAGTTGAAGGCATTCAGCAACAATTTAACACAAAAAAGATAACATCTTCGATACAAAAACTGATTGTGGGCGATTACTCCGACACCAAGAAACGAGCCATCTTTCTCGATTACGACGGAACGTTGAGTGGCTTTAAGGCCAATCCGCAGGATGCTTTTCCCGACGACGAGGTGCTGGACATTGTAAAAAAACTTACTGCCGACGATAAAAACGAGGTAACCATTATTAGTGGACGCGATCGCGAAACCCTCGAAAAATGGTTTAAGGGATATGACGTAAACCTGATTGTTGAGCATGGTGTTTGGACACGTGTACGAGGTGGAAAATGGAAAATGCTTCAACAAATAAATGCTGACTGGAAAGAGAATATCAGGCCGGCACTCGAGAGTTTTGTTGATCGTACACCGGGAGCGTTTATCGAAGAGAAAAATTACTCGCTGGTATGGCACTATCGTAAAGCCGAACCCGAGCAGGGCGTGTTGCGTGCCAACGAACTCAAAGATGAACTAACAAATCTTATAGCCAATCATAACCTCGAAATTATGGAGGGAAATAAGGTTATTGAAGTTAAAAGCGGCGGCATTAACAAAGGAGCTGCAGCCATGCGCTTTCTTGGCAACAAAGACTTTGAGTTTATTTTGGCTATAGGCGACGACTGGACCGACGAATATATGTTCAGAGAATTACCCGAAATGGCTGTTACCGTTAAAGTAGGAATGGTAAATACAGCCGCTAAATTCAAAGTAGAATCGGTAGAAGCTGTGCGTAAGTTGTTAAAATCGCTGGCCGAAAAACGTTAGTTTACTGCAAATTTATAAACAAATCCAAGCCTAAAGGTTTGGTAAGGATAATCGTTATTTAACCCGGTTTGATATTCAGCTTTTACGTTGAATTTCGAACCGGTTTTTTCGATGCGGCCTCTGAAAATGAGCGGATCGTTGTAGTCTTCAATAGTTTGTCCAACTACCGGCTCAAGGTGGTTGTATGCACCATAGGCCGAATAACCTCCTATTTCGGTAAAGATTGAATACCCAGCTTTTTGAAGTTGTAAGCCCAACAGATAAACCGGACCTTCGTCCTGTGCCATATCGTTAATGTTGGTTTCCCACACATAAAAACCGCCAAGGCCGGCTATTCGTATTTCGTCGATCAGCAATTTGTTAATATAAAACGATTTCCCAAAAGCCAGGCAAAAATTATTCATGGTCGAATTGGTATATCGTGCGTCGATATTATCGCCCGTTGATGATTTGATGGTGTAGCTGATTGAAATGTCGGGGAAAAAAAATTTATCGCGAATAAGTTGAATATAAGTACATACCAGCAAATCGCCCGGTATGGTTTTCCAGCCGGGATCGTTGTACCATATCTGCCTTACGCTACGCAGTTCGTCCGATGTTCGAAAGGTTTCGCTGGGCTGTCCATAGATTTCTACAGCTACCTTGCCGGGGACAACCGGCCAGTAAAACAAAAGGAAGCTATTCACAGAGGTATCGCCGGGCATATAATGATAGTCTGCTCCAACTTCAATCTTATACTTATTGCCAACCAGGGCGTAATCCATACGAGGAACAGGCAGTGCATTTGGCCCCATAATCCCGGGAGCAATTTGCAGCCAGTGACCTGGGCCCCAACCTTCATGACCGTAGTCAATCCAGTTATTGTTATACCTGTTTTGAGCGATAAGGGAGGATGACACTAATAATAAGAAGAAAAATAAAAGCCTGCTCATCATTTACCAGTTTTGCAATTGAAATGAATCATAATTTGCTAAAAATAAAAAACATCACAACATTCATAGCAAAGTAAGTGTAATATTTGTTTAAAGCTGATATGATTTTCATTATTGGCAATAACCTTTCAATATATATCCCGCCAAACAGTATAGCGAAAAGTGTTCTGACTCAATCGGGATAAATCGACAGGAACGATAAATTTGATAACCTACAATTGAAAAAGTATTTTCTTAGGCTGATAGAAATAAAAAAAAGTGTTTTAGAATTATGCAAGCACAAAAGGGATGCAAAACCTGCAACCCTTTCATTTTCGATGTAGCGAGAGGCGGGCTTGAACCGCCGACCTTCCCGATTTTATCGGGACGCTCTAACCAGCTGGGCTACCTCTATCTATTAGCGAT
>JAFGGY010000139.1 GCA_016930365.1 Prolixibacteraceae bacterium | reverse complement strand
ATTAACGAGAACAAGAAGCAGTTTCTTGACTTACTATTGCTGGCCGACGAACAGGAAGATATGATTGACAAATACTTGCCACCTGGAGATTTGTTTGCATTATTCGACGATGACTTGAAAAGTGTTTGTGTTGTAGTGCCGATAAATAACGAAATATGCGAATTGAAAAACATAGCAACCTACGAAAATTATCAGGGCAAAGGATACGGCAAAGCGTTGATGAACTATGTCTCAGACTTTTACAAAAACAAATACAAAACAATGCTTTTGGGTACCGGCGAAGTGCCTTGGATTTTGTCGTTTTACAAAAATTGTGGATTTAAAATATCGCACCGAATAAAAAATTTCTTCACCGATAATTACGACCACCCAATGTTCGACGGCGACATACAACTTGTTGATATGATTTATCTTAAAAAGGATTTATAAAACAAATTCCAGCATTGTTAACAATTCTGCATTCTGTCCTTACAAAATAGCTACTTTTTCAAAATAGTATAATGGTTGGGGTGTTTACTTTTCGACGATTGCCCCGGGTTGTTCCGCAACGTTCATCGGAACGGGGCGATTGGCGTCTCCAGGCAGGGCAGGTTTGACTCGTTCCGGATTGCCCCGTTAGCCCTGCATTATGCTACCAATAAATTATGAGTTGCCATAAAAAATCGAACGATGAAATATAACAGAAAGTATCAATCACTCAAATTGATAAAGTCTGTAAAGACTGATTAATAGCCTGCCATATTGCTAAAGCTTATTAACAAACATCATTTCCATTTCCCCATATTTCTGTTGTTTTTTAATATGCTTTTCGTCATCTAATTCATTTCTAACAAAATACTTAAAAAATAATACCACATTGAAAAATAATTTGTATTATTGTGTATTAACCTTTTAAGCATTATCGTGAAACCACCAAAACACACCCTTACATACTGACAATCAACATGTGAGCACAAGCAACAACTCAATGGTGGTTTCATTTATTAATCTAACCTCAAAAAATTAATGAAATGAAAAAATTATCAATTGTTCTCTTAATTGTTTTATTCTGCATTCCTTCAATTTTTGCAGCCAGGCTAACAGTGAAACTAGAAGCTCCCGATCATGTTCCAGGACAAAATTATGCTTTCGGATATACCGAATACGAATGGCAACTCGCTCCATGGAGAGAAATGAATGAAATGTTACTGTCGGAAGATGGAGTTTTCGAACTGGAGCTTTCAACAGGATGCTACGATATTGTTATGCTACATCCTACAGCCAATAAAATTATGTACAACATTTTTGTACCCGACACCGACGAAGAATTAGAACTAAATGTTCAAATGGATCGGCTAAGTATCCCCGAAGAAATTAAATACATTGCCGCCATGGGGCAGTTTAATAATCACAGTTTTACCGAAAAAGATCATTTGGTTTATAATTCGGAAAACAATACCTACACTCTACCGGATAGCTTAATGAATACACCTATCGATGAAATTTTCTTCATGGTTAATGGAGAAAAGGCCGTTCATATCCCATCATTGCCTACTACAAAGTATAACGTATGGGCTAACCTCTCGAACATTATTACCGACGGCAATTCGTCGATAGTATTCAATCCAAACGATTACAGGCGAGGCGAGGCAGAATATATAATTTCAGGAAGCGCTGCCGATAGTACATATTACATGATTCACAACAAGCTAAGAGATATGGCAATTAGCTTAAATCAAACAATCTATACAGGTGTAACGACCAGTAATAATCTCGACAGCATCATTTCGTTGCGCAATTCATTTTACAATGATTTACTCACCCTTAAAAATCAAGCACCAGAGAAATACAGATGGTTATTTCTTGAAAATGAATTTATGTTTGCCGAAAATTATCATCCCGTTTATTTAGAAATGATATATTATTCAACAAAAGAAAACAGGCAAAAATTGGAGGAAATCCGTAAAAGCCCGGGCTACTACAACTACTATTCAGATATAATTGTTACTGCAAAAAAGCTAATTGAAGAAAGCCCATGGCTACCTAATTATCTTTACAGTTCGTTTTCAAATTTAGATATACAGGTAATTCAGTATTCAATGTATAACGATGTGAATATCCCAGCCGGTTATTTCAACAATTACCTCAACAAGGTACTCGAAACCAGCAAAAACGACCAAATTTGCGGTTCAATACTATTCGACCGTGCCCGAAGCTTGTCATATATGTTCGAAGACAGAGCCATTGAACTTATTGAAATCATTAAAACCAAATACCCAAAATATGCAGGATTATATGATGGCACAATTGAGATGTTGTTGAAAAGATTCAAATTCAAAGAAGGCACAACAGCCCCCGATTTCAGTATTGAAACCCTTAGCGGCAAAACGTTTAAGCTGTCGGAAAACAAAGGTAAATTTGTATTGATTGATTTTTGGGGAACATGGTGTAGTCCCTGTGTTGGCGAAGTGCCCCACCTTATCAAACTTGCAGAAACTATACCTGCCGATCAACTTGTAATTATTGGTTTATCGGTTAACGACACCGAAAACGTACTGAAAAACTTTATTGCTGATAAAAAAATCAACTACGAAGTTGCTATGTGTAGTGAAGAAATACAGCAATTATTTGGCATCAACAGTTTCCCAACAAGCTTTTTAGTTGACAAGGAAGGACAAATAGTAGCAAAAAACCTGAGAGGTGATTTAATAGACTATGTAAAGTCATTGATGGAATAATTAATCCTTATAATTTAGTATTAAACAGGGGCTGTCGGTTTTTGGCAGCCCCTGTTTCATTAAATCAATAGCACGTTAGATTTCAGACATGAGATATGAGATTTTGTTTCTAATAGATTAAATGCCAGCAACTTAGATGACCTGATTGGCAAAACACAAATAACTCATTGTCAGTGACCTAAAAATATGTAACGAACTATTGTAAATATCATTTGGCATGAAAATCAAGACTTCCAATCGGAATCTTCAAGCTCAAAAATATCATGCAAGGATTGATTAAAAACATGGGCAATTTTTAATGCCAGTATAGTCGATAAATTGTACTTCCCTAACTCAATAGCATTTATTGTTTGCCTACTAACTTGCACCAGTTCAGCTAACTGAGCTTGTGTGATGTTTTTCTTTGCTCTTTCAACTTTTATACTATTCTTCATCTTTAACTTGATTTTTAGTTTTGTATAAAACCCAATTATAACGAATAAGGAAAAAAATCAGGAGAGTAAACATATTAAAAATGAGCACCCAGAAAAAAATCATTTCATAAACAAAAATTATTGATACAATCAGGATGACATAATTTACATAAGTAGCCCACACTAAAGACTCTAACCTGATTTTAGAAATAAACTCATCCTCCGACTTCTCCTTTGAAAAAGCAACAAGCAATGCCCCAACAACAATTAACAAACAAGCAATTTCGTCAAAAACTTCATTCCTAATAACCGTAAAATAAGACGTATCACCTGCAAAACGATTTACTGCAATAGCAAATACTTTTAAATCAAAAATACTAATGTCTGTCTCGAAATCCATAAATACAGTCCCGAGTATATATACAACTCCAAGTAAAATTCCAATAATGAATAAAACCCAACCAGTTTTTTTATACCGATTTGGAAATAAATAATTTGTTTTCATGATAGTTGATTTAATGATTCGTTTCAAATGTAAGGTAAAAATATCTATTTGACAACCTTACTTTACTTTTTGTAATCTTTATGTGTCATATTTATTTGACAAATTCATGCTAAATGGAATTCAATATTTTTGATGATATTATCCCCCAATAGTAGGTTATATTTTAAACACGAGACATTAAAATATATTTATAATGAACTAAAAAGCAGGAATCTAAACAACAAAAGCTCCATAACACAAACTACTCATTGTCAATAACCTAAAAATATTAACGAACTATTTATCCCGGCGAAAAAAATCATTGTATTTCTCACCTTGGCAAAAGTTATCTTTGTTTAATAAAATCATATAGCTAATTTGGCGGCCTATATTTACATATTCCATTAAACACAAACACACATTGCTTACAATCAGCAATATAACAATCCATCTTAATGATTTTATAAAACTAATATTGCCAACTCAATCGAAAAAAATATGCATATCACTATAATTCGTCATACCACCGTTAATGTGCCACCAGGCATGATTTACGGCCACACCGATGTACCTTTGAGCGCTTTGTTTAACAATGAAGCTGAAAAAATAATGACACAAATTAAAAAATGCACGTTCGATGTGGTGTATTCAAGTCCACTGAGCCGGTGTATGCGGCTTGCACAAAAAATTTCGTCAAAAGTAATTCCTGATTCCCGCTTGATGGAACTCAACTTTGGCAATTGGGAAGGGAAATATTGGAACGATATTGATCAAACCCCCGAAGCCACAGCATGGTTTGCCGACTTTGTAAACACACCCACCCCCGGCGGCGAATCGTATGCACAAATGATACAACGTTGCAAGGCATTTCTCAAAGAAATTATGGAATCAAACTTCAAAGATGTTTGCATTGTGAGTCATGGTGGTCCCATGCGAGCCATAAAATCGATTATCGAAAACAAAACGCCACAGGAAGCTTTCGATATCAACGTAGGATATGGAGAAATTTTGAAGTTAAATACACCACCAACCCTATTAATGTTTTGACAAAATTAACGACAAACCGCTGTAACATTCTTTAAACTTCCACAATTTATTATTTTTGTAACTTTATTAAACCAAACAAATTAATTAACCAAATGAAACCTACCTACATAGTATTTTTATCGATTATTCTTGTTTTTTCTATTTCAACAGTAAATTTTGGACAAGAACCTCAACTCGAATATAATATTAATCCCCATGGATCAAGGGTTAGCTCAAGTCCCAACAAATTTATCCAATACAATAGCAACCTTTATTTTTTAGCCCAATCGGATGGCATCCACCAATCGTTATGGATATACGACGGAGACAATGAACCTGAAAAAGTTCAGGCTTCAGAGCAACCAGAAATATCAACTGTCTCTTTTCTTGTTGAATACAAAAACAAGCTATTCTTTGTAGCTAACGATAATATTCATGGCAACGAACTGTGGTGCTACGACCCGATTAATGGCTTTCAATTAGCCGACGATATTACCGAAGGACATGAAGGCAGCGTTATTGCATCACCCTTCATCATTAACAACAAACTGTTTTTTACCTTCCAAAAAAGAGAAAATTACAACATCTACTACACAATTTACGAATACGATGGAGCAAGCTCAGCTTCAGAAATTGAAAATATGGCTGAAGGTGGTTTTGCCATGGGAATAAGTTCGAAAGAAGTAGTAAATGACACATTATATTTCACAGCACAAAAAGATATATTCAGCTACGAAGAACTATATGAATTCGACGGCATCAATACTCCAGAACAAGTTGAATATAATGGTGAGAGAGCAAAAAATCTTATCACATTTAATAACGAATTACACTTTGTAGCAAAGGAAAAGAACTCGTCGGCGTGGAGGCTTTGGAAATATGACGGTGTAAATGAACCCGGGCAAGTCGCCACTCCACTTCTGACAATCACTCCACTGGCTTCAACATCTGAAAAAATTTTTGTTACATGGAGTAATAAAATATACATAAACAGTGGCACATCTACATTTCAGGCTATCGATAACGTAAAACACAATTTTGACATTAACAGCAGTAAAAAAGCGTATTGTGCCAACGATAATGTATTGTACTTTTTTGCATACAACGAAAATTACGAAGCAGTTTTATGGAAGTACGAAGACGGTATCACCGCCGAAGCATTAATATCTATTCCATTTTATGATTATTCTATTAATGAATTGATTCTTTTTGATAACCAACTAATTTTTAGGGGCAATTCAGGAAATGGCATCGAGTTACAAATATTTGATCTCGATAACAAAACCTTATCACAGCACGATTTAAAAAACGGCACAGACGGTTCGTCACTCAACAATCTATTTGTTTTCAAAAACGAGCTACACTTTTCGGCAACCGACAGTACGGAACAAAAATTCTGGAAATACAACGAAAACAGTACCCCTGAAGAAATTATAGACGCAGAGGAAGCTCAATGGGATAATTTATACGAAGCAACAGTTTTTAACGATAAAGTTGTCTTTTCAGGTAGAATTGACAAGTACGGAATTGAACTAATGGAATACGATGGTGTGAACCCTCCATATTTGGTTGCAGATATAAACAAAGGCGGCTTATGGGGCAATCCAAAGCATTTTACCGAATTCAACTCCAACATTTATTTCTCGGCCGAAAACGACACAACCGGGATTGAACTTTGGAAATACGATGGCGAAAACGCACCCCAACTTGTAAGCAATAGTATGCCCGGCAAGCTATCATCATCACCCGAAAACCTGACTGTTTTCAACGACAAGCTATATTTTTCAGCGACCGACAGCGCACTCGGCAAAGAACTTTGGAGCATGGACAGCGATGAGATAGTAAAGCTGGAATTTGACTGCCGCGAAGGAGAATACGATTCCTATCCTAAGCTGCTTACGGTATTCAACAACAAACTTTACTTCATCGCTTATATCGAAATTGTAGGAACTTCGCTATGGGAATACAACGGCGAAGATGACCCAATAAATTTGAAAGCCACCAATGAAAACTGGGCAGGTATTATACCAAACGATTTGGTAGTTTTTAACGACATTCTTATACTTTCAGCTTATACCGATTCAACAGGTACCGAATTATGGTCGTACGACGGTGAAACAGCACCACGTCAAATCGCCGACATAAACCCGGGCAGCAACAGCTCCGAACCGTCAAACTTCAAAGTTATTAATCAAACCCTGTATTTCACAGCCGATAATGGCGAAAACGGCACCGAACTATGGAGCTATAACGGAAGTGATGCCCCGCAAATGATGGCTGATATTTTTGCAGGAAAAGGAAGTTCCAACCCTCAAGACTTCACCTTTCTTCATAACAAAATTTATTTTACAGCCAATGATGGAATCGATGGCCGGGAGCTTTGGAGTTTTGTGCCCAACCTCGATACTTATTCCGAAGTAACGGTTATAGCCTGCGGCGAATATTTATCTCCGACAGGTAACGTTTATACCGAAAACGGAATTTATACCGATACACTGGCAAACAATGCAGGTGCCGACAGCATTATCACCACCCACCTCACCATTGAAAACATCAATACAGAAGTGAGTATTGTAAACGATACCATTTTACATTCGATGCACAATAATGCCAGCTACCAGTGGATAGATTGCGAAACAAAAGAAGCAATTGAAAGTGCTACCGAACAAGAATTTATCGCAACTAAAAATGGCAACTATGCTGTTATTGTTTTCACAGAGCATTGCACTGATACCTCTGAGTGTGTAAATATTATACGAACTTCAGTTGATGAACAAAGCCTTGCAGAAATCATTGTCAGCCCTAACCCATCTCAAGGTCAATTTAAGGTTCATTTTGGACAAGTTGAAAAAACGGCAATAATAACAATAGTTAATGCCAGTGGAAGTATAATTGCGCATAAAACAGCTCACAACAACTCATTTGTTGATATCAACATGAATAGAAAACCGGGGATCTATTTTATAGAAATCATAATCGGGAGCAAAACTATTACCCGGAAAATTATTGTGAATTAATTACTTAATGGCTATAATTCTAAAACCCATCATGTTTGTAGGCACCGGTTCCGACGTGGGAAAATCGGTTATCAACGCAGCTTTTTGCCGTATTTTTAAACAGGATGGATACGCGCCTGCCCCGTTTAAGGCCCAAAACATGTCGCTCAACAGCTATGCCTCGCCCGACGGGCTTGAGTTGGGAAGGGCACAAGCCGTGCAGGCCGAAGCTTGTGGCATACCATGCAGCGCCGATATGAACCCCATTTTGCTAAAACCAACCGGCGACATGAAATCGCAAGTGGTGCTGAACGGCAAGCCCATTGGCAACCAGTCGGCACTCGACTATTTTAACCATACCGGCCGTGATTATTTGTTCGCCGAAGCGATGAAAGCTTACTGGCGTTTAGCCGAAAAATACAACCCCATTGTTATTGAAGGAGCGGGCAGCATTTCGGAACTGAACCTGCACGACCGCGACATTGTAAACATGCGCGTTGCCAAAGCAGTACAGGCCGATGTTTACCTCATTGCCGACATTGACCGGGGTGGCGTGTTTGGCAGCGTGTACGGAACCCTGGAACTTCTGCCACCCGACGAACGCGAATTGGTTAAGGGCATTATTATTAACAAGTTCAGGGGTGATATAAGGCTTTTTGAAGACGGCCGTAAAATGCTCGAAGATATTACCGGCATTCCGGTTGTGGCGGTTATACCCTACTTTCGCGACATCTATATTGAAGACGAAGACTCGGTAGTGATTGACATTAAACAAAAACACGCCCAAAGCAGTATGGTGAACATTGCCGTGGTATTACTAAAGCACATGAGCAACTTTACCGATTTCAACAACCTTGAACAACAACAGGGTGTACACCTGTTTTACACGGCAAACCCCTCGGAAGTTGAAAAAGCTGATGTGGTCATCATCCCCGGCTCAAAAAATACCATTTCCGATTTAATGCACCTTCGCGAAACGGGTCTGGCAAAAGCCATCGTTAATTCACAAAAAGCAGGAAAAGCAGTTTACGGTGTTTGTGGGGGTTATCAAATGATGGGCATTTCGGTTAACGACCCCCATGGCGTTGAAGGCGACATTGCCGGCATGCCGGGTTTATGTATATTGCCCATCCACACCATATTGAAAGGCGAAAAAACAACAGAGCAATGCACCTTCACTTTTCGCGATAATCCCGAACTTTGCAAAGGATACGAAATCCACATGGGCGAAACTACTTTTGAGCATGAATCGCCCTTATGCCACATTGAGAACAAAGGAAAAGACGGATATTTCCTGAACGAAAAAACCTGGGGTACTTATATTCATGGTATTTTCGATAATCAACTTGTTGTTAACGAACTATTGAAAACACAGAATAAAGCGGAATCGGAGTTTAACTACGAAGTATTTAAAGAAGAGCAGTTTGACAAACTGGCTGAGCATGTACGGGAAAATAGTAATTTGGAAATGATATACAAATAGTATATACTTGTTATATATTTTAAAAAAACATATATTTGCAATTATGAAAACTGTATCTTTAAAAATTGACGATTCGATTTTTGGCGAAACGGAAAAAATACTTTCCCGCATCAACAAACCACGTAATCGATATATTAACGAGGCGCTTGAATATTATAACAGAGTTCAACGCAAACAAATGCTCGAGAAAAAGCTAAAGGAAGAATCAAAGCTTGTAAAAGCAGATTCAATGTCTGTTCTTAAAGATTTTGAGGAGATTGACTATGTCGATTAAACAATTTGAAATTTGGATTGCAGACTTAAATCCACAGATTGGTACAGAAACTGGAAAAACAAGGCCGGTATTAGTGATTCAGACTAATTTGCTGAATAAAATACCTCATCCATCTACAATTGTTTGTCCCATTACTACAAACATAAAAAAGGATTCTGAAATATTAAGAGTTCATCTTAAAAAGGGAATTGCTAATTTAAATCAGGCATGTGATATAATGATTGACCAAATCAGGGCAATTGACAATAAAAGGCTGACTAAAAAAATTGGTGTTTTACCTCATGAGTTGATTGATCTAGTTAAAGATAACATACAAATTGTTCTGGATTTAGAATAAACACAATACCCTTGCAATAACCAATAATGTTAAACGGACACGGGAACGACCAATACGCTTACAATCGAACCATTACAGCCGATTTTAGCACCAACATAACGAATGGCGCAGTGGCTAAAGGGTTGGTTGCATTTCTGAAAACAAAACTGAACACACTGCACAACTACCCCGACCCCGAAGCCAATATTTTTTTAGGAGCCATTGCCAAACACCACCACATCGAGAAAGAAAACCTACTGGCCTGCAACGGTTCAACCGAGGCTTTTTACTTAATTGCACAAACATTCAGCAACAACCGGTCATTTATTCGTATTCCTTCATTTAGCGAATACGAAGATGCCTGCAAACAATTTGGCCATCATATTGAACAAGACGTCGCCCTTCCGGAAAAATCCTTGAATAACAATAAGCTCGTTTGGCTGGGCAATCCCAACAACCCCGATGGCAGAACAACCTCAACTAATGAAATTGATGCACTATGCCGGCTACACCCCAAAACACTGTTCATTGTTGACGAAGCTTATTCCGATTTATGCCAGAATTTTGAAACCGCGATACCGCTCACCCAAAAGTACTCCAACCTTATCGTGATCCGTTCGCTCACCAAGTCGTTTTCAGTACCCGGGCTCAGAATTGGCTACCTCGTTTCAGCCAGAAGAAATATCAAAAAGATTAAGCAAAACATGATGCCATGGAACATGAACACACTGGCCATTGAAGCCGGGGCTTTCATCATGAATAATTATAAAAAACTTATACCCGATACAGAAAAAATCATTCAAGAGTCGAAACGGTTTCAGGAAGAACTTTCCCGCTTACCGGCATTGACCGTATTACCTACATCTTGCAATTTTTTTCTTGTAAAAACAAACATCGGAACAGCTGCCGGGCTGAAATCCTTTCTAATCGAAAATTACGGCATCCTCATCCGTGATGCTTCGAACTTTAAAGGGCTAAGCAACCAACATTTCAGGCTTTCGGTACAAAGCGAACAAAATAACCGGGAGCTTATATCAGCACTTAAAGAATGGTTTATGCTAAAACAACAATAAAATTTATGAGTTCCGAATACATCATATACCCGCTTGTTGCAGCATTTATTCTCGACAGTCTTTTGGGCGACCCCCGATGGCTACCCCACCCCATACGGGCATTCGGTTTTGCCATATCGAAAACCGAGAAATGGTTTAACAGTGGTAAAAACCGATTTTTAAAGGGAATGGCAAGCTCCATTCTTTTGATAGCCATAACCTGGGCATTCTTTTTTACCCTCGAACAAATTTCCAAACCATATCCGGTAGCCTTCTATATCATTTCTACCCTATTCGTTTTTTATGGGCTGGCCAACCGCAGTTTGATAACCGAAGCCATAAAAGTTGAGT